>JAZLMO010000041.1:0-9141 GCA_045598675.1 Sphaerochaetaceae bacterium
CCCGGAAAATCCAGATGCCGCGCCAAAGTTCCCTTTATTCTGCCATCCAAAGACGTAACCGGATGTCTGCGCTTGAGGAATTTCATTATAGGAACAATCACATCGGAATATTTTGCCAAACCGCAGAACTGCTGTGCCACGCAACTGTCCAGCGTCTTTACATCAACAAGATACAAATCGATATAAGAATCGATGATTTTAAGGGCTTCGACAGACTCATATCCACTTGAATTCCAGACAACCGGAAGATTGAATCCTTTTGATTTTGCCATCTCCAATGCTTGAACTATTGAAGGAATAAAATGCGTTCCGGTCACAAGATTCAATGATGCGGCGCCAAATGACTGAAGCTCCATGATTATCTGAGTCAATTCCTCCAAAGAAACCTCAATCCCGGCCGAATCAGCAGTACTTATCTGATAATTCTGACAGTATGCGCAATGAAGCGGACAACCGCAGAAAAAAATCATACCGCTGCCGTTTTTACCTGACACAGGAGGTTCTTCTCCCCTGTGCAGTCCGCTCCATGCAACCTTTATTTTGTCTGTTTGACCGCAACGTCCGGTTTCCCCCGCAGTTCTGTCAACTTTACATTCATTGGGACACAAAATGCACTCTGTATATAATTTATTGCTAACCATACTAAATTGAAACCGAGAACCTCAGTGTTGCAGAAATATCTTCTGTTTCCGAGTATTCAAGGACAACACCCAGTTTACCGAAAACATTTCCGTAAAGCATACCTATTGCAGGAGTCAGAGTAAAATCTGCACAAACAAAGTACCTGTCAGTTCTGTCTTTGTTTTTGACATTGTACTCACATATCCAACCTGCATTTGTAACAAATCTGTTGAAAAACAGACCTGAAAACTGCAAACCTTTCTGCAATTCCATTGCAAACGGAATTACGGAAACACACCCCCGGATATCTTTTTCAAAATCTGTTTCAACAGCTATATCAACAGGCAGATTGTAAGTATATCTGACAGAAGTGCCGTCCGTCTTGAAAAGATGCGGAATATGAAGGCTGAATGCAGCGTTTCCTGCAGTTTCATCCGTATTGAAGATTCCGCATTCTAAGCCTGCAGACAAGTTCAAACCCAGATATTCAAAAGGAAGCATTCCTTTATTTTTCACAACGGAAAAACTGCTTTTGGCACCTGCATAGACATCCAGGTCCTTTTCATATTCCGGAGCAACAAACAGAGAACATGAAAATACTGATTCGGATAACAGTGTTTTTCTGAATTCTGCTTCAATATTACCCCTGAAGGAGAATTTATCATCTTCATGGGAATACTTGAACTTACCGTCCTGATAAAATGAAAAACGCGGAGAAAGATTTTCGGAAACTGCAAGTTCTCCGAATATGATTTCATCTTCAAAGTTATAACCTGCATCTGTTTTTACAGTCCATCTCTTGAAAGGGTCCTCTGTAAGGTATGTAAAACCCAATCCTATCAAGTCTTCATCTTCATCCGAATAACCTGCCAACGGAATAAACGTACCCTTGAAAAGATAAGGAGTTGAATTGAATTTTGAAGCTCGGATTTCAGAAACATTTTCAACAACATCATATTGCAAAACAGCGTAATTCCGACTGACAAATTCTTTAACGGTTTCGGTTGAATACAAACCTGAAAAAGCAGATTTCTTTCCTACAAAGAAAAGCTTATCACCATAGGCGTACGGCCACCATGTACCGCCGTCATAATCAGCCTGACAGAAATTCAAGTCTGCTGAAACACCGTCAAATTCAAAAGTGCCGAATCTTACCGTTGCATCGGAAACATTTTTATTCATCCATGAAAAAGTATTACCTGAGACAGAACGGAATATGTATCCGTCAGGATTATCAGTTACATAAACTGTTTTCTTTGAAGGATTTACAAAAGCAATACGGCTGATACCGTCCTTAACTAAAATGAAACTGACATAGCCTCTGCCATACGGGGAAAAACAGTATGCATCTGTTCCGTATCCAAGATTAACCATACCGATGAAATCCTCATTTCTGTCATAGAAATCTATATAGCAGCAATTTTTTCTGTTCCCTACAAGACCTAAATATCCGTCATCAGAAACAAAACCCTGATGATATCCGTCGAATCTTCTGATTACAACGCCGTCTTCTGAGGTAATCAAAACCGAACAGTCATGCTCATTTGTAATTCCCAAAATCAATAAACCGTCTCCGGCAACACTTAAAGCAGATGCTCCATAAGACGGAATGGACTTTACAGGCAGGCCTGTATTCATGTCAAATACATCAACTGAAGACTCATGAGAATTAAGAACATACAACGTATCATTGAGTCCTGTTACATTTGAGTAAGAACCGGCTTTAATCAATTTGTCAGGTACAAGAAGATTTGACGGAACCTGTATGGAATCCCTGAAATCATTCCATGCTGCATCAATATCAATGCCGAACACATCCCTGAAGATTAAAGGTACGGTTCTGAAAACAAGACCTGTAGTTTGCGTGAAAAATTCTCCCAGTTTGTTTTCGCCGAATCTATGTGCAAGATAATTTACAAACGGTCCGCCGAAAGTGTAGGCACTGTCACGGAATGTACCCAAGTCCATTCCGCCGGATGCTTCAAACCATGAAGGAAAAGCACCGTCCAGTTTTGCCTGTTTCACTTCATGCATAAAGAACGGATCATTCAACCTTCCTGCTCCGTTTCTGCTTTCTGAATAAACGCTCAAACCCTCCGAAAACATAGGGTGAACATACAATCCCTGTATGGAAAACCCGTCACAGAAAATATCTCCCATAGCTTTCCAGAACTTATTTCTGTGATTGAACAAAAGCGCATGAGTCAGTTCATGTTCAAAGACACCCAGCATCTTTTCAGGCATATTCATTGAATTATCAGGAGTGGAAAAAGTATCGTGAAGAACAATTACATTGTACGGATAGCCGGTATAGTATGCGTTGAAAATCTTTTCGTCAGAGCGTATCACAACAGGGAAAAACAGTTTTTCACCGGTATTTCCGATTAATGCACAAACCCTGTCGTAAACCTGTTCGCATCCTTGAAAAATCTCTTGGGCAGTTCTTGAAGATTCTTCCTGAAATATTATCTCAAAATGTTCTGTTTTAAGAGACCTGACTTCCGAAGAAAAAGCACAGCAACAAACAAAGCAGATAATTAAAACCGATAAAAATCTTCTCATGAAAGACACCTTTCGCTAAATATTACAGCAAAAGAATTATTCATTCAATTTAGGCAACCGATTCAGGGACCCGAAAGCCCCTGAATTGAATCGTATACGGTTTAAAGTTGCTGTTCCTGTTCCGCTTCTTCTGTAATTGTCTGTACCGCCTCCTTATCAAGAACTTCAACTGTTTCCTTACTGTCCAAATCATCACGGTTTTCATTCTGATGTGTGTTTTCTGACTCGGAACTTCTTTTTATAGCCTGAAATTCAACGTAATCGGCAATAATATAAATCATATCGCGCTTCTTTCCGCCGTTTTCAGGATCTGACCATCTGTACTGTTTAAGTTCACCTATTACTCTTACTCCGCGTCCTCTTTCCAGGTACTTGTGGCAAACTTCGGCAAGACCCCGCCATGTCTCAACCAGAAAGTACGAGACCTCTTCTACCCAGGCATCTTTTTTCCTGTCCTTATAATTTTTGTTGACTGCCACCGTGAATTTGCAAAAGGCCTTATCGTCCTTGAAAAGCTTGAATTCCGGATCCTTTACCAGTTTTCCTTCTATGATTACCTGATTCATTCCATCCATAGTAACCCCTCCGAATTGCATTCAGGGCTATTGGCAAAGCCAAAACAATGCCCTGTAACCCTATATTCCAAATTAGATGAATAAATTGTTAAAATCTGCGTTTTTTGTATCGTAAATGCGGTTTTATTTGATATGTCATTGTGTTATACTGGTTTGAGCGAGGCTATTATGAAACTATCAGTCTTATCTTTAGGCGGTTCAATAATCTCTCCGGATAAACCGGATGCAGATTTTCTTTCAAAATTCACTGTAAGTATAAAAAAATATCTTGAGGAAAATGAGGATGCAAAGCTCATTTTCGTGTGCGGCGGCGGTGCTCCTGCCAGAGATTATCAGAAGGCATACAGGGAAGTTATAGGTAATTCCGAAAGCAGTTGCCCTGATGCACAGGACTGGATTGGAATTAAAGCAACACATATCAATGCACAGCTGGTCAAGGCAATTTTCGGAAATCTCTGTCAGGATGATGTTGTTACGGATCCTACAGACGAAAACATAAAATTTACAGGGCGTATTCTTGTAGCAGGAGGATGGAAACCGGGGTTTTCAACAGACACCGATGCAGTCTTTCTTGCCGGAAAATTCAAAGCAGACAAGGTCATCAATCTTTCCAACATAGCAAAAGTATATACGGACGATCCCAGAATCAATCCTGATGCAAAACCTATTGATTCAATAAGCTGGTCGGAGTTCAGAAAAATAGTGGGAGACGAATGGAATCCGGGCAAGAACGCACCGTTTGATCCCATTGCCTCAAAACTTGCACAGGAAAACAATCTTGTTGTTTACTGCGCAAACGGAAGAGATATAGAAAATACTTTGGCAATTCTTAACGGAAAACCGTTTGAAGGTACTGTAATAGGAGGCTGAATAATGCAGGATAAAGAACTTGTTGAATTTGCCCGTCAGGCAATTATGATTCCAAGTTTCAGCGGTCGTGAAAAAGAAAAAGCGCTCTTTCTTCAGCAGAAGATGCTTGAGCTGGGTTTTGACAGTGCGGTCATAGACAAGTACGGCAGTGTTATCGGAACAATCAACGGAAAAAGACCCGGAAAGACAATCCTTATGGACGGTCATATTGATCATGTTGATGTCATTGATGAAGAACAGTGGAAACACAAGCCGTTCGGAGCAGAAATAGAAGACGGGAAAATCTACGGAAGAGCATCCAGTGACATGGTTGCAAGCCTTACTTCAATGATTCTCGCTGCATCACGTTTTGCCAAGTCATGCGACAAAGATTTTACAGGAAAAATCTGTGTATCCGGTTCCGTTCATGAAGAATGTTTTGAAGGCGTAGCATGCCGTGAAATTTCAAAGGCGGTTAAACCCGATTTCGTAATCATAGGAGAGGCTACTACCACTACGGTTAAAATCGGTCAGAGAGGAAGAGCTGAAGTTGTTGTGGAAACAGAAGGTGTAAGCTGCCACTCTTCCAATCCCGAAAAAGGTGTTAATGCAGTCTACCATATGATGGCTCTTGTGGAAGAAATTAGAAAGATTGTTCCTAATGAACACGAACTTCTCGGAAAAGGAATTCTTGAACTGACGGATATTAAGTCCTTTCCTTATCCGGGGGCCTCTGTAGTTCCTTCAAAATGTATTGCAACATTTGACAGAAGAACACTTGTAGGAGAAGATGAGAAAGTCATCCTGGGACAGGTTGAAGAAGCCATTGAAAGAACAAAGAAAACAATCCCGAATCTTAAGGCAAAAGTATATCTGGCAGAAGGTCAGGAAAAGTGCTGGACAGGTGAAACAATCAAAGCTAAGAGATATTTCCCTGCATGGGCAATTGACAGAAATCATGAGCTGGTTCAGAAGGCTCTCAGAGGTCTTGAGAAAGCAGGTATCAAAGCGGAGATATCACACTTTGCATTCTGTACAAACGCAAGTCATTTCTGCGGTGAGGCAGGAATACCTTCTATAGGATACGGACCTTCCCTTGAGTCATTGGCTCATGTCAGAGATGAGTATATTGAAATTGAACAGCTTGAAAAATCCTGCAAAGGATTTGAAAGCATCCTGAAGGAACTTGTAAATTAAGATTTGTTTTTGACAAGATGCTTTGCAAACAAGCGAAGCTGCTCGTCATATTTTTCTGATAGCTCTACACCGAAACTGTAGAGCTTTTTCATACTCTCATCACTGATATCATCCATTTTTATGGAAGTATCCATAGGAGAGTTCACTCTCAGATAATCAGCAAGTCCGGAATCTTCCATAATGTAATCGACTGTCCTTCTCTGTGCCGTCATGTACATGGGAGACACTTGATCTATCCAACTTAAAAGACCTGATGTTGCATCCCTTGATGTTGTGTGAACATCATTTGCAGTACCGATTGAAAGAATATGAAAACACTTGCATTCAGGATACATTTTTTTTGCTTCAACATAGGCGTAAAGTGATGGATTGTTTGCAATTACTCCACCATCTGCAAGCAGCTTGCCATCCTTTTCAAAAGGTGCAAAGTAAGTTGGGGCAGCACTCGTTGCTCGGCCTGCTTCCCAGGCAAGTATTCTATCGTCTGCATAGCTTCTCAGCAAAGCTTCTTTTCCGCATCCTATGTCGTAAGCCATTATAAGTGTAGGCACATTTGCTTTTGTCAGAGGAACATCTTCAAACCAACCCTTGAGAAGATTCTCTATACCGATATACGGGTACTTGTCAAATGCAATCTGACGTACAGCCTTTCCTATTCCGAAAAAGTCCGAACCCGAGGGAGGAAATACTTCTTTTCCTATTGTCATGTATGTATTTTCTAGTTCTGTCAAATCTATCTGACTGCCGTTTGACAACTCAATACTCTTAAGTCCTGAAGGACAGGTGAGAGATAGGGCAATTAGTCCACCTGTAGATGTTCCGGCAATGAAGTCAAAATAAGAGGAAAGTGTTTTTTCCGAACCTTCAGCCCTGATGCATTCTTCCAGCTTTTTGAGAATTACAACCGGTATTATTCCGCGCATTCCACCGCCGTCAAGACAAAGAATATACCTGTCTCCGGTTCGCTCTTTTTTATCTCTGAAGTAATTGAACAATCCCATTTTTCAGTTTACATCCTTAAGTCCGACATAACGTTTCAAAGTATTCACATACTCTTTGAGAAGAGCCAGTATCTGTTTCTGTTTTGCATCATATTCCGTGCTGTCCATCTTCTCTATGATTTTTCTCTCGACAAAATAAATGTCATTGATAGGATTACCCGGAGGACAAAGCAACCTGGTTGCGGCAAAACTTTTCCATTTTTTCATATTGTCGGAATCCAGATTTTCCGGATAATTTCTGCAAACATGTCTCCATAACATCTCAGGGCATCTGGAATCGGAAAAATGAAGATTCAAATTGATTCTCTGCTGCGGTGGAGTGTTTCTGATTACACGGAAAAGTCTTTTGTCTTCATCGGTGAAAAACTTTGAATAAATTGCAAAATCGGGATCTTCAGACTGCACAAATGCAGCTTCCTCATTTTCCCTGAGTTTGACGATTATATTTGCACTGTTTTCCATAATCTGGCGGTAATGCACAGAGCACAGTTTTTTATCAATTCCCAGACGCTGATAATCCTCATCTGAAAGAGTGTTTACAGGAGCAAGGAACGGACACTTGTTTATGGCAAGTTTAAACAGTCCCGGGGTTCTGTAAATGTCCTTTGCATCACATGAAAGCAATACCGAAGGATCCTTTGAAAGATTAAAACAGACTATACTGTTATCCTGATCCACTTTTGGTGAAATAGGAAGAATCATGGAAGTACATCCGTTCGGATTTGTAAAGTTCTGTGAAGTGTAAAGAAGAGGTTTGATTACATCTCCCTGAAGGTTCAGAAGATTCTTGACAGCCACCTTGTTTCTCAGGCTCAGATAATGTTCAAACAGTTTGGGTTGCTTTTCCTTTATGAGTCTTGCAACTGCTATTGTTGCATTGACATCTACCATGGCATCATGTGCACCTATCTGTTCTATATTGTTTGCCGCAGTCATCTCTGTAAGTTTGAAAACAGGATTTCCGTTAGCTTTGGGTGCCGGCCAGTTAATTCCCTGAGGTCTGAAATCATGGGCTGCTCTTACAAGATCAATAATGTCCCAGCGGCTGCAATTGTTCTTCCATTCTCTTTCATAGGGGTCAAGAAAATTTCTGTAAAGAGCGTTACGTATGAACTCATCATCAAATTTTATGGTATTGAAACCGCAGACACAGGTTCCGTTCTGACTGAAAAGATTGTTTATTTTTTCTATGAACTCACTTTCCGGTATGCCCTTTTGTTTGACTTCCTGAGGTGTGATTCCGGTAACAAGGCAGGCTCCCGGATCCGGAATATAGTCAGCGGAAAGACGGCAATACAGTATAACAGGATCCCCTATCGGATTGAGATTTATATCTGTTCTCTGTCCTGCAAATTGAGCAATTCTGTCATAAAACGGATTTAATCCGAATGTTTCCAAATCATACCAGAAAAAACTTTCGATATTACTCATATTCATGAATGTTAACATAAAAATGCTTGAAAACAAAGTAAGATGGGTTATATTTATATACGTAATATAAGGAGTACTTCAGTCATGAATGACAAAACCAGACAATTTCTAGACAAACATCTTATAAATCCGGACTTCGTAGATATGAAGCAACTTTGTTCGTTCATCATGGATGAAATGAAGAAAGGATTGGAAGGCAAAAAAAGTTCAATGCCTATGATTGACAGCTACTGCAGTCCTGAGTTTAATGCAAAACCGGGTAAAAAAGTTGCAGTCATCGATGCCGGAGGAACAAATTTCAGAACATGTTTGGTTTCATTTGATGAAAACGGACAACCTGTCATTGAAGATTTCAAAAACAGTACAATGCCGGGGAAAGACAAAGAAGTATCCGCAAAGGAATTTTTCAGTACAATAGCCGATGAGGTTGAAAGACTTATGAATAAAACAGACCGGATAGGATTCTGTTTTTCCTATGCGGCAAAAATACTGCCGGATCATGATGGAGTTCCTCTTGTTTTCAGCAAGGAAATAAAAGCATCTGAAGTAGTGGGAAAAGAACTGGGCAAAGAACTTTTCAACGAACTTTCCGGTCGTGGAATTGACATGAGCGGAAAGAGAATAATAATTCTCAACGATACTGTCACAACTCTTCTTGCAGGCCTTCCTGCAGCAAAGCATACAGGCTGTGATTCATGTATAGGTTTTATTCTGGGCACAGGTACAAACACCGCTTTCATATACGGAAAAACAATTATCAATGAAGAATCCGGAAATCTGAGTTTCTCACTGGGGGATTTGGATAATGAATTCTTAAAATCAACACTTGATCCGGATTCATATCATTTTGAGAAAATGATCAGCGGTGCATATCTCGGAAAGTCAGGTCTCTTCATTCTTCAACA
>JAZLMO010000042.1:0-40925 GCA_045598675.1 Sphaerochaetaceae bacterium
TTTCCGCTCTTGTAAGAGTTTTCGTGTTCCTCGTCAATAATAATCATTTTAAGATTCGGACACGGAGCAAAAACTGCACTTCTTGCACCAATGATAAGACCAACTTCCTTTCTTTGAATTTTTCGCCACTGAGCTATTCGCTGAGAGTCCGTAAGGGCACTGTGTAAAATTGCAACATTGTTTTTAAAACGTTTGAGAAGCTGAATTGCAAGTTGGTGTGTAAGTGTAATTTCGGGAACCAGATAAATAACCTGACCTCCCTGTCTGATAACCTGTTCTGCACAGCGTAGAAACACCTCTGTTTTGCCTGAACCGGTAACACCGTACAGATAGAACAAACCACCTTTTGAACCTGTAATAATATCTACGGCTTTCTGTTGCTCCGCAGAAAGAACAACATCAGGTCTGTCAACTGATTGTTCACTCTCAATTGCCCCGAAAACCACATCACGTTTTCCTCCGGGAATCATAGTATCAAGAACCTCACCTCGGTTTGAGAAATAGAATTTCTCCATCCACAGGGCAAGCTTCCATTGGCAGTCACCGAATATAGGCATTTTATCAAGAATTCTGATGATGTTTTTTATTTCAAAATTCCCGTCAGGTTTCTTGTCCGAAACTTCAATAACATAAGCTCTTGTCTTCCTCTTGCCGAACGGAACCATAACTCTGATTCCCGGAACCACATTAAGAAGTTCATCATCAAAACTGTATGTAAATTCAGTTTTTAGAGGCACAGGAACGGCACAAAGAGCATACTTGATCATTTTGTTGCAATCCGTAGATTGAGATACCTTGCAAGTTTCTGAAGATCTTCCCAGACAGGTCTTTTCAATGACATGTTTCTGAGCACTGCAGCAGGGTGATACGTGCATATCATGGGAATCCTGCTTTCATAAAAATAAAACTTTCCGCGAAGTGATTCCATGGAAGAAGTAATACCTGTAAGTTCAGTTGAAGCAGGCTTTCCCAAACACAAAATAGCCTTTGGCTGAATAAGATCAATCTGCTGCTTTATAAAAGCCATGCAAGCTGATTTTTCATCCTCTTCAGGATCTCTGTTCTGAGGAGGTCTGCATTTGACTATATTTGCAATGTATGCATTGTTTTCCCTGGAAAGAGAAACAGCCTTAAGCCATGAATCAAGATACTGACCTGCCTTACCCACAAACGGACGCCCGGTTTCATCTTCAGTCTCTCCGGGACCTTCCCCAATAACCATCACATCCGGATGATCGGAACATCCTTCTCCGAATACAACATTTTTTCTGGTTGAACACAGTTTGCATTTTCTGCATTCCATCGCACATTCACGGAGCTCATCCAATGACATGTCAAAACGTTCATCATTATCTGTCTTTTCTGCCGGATGGCTTGCAAAACCCGATGGAATTTTATCTTCACGTGCAAGACCCATTATCTTGGAAGCCGTATCGGAAAAATCTCTTTTGCTGTGTTCTCTTACTTCCCTGCATCCCAGAATGTCGGAAAACATATCTATGAGTTTGTCTGTTTCATTAAGGGCATTTTCCAGCGCAGCCTTTCTGGCTTTTGTCTCATCGTCCATACTTTTCCTCAAACCAAAGATACTCATCGGGATCATAGCTTACACGCCATAGGTACAACCCGTCAGACGGAGCAGTTTTACCACATAGACTTCTGTCTGCATTATCAAGAATTCTCTTAAAATCTGCTGCAGTCTTTCCGTTTAAAGCCATTTCAATCATAGTCCCTACAAGAGACCTGACCATGTGATAAAGAAAAGCATTACCGCAGACACGGTATACAAGAATATCTTCACCGAATTCTGATTTTGTGCAGTAAAATTCAGATTCATAAATATCACGGACCTTACTTGGACAGATATCCTTACTGCAGGCAAAAGTCGTAAAATCATGTGTTCCGATAATCTGCTTTGCATATAAATTCAGAACATTGATATCAGGCATTTTTTTCAGACAGGTAATAAGACCGTCATCAAAGGCATCATGACCCGGATTAAGTTTGCAGAAATACCTGTACTCCCTGGCCATTGAACTGTATCTTGCATGAAAATCACTGCCGGCTTCCCAGGACTTTTTGATTCTTACCTGAACAGGCAGCAAGGCATTCAGTCCCGGACAAAAAGCAGATGCAGGAATTGAACAATCATCTATTTCTGCATGTGCAACCTGACCCCAGGCATGAACTCCGCTGTCTGTTCTGCCGCTTCCGCATATTTCTACATCTTTCTGACCTGTAAACTTCTTTACCGCCTCAAGAATTGTCTGCTGAACAGAAACCCCGTTATCCTGACTTTGCCAACCGCAAAAGGCACGTCCGTCATAAGATACAACAAGACCTATGCGTCTTCTTCCTTCTGGAGCATTGAATTCTTCCGGCCGTTTCCAATCGTCTCGTGACATTTATTTCTCCGGCACGGATCAGTCAAAATATACTTTAACTACAGACGGCTGGGTAAAAATTGAAATATCAGTAAAATTAATATAGTCCATCAGTTCTGAGTAATCAATTGAAATAGGTGTAGAAGCAACACCTTTATCATGAATATCCGAAAAATCAGCAGACAACTTTACCCTGCTTATATCAACAAGATAAATCTGTTTCTCAGATCCTCTTATCACAACAGAAGCAGAATCAGGAACATTGCTTACGGCTTCATATCCTTCGGGCATTATGATTTCCAAAGGAATTGAAACAACACGCTCACCTACAGATTCAAATGTTACAAATGCATAAATGAATATTGCAAAAATCAGGCAGAGTATCTTAACCTGCCAGTTTTTGAACAATCTTGAGGAGGTTTTCTCAAACTTCATATGTATCCTCCTTAAGGTCAAGCTGAACATCAAGATTATTGAAAATTGCAAGCAGTGTATTTTTAATAACTTCAGAAGAAAGGTTGTAATAGAGTTTTGCATTGTATGCAAGTGAAATAGCACCTGTTTCTTCCGATACAATCAGAACTGCCGCATCCGATTCTTCCGCCATACCCAGTCCTGCTCTGTGTCTTGTTCCAAATGACTGTTTGATATCTGTCTGAGCCGAGAGAGGAAGATAACAACCTGCAGCAATAATCTTTGAGCCCTGGATAATCATTGCTCCATCATGCAAAGCTGTATCAAAGTCAAATACAGTAACTATCAAAGCCGTTGAAATATCGGCATTAAGTTTTGTGCCGCTTTCAATAATATTCTTAATGGAAACATTTCTTGGAAATACAATCAGTGCACCGCGTTTGGACTGAATAAGACGTTCACAGGCACTTATGACACTCTCAACCATTTCCGCAGATGTATGGTTTGCCTTTATGTTGAAAAACTTACTTCTTCTTGTTAAACCTGTGGCAAAAGCACGTCTGAGTTCAGGCTGGTAAAGAATGCAAAGGAACACTACAAGAGGAAGCGCAAGCTTCTCCATCAGATATGATAGAACTTCCAGTTTGAATGTAAAACATACAAGATATACAATCATGTATGATATAAACAGTTTTGCAAGTTGAGCAGCCTTGTTTTCTGCCATAGAGCAGTAAAAAAGATACAGAAACACGGTAATAAACAGAATCTGAACCACTGCCTTGATTATATAAACTGTCACAGCGCCACCTCTTTAGCCTCTGATGAGTCTTTTTAGATATTATAATCTATTTGTGCGTGCAACTTAAAGACCAAGTTTGATTATTTGGTCTGAAGTATCATCGACAGAAGAACAGACACTGCTGCACGAACATCCTCTTTCAATATCTTCTCTGAGTTTCCGGGCAATTTCAGCTAATTTTTCCAATGTCATTGATAAAATCACCTTACGCCTTCTCAGATAAAGATCATCTGACATTCCGTACAAAGATCTTCTGAAAGCCTCAAAACACATTGCCTTGGGAATCATAGGTTTCAATTCTTTTCCGATAATTGTGACAACCGTACTGTCCAGTTCCTTTTCTGAAATACGATAAGACAGAGCCTCTTTGAAAATCTTCAAAGTATTCTGTATTTGAGGATCCCTGTAACTGGACATAGACAGAATCTTTTCCTGCAAATCCAAATGACATTCTGCCCCATATGCACCGTTTTTACTCCGTATTTCATCAAACAGGAAATTGCCGCTTACTATTGAACAGAAAAGTGAAATACCTGCAAGTTCACTCTGACTGTCACAGTTGACTCTGAATGCAAGTGCATTGTAAGCCGGACCGCTGCTGACCAGTATTCTTGTGTTCTTATATTCAGGCCTGTTATATCGGTCATAAAAATCCGATGAGGACTCTTCTTTTACAAGTGGAAAAGACTGAATGAATACAGAAGAAGTAGTAATATTTTTTTCCAGATATTCTTCCTCACACCCCAGCTGCATAGTCAATCTGTTTTTCCCGAATACTCTGTCATGCAAATCTTTAAGAACAGGTCCCAGCTTCTTTTCCGAATCCAGCAGTTCCTTCAGATAAAGATAGCTTTGCGTACCCATGGTAATATCTGCTTCTTTATCTATTGCAGAAAGGGAGGAACAGGCATGAATTGTTGCAAAGGCATTTGCAGAATCAAGATAATCTGACTCAATGTCGGTTATGATATCAATAAGGGAAGACCTGATTCTTTTTTCATCCGAAAAATCCGTTTCGAGAAGAATCTCCCTTGTAATATCAAAAGCATTACCTACATCTTCTTCCAATGCTCTGGTCCGGACAAAAACAACACTCAGAGGATTACCGTCTGTCTTGGAAGCACAGCAGTAAATCATGTTGAAATCTCCGGTATATTTTTTCACCAAAGTACCCAGCTTTGAGTAGTCATGTTTTTTTGTTCCGGACATCTGCATAAAACGGATAAGCAAGGTCAGAAGTTTCTTCTCTTCTTCGTTGAGAAACGTTACATCAAAAGCCAGATTGATGTAACAGATTCCGCGTGTGAAAATCTTCATTGTCTTAACCGGAACTCCGTCAAGTGTCACCTCTTCCAAATCAAGTTTCGGAATTCTGTCAGGCAAATCATTTCTTGTAATTCTGGGGATCTTTGAAAGCTCCTCTTCAGAATCTTCAGATACACAGAAAAGTTCAAAATCCTTCTGATACTCTTTCAGTTTTTCCAAACCGATTAAACGCTCCATCTTTCTGCATTTCTCATCAAGAATCTTCTGAAGTCTGTTCTCACAATCCTTATCTTCTTTTACGGTAAGCAGACATCTTCTGTGATTGTCTATCAGATTTTTCCGAATCCAGTTTTCAAAATATTTTGAACCTTTGCATTCCGTTTTCAGACGTTCAAGCCCTGACAGATTGTCCAGTCCTTTTTCAGGTTCCGTACCGCGTAACCAATAACGAGCAGCCCTCATTGCGACCATTAAACCGTACGGTTCATTTGTTCCCTTGATTTCCCTGATTTTAAATGCCTGTCTCTTCAATGCGGCATCTATTGCATCCGGCTCAAGTCCTTTATTTACTATTTCCTTCAATGCAGAAATAATGAATTTTTCAATCTCATCTTCCTTATCGGGTTTTGCATCAACAAAACCTACGGTAAACGGAATAAACGGATACTCGCCGTCCATACCGCAATTGGAATTCAAATCATCACCCAGATCCGATTCTGTTATAGCCTTATAAAGAGGGGCTCCGGGATTACCCAAAAGAATATCTGTAAGTATAGACGCAGTAAGACATTCATAAGGATCATCAGAAGCATTTGTAAGCCAGGTCATGACAACGCTGTTTGCATTCTGAGAAGAACAGAACCTTACATCCCTCTCATCTTCCACATCCGGCAAAACCAAATCCGAAGGCTTTGTGTAAATCTTTTTCCCAACCCATCTGCTGTCATTCTCAGGCCCCAGATAACGCGTCTCAATACAATCCAGATACTGTTGGATTTCAATATTTCCGAAAAAGAAAAGTCTACAGTTTGCAGGACTGTACCAAAGTCTGTATCTCTGAATGAATTCCTCATAAGTGAGGTCCGCTATAAACTCCGGATTGCCTCCGCTGTCATGTTCATATCCGGTACCGTTGAAAAGTTTGTTTATACTGTACGCAGCCACAACCGAATCTTCAGTACTTCTTGCTCCGCGCATTTCATTGAACACTACTCCGTCAACTTTGCCGTTGAAGAATCTTACACCTTCCTGTTCAAACGATTCACGTCTCAACAACGGATTGAAAACAGCATCCGAATAGATATCAAAAATAATATCAAAATCTTTCTTCAAAGGAGATGAAAACGGATACATTGTCTTGTCATAAAAAGTCATGGCGTTGAGAAATGTATTCGGACTTGAATTGTATATCTCCGTAAAAGGATCCTTAACTGGAAATCGTCCGGATCCACTCAGAACTGTATGCTCGATAATATGTGCCAATCCCTTGCTGTCCTGTGACGGAGTTGCAAATGTAAAAGCACATGTCATTTCACTGCTGTCGTTTTTGATAAACAGTACTTCCATTCCCGTCCTGTCATGACGGTAAAAATATGCAGTACCGTTGTACTCTTTCATAGGAGTGGTTCTGATAAGATCAAACATAAAAAGCCTTTACTATAGAATAGATTATCGCAGCAAAATTGGAATACGAATTTTCAAGTGCTTTCTCTTCTGAATCACCGAATCCGTTTGAGAAAATCACATCACTGTCAAATACAAGTTCTCCCACACGCAGATCGTACACTCTTATATACCCTTCGGAAGTAACGGAAACAGTACCGGTTCTCGATTCCGAATAATCAGAATAACCTACTCTGCATATCAATGCCAAATCACAATCAGGACTGATGGTATGAATTGCATTCAGCTGTTTTTCATCGGCATCATCGGACTGGGCAATCAGGACAAAAGAATCAACATCGTCCTCATTAAAACGTGTAGTAAGATATGTGTTTATCAGATTTGAATTGCTGTAATATCCGTCAACTGAAAATTCAAATGAAGAAAGTGCAATTTTGACATTTCCGTATTTGACATTGTAATCAAAAACCAAAGCCTTATCTTCAACTGCAGTTGCTATTGCATCGGCAGAAATCCCGGATACTTTTGCCAATTCCCTCAGTTCCTGCTCCAGGTCAAATTTGAAAACAACTGAACCTGTTTTTGCAATGGCAATGTTTTTGGGAGTAAAGTCAATCATTCCGTCTTCTGAAGAAGAATAAACAAAACCGTCATCGTAATAAATGTTTCTTGCATCCATTGCCTTGTATGACGCTTTTACAGGAGCATTGATTACCCGTGAAGGAATCAGGGAAGATTTTCTTTTCACACTGAGCGTACAACTTGCTTCTGAAGAATTGTTCTTTACGAAACTCATGGAAATTGAATTAATGATGTTGAGAACTTCATTCATTATGGAAGCAAAAGAGTACTCATCTTCTATCAGAGTCAAAGGGTATGACAGAACCATAGACTGAATGTATTTTTTAAGACCGAGAATATCCTGATTCGATTTAATCAGTTCATCACCTTCAAGTATCAGATTCTCAACCTGAAGGGCAATCTCACTCTCCCTTAACACTTCATCACTTCTGAAGCGTTCCAACGTCTGCTTTTTTCCCAAGCCCAGAAGGTAAACAATATACTGGTTGTCTTCCGAAACCTGATATTTTTCAATTACCTGGAAATCATAAGATTCAATTCTTCCGCTTTTTGTCAGTTCTCTATAACTTTCTGCTGAAGCATCACTTCCCATGTAGGCAAAAAGTCTGTTGTTGATATCGGAATAAGCCAGAAGAAGGGCCTGCCTTTCATTTGCAGCTTTACCTACACCTATAAAAGCAATCTCCGATTTTTTAGCCCTTGACTGTGGTCTGAAATACCACAAAGGCGCATTGAATTCCCTTCCGGACGTGGTGGCACAACCTGTCAGGATAATAATGAGAATAATACTTATAAGGATGTGCCTCTTTTTCATATTTCCAACCTAATATAAAACATTTTAGCAGAAAAAAGGTTAAAAATTTATTATTTTGCAGAAATAGTGTCATTTTGACTCAGATTTTTATAAAAAAACCTTGATTCTATTGGGAATTATGTCATTGAGAGGCTTTTCCGTGAAACACTTTTCAATGATTGTAATTCTTGTATCTGTTCTTGCGTTGTTATTTTCCTGCCAGGAAGGCACAGGTTCGGGAACTCTGAAAATCACAATACAAACAGAATCCAAATCCATCATGGCCGGTGCCGATGCCGGAAGAATAATCAAATATACTATCTCCGGCAAAGGTCCAGGAAACAAATCATTTTCAGAAAATTCAAATTCAAGAACCGTTACAATCGAAGGACTGCCCAACGGTACATGGGAAATAGAAGTCAACGGACTTTCAGATACCGGAAAAACAATAGCAACCGGCAGTAAAACAATTTCTTTTTCCGGTTCAAATGCTTCGGAGATAATACAAATTAAAAAAATATCCGGTAAAGGAAGCCTTTCAGTACAACTGGATTGGGATTCCGACATATCAAATCCCCGTCTGGATTTCTTTATAGATAATATTCAGACCGGAATCAGTACCAAAAGTACTGTAAATGTCGGAGGTAATGAAAACAAATACACCAGGACTTTTGACAACATTGAGGCAGGATATTACCTGCTACGAACAATCCTGTATGACGACGATATAAAGAAAGCCGGAAGTTGCGAAGCATTCAATGTCGTAACAGATTACGTTACAAGCGGAGAACTGTCTTTTTCCTCTACTGCAAAAGACAATCAGGATGAAACAAAACTGAGTCTGTCAAAATCAGGAAATGATTATCTGAACGCAAGTCTTGGTATCAGAGACACTGCCCTTATCTGCGATGAAGACTGCACTGCCACTCTTTCTCTGACAAACAGCATGAATATGGACGATGTGATATCCGTTGCCTGGTATACAGACGGAGAATTGTCAAAAACGTTTTCTTCCGTTTCTTCTACTGTTTCATCATTTGAATTCAATGCCTCAAAAGGCAGACATATAATCAATGCAATTCTTTTTGATTCAACAGCACAAACTTGTGCAAGTGCCAGAGTCAGATATACCGGATACAATGGCGAACCAAGTGGCACGGCTGTTTTTTCAACAACACTTGATAATGTAAAACAACAGAAAATCAAATTGGATGAATCTACAAGACTGGGAGTTCTGCCCGGTGGAAAATTCATTATTCTGACTCCTGCTCAGAATACTCTTCAGTTGTGTCATATTTCAGATTCAGCGCTTGTTGTTGAATCCGGGGGAACATACTCGAATACAATGGAAAATTTTTCATGCATATCAGATGCAACAATGTTGTATTCCGACAGTTCATCAGATTATTTCATTATTGTAGACAGTAAGACAAACGTACATCTTATGCATTACAACTCAAAGAAAAACATCATCGAACCTGCTGTATTTGTTGAAGATGATTCTGTTGTCCGGTTCCTGGGAAATTTTCTGACTTATGCATCCGGTTTCACGGATATAGACAAAGCATGTATCGTTTCCGATTCATCCGGAAATTGTACAGTTCTTTTCACGGATTCATATTCTTATGAAATTTTTTCATCCCAATGTACATCCAACGGAGTAAAAACAAAGGATATTTCATTCAAGCCTGATGGCGTAACTCAATGCAATGCTTTTGCGGCTTATGGGTCAACAATAGTTTACTGCAATGATGACAATCTCCATCAGGCACAGTTTGACGGACGTACCGCTTCATCTGTATGGAAATCATCTGTCCTCCCTGATACAGATAAAGCTTATAAGATTCTTTTCATCAACAATTCCAACATTCTTATTGGCTGTTCAGACAGAATCAAGCGCATTCAATTTACTGCCACAACGGGTTCTTACAAAATTCTTGAAGATGTAAACATAAGTACAACAGATATATGTCTTTCTTCCGACCGCTCATACATGTATGCATGTTCTTCTCAAGGTAAATTGTACAGTTATGCAACCGACTATGAGGGCGTATTCAAACAGCTTGATGTTTACAACTCATCAAAACCGTTCAAACAACTTGCAGCTGATTCAGATAATGTTCTTGCTCTTGCACAGGGAGGAACAATCTATATTTTCGATATTGCCAAGGAGGAGATATGAAAAAAATATTCTTCATAATTCTTATGAACCTTATTTGCATATCTGTCTTTGCATCATTTCAGTTCGGTCTGAGCCTTGATTTGGGTTCGGCACAGGATCTTATAGACAGAACAAAAGGCTTTAATTTGAACATGGATGCAAGAATAAAACTGACAAATACTTTTGAAGCCAGATCAGTAATAGGCTTTACAAAAAACAGCACTGCACAAATGACGGAAATCGGAGCACATTTAATCTACTATCCTTTTGAAAACAAAGGAGCATTTGCAGGTCTATCACTGATTCAATTTGCCTTTGTCAATCCGCAATCTATTTTGTCTGAGAACTCAATTTCACTTAATGAAGTTCTTATCGGATGGACTGTTAATACCAAGAGTGGATTCTTCATTGAACCTGCACTTTCCATACGTGATCCATCCGGTGCATTTTCTGATGAATATTCTCTTCTGAAAGGAGCCTTTCCGTGTTACGGATCTTTCAGATTACATCTTAATGCAGGTTGGAAAATTACTATGAACAAGGAGACTGTAAAATGAAAAAACCGCTAGTTAAATATTTAAATAATTCTTTATGCATACTGCTGTTGCTATCACTTATTTCCTGTAACTTAAACTTAGAGGAAATAAATAGATCTTCTGCGACTGACGGTGCTGTCCGATCAGCGGTTGCCCGTTGCATAGAAGAAGAACTGAAGACTTTGGAAGCCTATACAGATGAGGATGTTTCAGAGCTTCTGAATGCCAAGAATCTCACAGGAAAAGAAATTGTTCAGAAGGCGCTCGGAGAACCGAACGGTTATGAATATCTGGACTTCTGTTATGCAATTAATCAAACCTCTGTTTATAACAATTCTTACTATGTGATGAACAGTGCAAAAAACCTGATGCCTGAAGATAAATACAATCAGTTGAAGACTGAAATAGATACTTATGAAAAAGATATAAAAGGATGGGCAAGTAAAGCCGCAAAGAATCTTCCTCCGGATCAGCAGGAAGCCTTTTACAAAGACCTTAAATCACTTGTAGTAAAAACTTCTATCATGCTTGTTGCCGCCTTTGTTTATGCGGCAATTCCTTCAACTGTCATGTGGGGTAAAATTTCAGCAGCTGCAGCCCTCTCAATAGGCGCAGGTCTTGCAGCAGGAATAGTCATGGATGTCTACGGTTACTTTTCAAAGGGTATTTCACCAAGTCTTATCAATTTGGAAGACGGAGAATCCTACCAAGACCTTTCATTTGAAGATTGGGTTTCCAAACTTAAAGAAAGCACAATGGCTACCTATGCAATGACCACAGCGGCAACATCTTTTATCACAAGTACTGGAATAAACAAGGTAACAGGTGCAATTGTTTTGGGAATATTTACAGTATACAACGCAACCTCTGCCATACAGGACATGAAAAAGACCTACAACTTTGATGCATAACTGCCAGCTGGACACGGTAGTGTCCTTCAATTAAACTGCATGTATGTCTGTATTATTGAAATTAATCATGTTGGTTATATTCGGCCTTGTAATTTTCGGGAGACAGTATATAACATCTGATATCCTTTACTGGTCAATGTACTTTGTACTGTTTGCGCTCATTCCCCTGCTGTGGATGTCCATGTACCGAGTCTCAAAAATGAAGGCTGCAAAGGTTCTTGGTAAAGAAGAACTCAATTATGATATTGCAGTAGGAATGGTTCCGAAAAAAACTGAAGAAGACCTTATCAGAGGGCGTTTATGCGTAGATGATGAACAACTTAAACTCATCTGTAAGAAAGGCAATACCTATACGGTAACATGGTCGGCAAAAATCAAAGACATAGAATCCGCAGGCTTCGGTACCGTGGCAGGTGTAAGAAAGGGCTTTACACTTTACTTTAAGAAAGAAGAGATATCATTTGTCAGTGAACAGGCAAACAAAGACAGAGATTCTTTCTACAAAGCCCTCGGTTGGAAATAAAATACTGCTGCATTTTTCTTATTGAATCCCAGGCAAGAAAATAGTACTTAATTTTAAAAATTGAAATTCAGTAATATAAAAACAGTGCAATATCTTGGGCAAAAAGAGAGGGCTGCAACCCTCAGTCTGAAATCCTGACTTTTGTTACAGCCCCTTTTTCTTTCTTTATTTTATAGTTTTCGTTGCAACCTCTTCCTTGATATCTTTGATAAAGTCTTCAAGTTTCATGGCTCCCATATCACCTGCACTGCGGTGTCTCGGAGATATTGTATTGTTTTCAATATCCTTGTCTCCGACTATTACCATGTAAGGAATTTTATTAAGCTGGGCTTCACGGATCTTCTTTCCGATTTTTTCATTTCTATCATCAACTGAAGTTCTGAATCCGTTTGCTTCAAACTGAAGCTTGATACTTTCTGCATATTCCTGGGCACGGTCTGTAACAGGAAGAATAATAACCTGCTGCGGAGCAAGCCAAAGAGGGAATGCACCTGCAAAATGCTCTGTAATGATACCGAAGAATCTTTCTATTGAACCGTAGACAACTCGATGTATCATAACAGGAGTCTGCTTGTTTCCGTCACTGTCTATATATTCAAGATCAAATCTTCCCGGAAGCTGATAATCAAGCTGTATTGTACCACACTGCCATACACGACCGAGACAGTCTGTTACGTGGAAATCAAGTTTAGGTCCATAGAAGGCACCATCACCCGGATTGATTTCATAAGTTTTGCCTATTGAAGTAATTGCATCAGCAAGAGCATTTTCGGCCTTTTCCCAATCACCGCGGGTTCCGATATGATCCTCAGGCATAGTTGAAAGAACAATCTTATAAGGAAGATTGAATACGCTGTACATCTCATCTATGAGTTTTGTAATTCTTACAACTTCGCTCTGAATCTGTTCCTTTGCAAGAAGAATATGAGCATCATCTTGTGTAAAGGCACGAACACGGAACATACCATGCAAAGAACCGCTTGCCTCATGTCTGTGGACATTGCCCAGTTCGCCGTATCTCAAAGGCAATTCTCTGTAACTGTGAGGCTCCAAAGAATAAACCAGAATCGAACCCGGACAGTTCATGGGCTTTACAGCATAATCTTCTTTTTCGATTACTGTTGTATACATATTCTCTTTGTAGTGATCCCAGTGCCCTGAAGTCTCCCACAAAGTTCTCTTCATAATCTGAGGAGTCTGGATTTCAAGATAGTCCCACTTCTTATGTTCCTGTCTCCAGAAATTGATCAGTTCATTTTTGACAATCATTCCGTTGTTAAGATAGAACGGGAATCCCGGAGCCTCATCTCTGAAAGCAAACAACCCCAAATCTCTTCCGATCTTTCTGTGGTCACGGCGTTTTGCTTCTTCAATTCTTTCAATATAGGCATCAAGTTCTTCTTTTTTAGGGAATGCAATACCATATATTCTCTGCAGAGTTTCTCTGTTGGAATCTCCTCTCCAATAAGCTGCATTACATGAAAGCAACTTAAAAGCGTTATGCTTAACTCTTCCTGTATTATCAAGATGAGGACCTGCACAAAGATCTGTAAACTCACCTTGCTTATAAAAAGAAATTGCTACATCTTTAGGAAGGTCGTTGATAAGTTCAACCTTAAAAGGTTCCTCTCTGTCCTGCATATATTTCAAAGCTTCTTCTCTGGGAAGTTCAAAACGCTCAAGCGGAAGCTTTTCTTTGCAGATTTTTACCATTTCAGCTTCAATCTTTTCAAAATCATCAACTGAGAAAGCAAACGGAGCAAGCAGATCATAGTACCATCCTTCAGCAATTGAAGGACCGATTGCAAGTTTTACCTCAGGCCAAATTCTCTTTACTGCCTGAGCCATGATGTGTGAACAAGTATGCCAGTACGTATGGCGGTACTCGTCATTTTCAAATGTGTATCTGTTATCCTCAGACATTTTTTTCTCCTCTTACGTAAAGGTCTTAATATTCTATATATTAAAAAGATTTTTTTCAAATAACCTGAACTGTTGTAAACAGTGTTGTAAACAGAACGTCAGTACCGAAAATGTCAGACAGCCGAATACACATAAAAAACGGCACAGACTTTGCAATCCATGCCGTTGTAATATTTGTTTTAAGTAAACTCAGCCCTCAAAAGGTACTTTTGCACTGTAACTTGTATGAAGAAGTTCATGAGCCTTATGTGAATTCGGCTTCTCAAGGAACTTGTCATACAGATCCTTAATCTGAGGATTGTTGTGTGACTGTCTGACTGTCTGTCTCTCATCTTCAGAATAAAGAGCATTTGCTCTCTTCTGCTTATAAGTATCAACAATATCAAGACCTTCATTCGGGAGGAAACATTCACGGACATAAGGCTGACCACCACCGGCAACACAACCGCCCGGACAACCCATGATTTCAATGAATGTATACTTGCTCTTGCCTTCACGGATCTGATCCATGAGAACCTTTGCATTCTTCATTCCTGAAGCAACAGCAACTGAAATGTCGCTGCCGTTGATATTAAGTGTAGCTTCCTTGATTCCGTCGAAACCACGGACTGCTTCAAACTTAATAGCCTCATGTTCTTTACCTGTAAGTGCAAAGTAAGCTGTTCTGAGAGCTGCTTCCATAACACCGCCTGTTACACCGAAGATAACAGCTGCACCTGTGTAGTCGCCTACAATATCCATATCAAATTCTTCATCAGGAAGCTTTGTGAACTGGATACCGCTTCTCTTGATCAGACGGCCGAGTTCTCTTGTTGTAAGAACTGCATCAACATCCTTAAGACCGTTTGTTACAAGCTGTTCTCTGTCTTTCTCATACTTCTTAGCTGTACAAGGCATGATGGAAACAACAAACATATCCTTAGGATCTACACCAATCTTCTCTGCATAATAATGCTTGAGAATTGCACCCTGCATTTCATGAGGGCTCTTACAGCTTGAAAGATGATCAAGCTGGTCTCCGTAGTAGTATTCTGCATAATTGATCCAACCAGGAGAACAGGAAGTAATCATAGGAAGAACGCCCTTGTTATTGATTCTGTCAAGAAGTTCGTTTGCTTCTTCCATAATTGTAAGATCAGCAGCAAAGTTGGTGTCAAAGACCTTCTTGAATCCAAGACGCTTGAGAGCTGCAACCATCTTACCTGTTACAGGTGTGCCAACCGGCATGCCGAACTCTTCACCCAGAGCGGCTCTGACTGCAGGAGCTGTCTGAACAACAACAAACTTGCCGGCCTTGAAAGCCTCATCAACTTTGTCGATTTCAGAATTTTCCATAAGAGCACCTGTAGGACAGACACTTACGCACTGACCGCACTGGATACAAGGTGAATTTGCAAAACTTCTGTTTTCTGCAGGAGCAACGATTGTCTTGAAACCACGTCCTTCAAAACCAAGGATTCCGTTTCCGTGTGCATTTGCACAACGGGCAATACAACGTCCGCAGAGAATACACTTTGAAGTATCTCTTACAATTGCAGGAGCAACTCTGTCCAATGTAACAGCAGTCTTTGCTCCGTCATACATATTTTCTCTGGCACCTGTAAGGCGTGCAACATGGAGAAGTTCACACTTCTCGTTCTTGTCACATTCCTGACAGTTTCTGTTATGGTTTGAAAGAAGAAGTTCAACTGAAGCTCTTCTTGCAGCAACTGCCTTAGGTGAAGAAATTCTGATTTCCATTCCTTCTGCTACAGGGTATACACATGAAGCGACCAAACCTCTTGCACCTGTTGCCTCAACAAGACAAACACGGCATGAACCGCGATTGCATTCGCCATGGTTGTAAGTACACAGAGACGGAATTTCATATCCGCACTGTCTTGCAGCTTCAAGGATTGTAAGTCCTGCTTCTACCTGATAAGGAACACCTTCGATTTTGATATTAACTAATGCCATAATTCTCGTCCTCCCTTATCATTTCTTGTCAATTGCGCCGAACTTACATGTGCTCTGACACATACCGCACTTGATACACTTATCCTGATCAATCTTGAACGGACTCTTGATTACTCCGCTGATTGCTCCTACAGGACAGTTGCGTGAACATGCGCTGCAGCCTTTACACTTAGCCGGATCAATTTCATATCTCATGAGTTTCTTACAGACCTTAGCAGGACACTTCTTGTCAACAATATGGGCAACGTATTCATCTCTGAAGTTTGCAATTGTTGAAAGAATAGGGTTTGCAGCTGTCTGACCCAAAGCACAGAGTGAACCGGCCTTAATTGTTGCAGCCAGTTCTTCAAGCTTAGCAAGGTCTTCCATTGTTCCCTTACCTTCCGTAATCTTTGTAAGAATTTCGAGAAGTCTCTTCGTACCTATACGGCAAGGAGAACACTTTCCGCATGACTCGTCGCAGATAAATTCCATATAGAATTTTGCAACGTCAACCATACAGTTGTCTTCATCCATTACGATTGCTCCGCCTGAACCCATCATAGAGCCGCGAGCAACAAGGTTATCGAAATCGATTTCTGCATCAAGGTCTTTTTCTGTAAGACATCCGCCTGAAGGTCCGCCTGTCTGAATAGCCTTGAACTTTTTACCGTTAGGAATACCTCCGCCGATATCATAAATAAGTTCTCTGAGAGTTGTTCCCATAGGAACTTCTACGAGACCTACGTTATTGATCTTTCCGCCAAGGGCAAATACCTTTGTTCCCTTTGATTTTTCAGTACCGCATGAAGCAAAACTTGCAGCACCGTTTCTGAGGATATAAGGAACCATTGAAAGTGTTTCTACGTTATTTACAATTGTAGGACAATCCCAAAGACCCTTTACTGCAGGGAAAGGTGGTCTAGGTCTAGGCATACCGCGCATACCCTGAATAGAGTTGAGAAGTGCTGTTTCCTCACCGCAGACAAAAGCACCTGCACCCGGTCTGATATGACAACGGAATGAGAAACCTGTTCCGAGAATATTATCTCCGAGAAGACCCATTTCTTCAGCCTGCTTGATACCTACTTCAAGTCTGTGAATTGCAATAGGATATTCAGCTCTTACATAGAAGTAACCGTTCTGTGCACCGATTGCATAACCGGCAATTACCATACCTTCAATAACTGCAAGAGGGTTTCCTTCAAGGATTGATCTGTCCATGAATGCACCCGGATCGCCTTCATCACCGTTACAGACGACATACTTTGCTCCATCCGGCTGATCCTTTGCAAACTGCCATTTTCTTCCTGTAGGGAATCCTGCACCGCCACGGCCTCTGAGACCTGATGCAAGAACTTCATTGATTACATCCTGGCGATCCATCTGCAGAGCTTTTGCAAGACCTGCGAATGCACCTGAACCAAGTGCTTCATTGATATCTTCAGGATTGATTCTTCCGCACTGTTCAAGAGCGATTCTGCGCTGCTTCTTGTAGAAGTTGATATCATCCTGTTTTACAACTTTTTTCTGTGTTGCAGGATCAACGTAAAGAAGTCTCTCGACAACTTCGTTGCCGATAAGATCCTTTTCAACGATTTCCTCAACATCTTCAATCTTTACACCTTTGTAAAGAGTATCTTCAGGATAAATCTTTACGAAAGGACCCTGTGAACAGAATCCGAAACAACCTACCTGGTTGACTGTAACCTTATCTGAAAGACCCTTTTCCTTTACCAGTGCTTCAAACTTTTCTCTGATTTCCTTTGAATCGGAGGAAAGACAGCCTGTTCCACCGCAAAGAACAACAGCTCTCTTGCCTGATGTTCCTGAGAACTTTGCTGCAAGGCATGCACTGCATTCCTGCTGTTTTGTCTTCAATTCTTCAAAGTTCTTAATCATTTGGCGCCTCCCTGTGCTTTGAGTTCCTCAATGATTTTCGGAACAGCGTTAACTGCAACTTTAGGATATACCTTGCCGTTTACAGATACAGCCGGTGCAATACCACAAGCACCAAGACATCTGAGAGCATCAAGAGTAAACAATCCGTCAGGTGTTGTTTCACCTGGTTTGATACCAAGAATCTCAGAGAACTTATCGATAACCTGCTGACCGCCCTTTACATAACAGGCTGTTCCCAGACAGCAACCGATAACAAACTTTCCCTTTGGATTGAGTGGGAAGAATGAGTAGAAAGTTACAACACCGTAAATTTCTGCAACGCTGATTCCCGTGTTCTTGGATACAAGTTCCTGAACTTCAAGGGGAATATAGCCGTATTCTCTCTGGATGTCACTCAGAATCATCATCAAAGGAGTATTCTCATTAACGTATCTTTTGCAGATTTCGTTAATTTTAGCTACTGCTGCTTCGCTTAAATGAGCCATTAATAACCTCCAAAAATAGTTTTCAAAAACGTAGTATTTTTATCATACCTGCAATATCGATAAAACGCAACATATATACGCGTGTAAAAACGTGCGTAAGAATATGCGTACAAAGATATGCGTACAAGGGTATGCGTAAGAAAAGTTCCGAATTTTGGATTTAGTACTTTGAGAACAGTCTTTTCTAAAAACATCAGATAAAAATCTGCATTTTCCATTATATAAACGCAGAATTTATCATTTTGTTAATCTCATTTGGAATATAGTACGGAGGCATGTATGAAAAAAATTATTACATCTGCTTTTACAGAATTGCTTCTTCTGCTGTTTCTTCTCACTTCCTGTACATTTCCTTTTTCAGAATCAGGTAAGAACTCAGACAGTTCTTCTTTTACCGTGGCAACATGGAATGTTCAGAACCTTTTCAATGCCTCAGATGATGGAAACGAATATGACGAATACCGTTCATCCTCCGGATGGAACCAAGCATCCTATGACACTCGGCTGTCAAATCTTGCAACAGTATTTTCCTACTTTTCCGCAGATGTCGTTGTGCTGAACGAAGTGGAAAATGAATCTGTTGTTTGCGACATAATCACCAAATTGAATGCTTTTCCCAACTACTGTACGGCAAGAGAGAAAAACGGTGCAATAAGCATTGCCGTAATAAGCAAATATCCTATTTCACACTCATGCATTCATGCAGTAACCGGAACCCGCCCCATCCTGGAAGCAGACCTTGATACTCCCAATGGAACTGTCAGAATTTTTGCAGTTCACGGTAAATCAAAAAGAGACGGAGAACAGAGCTCAAAAGAGACACGGCTCACTATGGGAGAAACTTTGAAACTTGTTTCAAAACACAATGATGACAACCTTGTGATTCTTGCAGGAGATTTTAATGAGGATATCAGCGAAAACAACATTTTCTGTGATGTCCGTTACGGCATTACCGACGCACCTATTAAAGTAAGTCCCTCATACGGTTCATCTTATTGGTACAACCCCTTTGCAGATCCTGAAATGAGTTTTGACTGTGATGGAACATATTACTACAACAGTACTTGGTCTCGTTTGGATAACATTGTCTGCTCATATTCTCCTTCATGGTCAATTTCCGATGCTGAAATAATTTGCAAAGGAATATTGCTGACTGCAGACAAAAAACCCAACAGCTACAACAGATCATTCCTCTGTGGAGTTTCAGATCATCTGCCGGTTCTTCTCCGTTTCAGTTACTAAGGAGGGAGTAAAAAAAATGCTTAAAAAAGAATTACTAGCCAGACAAAAATATTTGAATTCACTAATCACCAAAGCTAAAAAAACAATCTCAACTGCCCCTGAAGGTACTTTGAGAATCATTTCTCATGGCTCTCGTATTTACTTCTCATTCAATGGACATTATCTGCCTAAAAAAGACTATGATTTTGCATGCAAATTGGCAAACAGAAATTATTGTGAAAAATTAATGAAACTTGCCTCCAAAGAAATTTCAATTCTTGAAAAACTGCTGGATTATTATAACACAGACAAAGTGTCAGGCTTATATTCAACTGTTTATGAAAAAATGAACGAGAATCGGAAAAAGCTGATTAATCCACTTGAAATTTCAGATAATGCTTTTATATCCAAATGGCAAAATGCCCCGTTTGAAGGAAAACAATTGGGAACAACGTATTATTCGACTGCCCGAAATGAAAATGTACGTTCTAAATCAGAAGTAATAATCGCAAATTATCTTAATTCTTTGAAAGTACCTTACAAATATGAATATCCGCACATATTAGGAAACAAAACTATATATCCAGACTTCACAATCCTGAACATAAAAACTCGTAAAGAAATCATTTTTGAACATTTCGGAATGATGGATGACGAATCTTACAGAAACAATGCTTTCAACAAGATTGAATTATATATAAATAACGGCTACATGCCGGGAATAAACTTCATTTACACATTTGAAAGTCAATCCCATCCTCTGAATATCACAACATTTGAGAATCTTTTAAAAAACGCCCTGAATTAACTTAGATTGTCTTCTGAGCCATCAATCTAAGTACTGAATAATACTGTTTTTTCAAAAATCAATTTTGGTAATACAAAATTGCAGAAGAAATAATACCAAAACCAAAATTTTAAGAAATGGTACCATGCAAACTCTCAATATCATACTTTGTATGTATTACCAAAACAACAATTTCGAAGAATAGTATTATTAAACCTGAGGAAAACTTAAAAAAAATAGTACCGAATACCGAAAAGTAACAAAACGGTAATATTCCTAAAGAATTTTTGTATTACCAAAAATGTTATTCCTTCAATTTGGTACTATCTTTGTTTCTATTCTGAACAAGTATTCTCCCAGTTCAGCTTTTGCCGTGAATATGACGCATTTCCTCGAAGAACTCGGTAATTCTGTTTACACACTTTCCACAACCGGTTCCGAAACCTGTAAGTTCCTTAAGCTGTTCAATCGTTGTAGCCTTATCTGATGCAACAAGATCCTCAATCATCTGATCTGTTACACCTTTACATTCACAAAGAACCTTTGCAACTGAAGATTTGTAAGGATTCGGAAGGTTGCGTTCACAAAGATAGTTGTCAATGGCAGCACGCAAAGCTTTGTCTCCGAGAACAGAACAGTGGAACTTGTGTTCGGGAAGACCTCCCAAAGCCTTTGTAATTACATCCGGAGTAATATTGTAAGCATCTTTTAATGACATTCCCTTTACAAGCTCACTCATCATTGAAGTAGAAGCAATAGCACTGGCACAACCGTATGTAAGCCATCTTATATCTGCAATCTTGTCATCTTTGACAATAATTCCTACTCTCATCTGGTCACCGCAGGCAAGAGAACCTACTTCACCGAAAGCATCCGGTTCCCAATTCTCATCCTTTTTCCAGATATTACGAGGATTCATGAAATGATCTTTGACAGTATCTGTATAAACCCAATCTGCCATAAAACTGTTACTCATACTCTAACCTCAACGTGTGGAAATCTCCCTCAGTCTTTTAATGATAGGAGGCAGAACTTCCAAAACGTATTCTACATCATCCATAGAATTATTTCGACCGAAAGAAAAACGTATAGAACCATGTGCCAGTTCAACATCTACCCCTGTTGCAAGAAGGACATAACTGGGTTCAAGAGAACCTGTTGCACATGCAGAACCGGTTGATACGGCAACTCCGCTCATATCAAGCATAAGAAGAATTGATTCACCCTCGACATTCTCAAAAGAAACATCCAAAGTACCGGGAAGACAATGACTCTGACAACCGTTTATATGAACATGCTCAACAGACTTCTCAATACCTGTTCTCAAAGCCTCACGCATCTGCCAAAGCTTATCATGTTCTTCAACAACAGTACGGCGTGCAAGATCAGAGGCAATACCAAGACCGTAAATTGCCGCAGTATTATATGTACCGGCACGCCTTCCGTGTTCCTGTTCACCACCATGTACAAACGCTTCAAAAGGACACCCCGTTTTTGCAAACAGAACACCTACACCCTTTGGACCGTAGAATTTATGACCGCTGCAGGAAAGATAGTCGAGATTCCATTTCCTGCAGGACACTTCTATTTTCCCGATAGCCTGTGTTGCATCAGTATGCATAAAAGCCCCGACCTTATGGGCCATCTCACTGATTTTACCAATATCCTGAATTGTACCTATCTCGTTGTTTCCTGTCATAACGGAAACAAGAACAACATCATTATCCAAAAGGTTTTCAAGCATATTCAAATCTACACGACCTTCTCTGTCTACCTTAACCTGATCTACTTCAACACCTTGAGACCTTAGATATTTTACAGTCTCCATTATGGAAGGATGTTCAATTGTTGTTGTTACAATTCTCCTGCCTTTTCCCTGTCTGATAAGGGAATGTGCAATTTCAAAAACAGTATTGTTTGACTCTGAAGCACCGCTTGTAAAAGTAATTTCTTCAGGCTGACATTCCAAAAGAGAAGCAACTTTACTCCTGGCATCTGCAACCAAAGCTGCAGCCCTGCGCCCAAAGGTATGCATACTTGAAGCATTGCCGAAAACCTTTGCTTCAGCCTCTGATACTCCCTTAACTACTTCTTCTGCCATCTGAGTCGTAGCATTGTTATCCAAATATACTATTCTGCTCATTTAAGCTTTTCCATCTTCTTTCTCATATCTTCATCCACCGGCTGAATAACACGCAGCGGAGACACGGCAATAACATGCCTGTTTGACGTAATATCAAAATCAGAACCTGAAGAATAATTCAAAACAGCTTCGGGATTTGCGGCCCCCTTGAAGTTGTAAATATTCTTTGGATTCTCAATCAGAATATGATCATAGTATTCAATATAGTCAACATCACATAATTCCCACTTCTGATTTGAATCAATAGGAACATTGATATTTATAAATGAACCCGGATTAATCAGCGGCACAAATTCTTCAAGATGATTTACCATAAACGTTGCGGCATCTTCATAAGGAACCTTAATACCTTCTCCGTCCTGAGCACTCAGGGCAATTGACGGAATATCCCTTAAAGTACCTTCAGTTGCAGAACCTACGGTTCCGGAATACAGAAGGTCATATCCTATGTTAAAACCGTTATTGATACCTGAAATAATCACATCAGGTTTTTTCAGAGGAAAATTTCCGAGAAGAAAAAACATTATGCAGTCCGCAGGACTACCCTGACAAATATAGTGACGGTCACAGACTTCTCTGATTTCAACAGGCGTTTTCAATGAAATTGAATGGGAAAAACCGCTTCTCTGTTTTTCAGGAGCACAAACCCAGACCTCATGACCGGCCCTGCTCAGAACGTCATCAAGCAACCGAATCCCTTCAGCTCCGTACCCATCATCATTTGTAAGAAGAATTATCATACCCTAATTTTGCAAAGCGGAACTGTTTAGGTCAATAAGTTTCAGCAAATTGACAGGCGCAAATTCCACTGCACTGCTGTCAAATCCAAAGATATGACCATACTCTTCAAGATAAGAAGAGAAACTTTCAATAGCAGACTGCTTGATTATCATGGCTATCAAACCGCTCAGACCGTTGAAAATCATACAACTGCCAAAACAGGCACTGATGCCGGAAGAACGCTTGATAAGCCAATCAATCTCAGGACAGGTAAGCTCAAGTTCGTCCTTAATACATTTTTCTATTTTGGAAAAAAGCTTACCCAACAAAGCAAAATTTCCTTCCTTTAAAGCCTTTTCAAAAGAAACCGAAATGCGGTATTCATTCAGAAGGTAAAGACAAAGCCTTCTATCTTCCTCGTCCAATTCACCGGTACCGTTTTTCAGATTCCATTCATCAAAATCTTTAAAACTCATTCTCTTGAAAACAGATCTGAACTGATCAATAGCACGTCTTAATGAATCCTTTGTATAGTCCAGCTCCTCTTTCATCACAGAAGAAGGAATATTACCGTCAACCAAAAGCAGCCTGTAATCAGATTTCTTAAAAGGATTCGGAATATGGGAAAAACTCTGTTTAGCCAAGTCTATCAGAAGAAATTTTTCTTTTTCAGAGAAAATCATGGTCATAAGATTGATAACAGGAGGAATCTCTGAACAAAAACCTGTAAATATATTACAAGCAACTGTAAAAAAATCGTTTTTGTTTAATTTCAGCTTATACAAGCTGCTCAACCCGAATATAAGACCTACAACAACTGCAGAATTTACCGTAGTACCGTCACACTCAAGCAAATCACCGTCCAAAGTCACTGTCAAACCGGAAAAATTCTTTAAAGAACTTTGCATAGCCAGTACTGTTCCTTTGATATAGTTGAGCCATTTATCTTCTTTCTTGAATTTTACATTGGAAACCTGATATTTCTTGTGTTCTCCGGAGGCGCAGTTGAAAGCAACAACCTGACCGTCTGTTCTTACAGACAAGGCAATGTATAAAGTCCTTTCACCGCAAGCGCATACAGAAAAGCCCTTGTACAAATCAGCAAAAGCACCGAGGAATCTGTTAACCGACGGCACTGAAACTACAATCTGCGGCATTAAACCGTCAGAATCAGTCTCATGGACCCTAATTAATTCCATACATAGTAATTATAAAGTCCGAAATTTCAGAATGCAATAAAAAACAAAGGCCCCTTTTTGACTGAAAAATCAGAAACTGAAAATCAGTTTTGCAGGGACCTTCTCTTTTAAGAAAAAGAAAAATTACTTACTTAAAGTCTTTCCGTATCTCTTATTGAAACGTTCTACACGACCTGTTGAGTCAACAAGCTTCTGTGTGCCTGTAAAGAACGGGTGGCAAGCAGAACAAATTTCAACCTGAAGGTTCTTTGAAGTTGACTTTGTCTTAATAACGTTTCCGCAAGAACAGCGGATTTCCTGAAGTTCATAATTTGGATGAATACCTTTCTTCATCTTCTTCTCCGTTTCTGCCGTTTGTATTCAGCAGAATAAAAGTATTTAATACGCCGTCTCCGTTTTAGACTGCAGGAATGGCTCCTGTATTCATCGAACGTAAGAACGCTTCATTGTTCTTTGTTTTACGCATTTTGTCAACCAATAGACGGGTAATATCGTAATCTTCCAATCCGTTGAGAACACTGTTGCGCAAAATCCATATTCTGTTGGCCTCTTCCTGCTCAAGCAAAAGATCTTCTCTTCTTGTGCCGCTCTTCTTGATATTAATGGCAGGGAATAATCTGCGTTCAGCCATCATTCTGTCCAAAACAATTTCACTGTTGCCGGTACCTTTGAATTCTTCGAAGATAACCTCATCCATTCTTGAACCTGTCTCAATAAGAGCTGAAGCAATAATTGTAAGAGAACCCCCGTTTTCAATATTTCTTGCAGCGCCGAAGAACCTCTTGGGTTTATGTAGAGCATTGGAATCAACACCACCGGAAAGAATCTTACCGGAAGCAGGAACTGTCTGATTGTAGGCACGTGCAAGACGTGTTATTGAATCAAGCAGAATAACAACATCCTTTTTGTGTTCAACAAGACGCTTGGCCTTTTCAATAACCATTTCTGCAACACTTACATGACGTGTAGCCTGTTCATCAAAAGTAGAAGCAATAACTTCACCTTTGACATTTCTCCTCATATCCGTAACCTCTTCAGGTCTCTCATCAACAAGAAGAACAATAAGATGAATTTCAGGATGATTTGTTGTAATCGAGTTTGCAATTTGCTGAAGGAAAATGGTCTTACCTGTTCTCGGAGGAGCGGTAATCAAAGCCCTCTGCCCCTTTCCTATCGGACAGAAAAGATTGATGATTCTCATTGAAACATCATCGTCTGTTCTCTCTGTTTCAAGATTGATTCTTGAATCCGGGTAAAGCGGAATAAGAGAATCAAAAGGCGCTCTTGTCTTTGCAACAATAGGTGCATCTCCGTTTACAAAAGCAATCCTGTTAATTGCAAAAAATCTCTCGTTATCCTTAGGATTTCTGATAATACCCTCAACTGTATCTCCAGTCTTGAGATTCAGGAATTTTATGATACCTGCAGAAACATAAACATCTTCCGGTCCGGAAAGATAACTGTTTATAGGAGAACGCAGAAAACCGTAACCGTCTGAAAGAACCTCAAGAGTACCTATTGCATAGATGACACCGCCGTTTGCACTGTGAGTCTTCAGAATCTCGGAAACAATTTCCTGTTTTTTGTATTCTGCAAAATCATCCTCTGTCTTTCCGGTCATTTCGGCAAGCTTAAGTTTAAGATTATGAACAGGCATAACCGACAGATCGTTTACAAGAAGTCTGCCCTCTATATGACTGTCATATTCTTCCTGCGGAATAGCAAGATCTTCCATGGTAAGCGGAGTCTTCTTCTGATTCTGATTATTCTTGAAATCCTTGCTTTTTTTCTGATTCTGATTTTCCGGCTTTTCTTCAGAAACCGAAGCCTGTACCGATGCCGGTGCTGATGCCGATTGAGATGCATCCTGGAATGCTTCCTGAGAAGCTTCTTCTTTTACTTCAGTCTTCTCATCATTCTTCTTCTGAGACTTCTTGGAAACCTTCTTCGGATGACTGGACTTTTTCAGCTTGGCTTCTGCTACAGTCTCAGAAACTGCTTCTGTTGCAACATCAGTTGTCAAATCTGTTTTAACAGGTTCTGTTTTGTTTTCAGGTGTGATTTCAGATGCAGGTTTTTCTGCAACGACTTTAACTTTGCGCTTAAGCACAATCTTCTTCTTTACAGGCACTGTTTCAGCCTTATCTTCATTTTCCATCAATACCCCGGAACACAATAAGATTGCGTTGGATTAAAAATTAAGAATTCACAGGAAAACCCCCGATGAATATCGGGTTGATTTAAATATATAACCAGTTGTCAGTGATGTCAATAAGGTTGCAACCCTCAAGGTACATCCTTGTCAAAATCAAAGAGGCAACCAGGAAACGTCTTCTTGCAGCATCACGGCTGTGCCAGAATGTTTTGAGCATTACTGCCTGAGGCTCTCTTTTTTTGGAAGCAAAACCGAAGCATACGGTACCGAGACCCTTACCGTCTTCTTCCCCTGAAGGACCTGCAATTCCGGTAACGGAAACAGCAACATCCGAACCGGAAATATTCTGCATTCCCAAAGCCATCTGAAGTGCACATTTTTCAGTAACCATACCGTTGGAATCAATCTCGTTTTCATCAACTTTGAGAATCTTTATTTTAGACTCTCTGCTGTAAGAAGCAACACCGCCCCAGAACCATGAAGAAGAGCCTGCTTTATCAGTCAAAGTTTTTGCAAGAAAACCGCTTGTTGCACTCTCTGCACAACTGATTGAAAGTCTGTTTTCAGAAAGGAATTCCGTAAGAAGATCCACAGCCTCAACATCACCGTCTTCAATCAAACCGGAGCCTGCAATTTCTCTCAACCTTTTAATAAAAATCTTTCTCAGATTTTCATCATCACCGTTGATGTACAGACTTATTCTGAAGGTCTGGAATCTTGTGCCCCATTCTATCTTGTCTCTCAGATTCAATTCATCTGCAACCTGAGCACAGAGTTCCTCAAGCTTTGCCTCGGCAATAAGAAAAACCGAATACTCGTCTCTCTCCTTTGCATGATACCCTATTAGCGAAGCAAGCATCGGCTGCACATGATTGAAGAACATAGGCTGCATTTCTGCAGGAGGTCCCGGCATTGCAGCAATCAGAATAGTTCTTCCGTCTCTGTTGATTTTTCCTTTGAAACCCGGTGCAGTTCCCTTTGGATTTTCTATTATTTCAAAACCATGGGGAATCATTGTCTGCTGTTCGTTTGCACCGTAAATACGTTCACCTACTCTTGCATAAAGAGTGTCCCAAGCCTGCCGGTTTTTCTCAAGTTCCACCCCGGCAAGAGATGCAATGATTTTACGTGTCATATCATCACTTGTAGGCCCAAGACCTCCGGTAATCAGAAGAACATCACTGTCCTTTACTCCAAGAGCCAAACTCTTCTCAATTGTTCCGTCATCCGGAACAAGTACGGAACGTTTTATTGTATAACCCAGTTTTGTAAGTTCTGCAGTCAGAAGCGGAGTATGCTTATCCGCAATGATTCCGCGTGTAAGTTCAGTACCAATAATGTAAAGTGAAACATTCATTTTTCTTTCCTGATTATATCTTTGATTTTTATGACAATTCCCAAGGCAAGCAATGCATAGGAAACATAAACGAATACATTTGCAATTGAATCCGCACAACGGGTGTAACATGTCATTCTATGAGAAGCTCCGGAATAAACCGGAACATCCCATATTCTCCATCCGACAACAAAAGGATCCATCTCATCTGTAATGGTACCGTCCGGAAGAATCATACATGTAATTCCGCTGTTGGTACTGCGCAGCATAGTCTTACGGTTTTCTATACTCCTGAATACTGCCATGTAAGCATGCTGTTTCTCTGAAATAACAGAACCTGACCATGAATCATTTGTCATGTTTATGAAAAGATCTGCACCCTCTTTTGCAAATCCCGCACAAAGATATCCGAAGATATCTTCAAAGCAGATAGGAGTGGAAAAAGTAATACCGTTTGAAGTACGGAACACTTTTGATTCTGTTCCCTTTTCCCACCAGTTGTAATCATTGGCAAGAAGCAGATTATACAACCAAGGCATTTGCTTCTCATAAGGGAAATGTTCTGTAAAAGGAACAAGATGTTGCTTAAGATAAGTGTCTTTGATTTTTCCTTCATCAAACAGAATAACAGAGTTGTAATCCAGCTTATTCCAATCACCGTTACTGTCATAAGGAGGCAATGTTGCATCTTTGATTACACCGCTTGGATTACCTGTTAGTAGAGGTATTTTCAAGGTATTTCCGAAATCCACAAACTCATCTACAAGAACCTGAATCATTCTCAGATAATCAAATTGAGAACCCTTGTCATTTCCTTCATAAGGATATGACGTATACCATGAAACAGACGGAACAAAAGCTGTCTCAGACCACACAATCATGTCGGGATTCTTATTCTTTGCCTCAAGACTCATTTTCTTAAGACTATTGAAATTCTTTTTGTATGTGTTGTATCCGCCCTTCCATGAGTCCGCATTATGCTGAACCGTAGCAATTTTAAACGTTGTATCAGGTTCTGTTTTATGCCAATAACTGTATTTACAAATTCCGTAGATTATCTGAAAAACTACTGCAATTGCCCAAATACCAAGTACAATCTTATTTGCAAGAATCTCAGTCACAAGGCCTTCGGACTTTTCGCACTTTGATTTGCTTATCCTGTCACAGAGCCATGAGCCCAAAAAAGCCTGAGGAAGAACCAAAAGAAAATTGATAATCCAGATACCTGAAAAATCGGCAATCTGAATCAGTATTTTATATCTGTACAATGCATAGGCAACAGTTCCGTACGGATACCCTGCAAACCAGGACTGGGCAAGGTAGGTATAGGCAACCCAGATACATGCCTGAACTGCATAAGAAATTTTACTTGAGAACAAACTGTCTGCAGCCTTAAGACATACAAACAGGGCAATCATCTCAGTTCCCTTGATTACCTGCACAAGAACGTTGGCAAGCGGATGAAAAGCGGCAAGCCAGTAATTGAAAATCCAATAGTACATATAGCCGTAGAAAAAGCCATAGAACCAAACGGATCTGTAATTCGTATTTCTGATTACTGCAAAAAGCGGAATCAATGCAAAAAATGCAAAGAATCCCCATCCTCTCTCACTTATGAAACTGGGAAATGAAAGAGAAAGAAGAAAAGCAGACAATAATAACAGAACAACCTCAGAGCATAATGCTTTGAGGTTGCGTCTTTGCAGAACCTTTGTCTGCTGTTTGTTGATATCTTCAAAAAAAGATCTGATTTTCAATTACTTATCCCAGACCATTTCCTTGAGCTCTTTTCCAGGACGGAAAACTGCAACACCATGTGTCTTTACATTGACAATTTCACCTGTCTTCGGGTTGCGTGCTCTCTGCTTTCCTTTACGTACTCTTGTTTCAAAAGTTCCGAAACCTCTGAGCTCAATTACCTGACCGTTTTTCATTCCGGTTTTAAGTTCGTCAAATAAAGCATCGATAACTTCATGAATTTCCATTCTGTTAAGGTTGACTTTATCATGAAGGTTTTCAACTATTTCAGCCTTAGTAAGCTTATTATCACTCATGTTCAAGCTCCTTATTAAGCCATTTTATTGAATTTTGTTGCAATTCTTGACTTCTTTCTGTCAGCTGTATTGCGATGGATAATTCCCTTGCTTGCTGCTGAATCAAGAAGCTTTACGCTGAGCTTCATAGCTGTTTCTGCAGCTGCTTTGTCGTTTGCAGCTACTGCAGCATCAAAACCTTTGATAGCTGAGCGGAATGTGCTCTTTGTTTCGCGGTTTCTGAGTCTGCTTTCTGCGCTCTGGCGTACTCTCTTCTTTGCGGACTTCTTCATTAGTGCCTCCGATATATCTTTACAATGATATAAATAGTTAATAGTTACTCACCTATATTAGGCGACGTTTGATAACCTTATCACAGACAGTAAAACTGGTCAATACAAGATTTTATGTCAATTTGACAAAAATTCTTCGGTAAATTTTCTGCTTACTTCCCATCTCTGATTTTTTTCAGAGAACCACACTTCCGTCCGTGGAACTGCAAGCTCTCCGCCTTCAGGTCCTGTAAGTGCAATCTTTTTTGTAAGTATGTTGATTTCACGGACTGTATACAGTTCAGATCCTATTTTCAGCTTTGTTCCTTCAGGAGGATAGGAGGCCTTTTCCTCTACATAAAAATCATACTCATAACCCAAACAGCATAACAGTCTGCCGCAAGGTCCGGAAATTTTCATGGAATTCAGTGAAAGGTTCTGTTCCTTTGCCATCTTGATAGTCACAGGATTCAATTTGTCGGAAACGCAATGACAGCAGAAATCTCTTCCGCATACTGCAAGACCTCCAAGTACCCTGGCTTCGTCTCTTACACCGATCTGCCTTAATTCAATACGCATTTTAAAGACTGATACAAGATCTTTTACCAACTCTCTGAAATCAACACGGTCTTCTGCCGTAAAGAAAAACAATGCTTTTGGCTCACAAAGCAGAAAATGCGCGGCAACCAGCTTCATATCCAGCATATGTTTCTGAATTTTCTCTTTGCAGATATCAATTGCTTTTTTCTCAGTTTCCATGTTGTTCTGATAACGCTGAATTTCTTCAGGCGTTGCCATGTGACTTATCCAATCAATATCACCGTCAACTTCTACCTGTTCGGATTCACGAGATGTACTGTCCCAACATTCCGAATCATCATATTCAGGATCTTCCATCGGAAGTTTTCCCGAGTATGGGGCAAATTCAAAATGCGGTGGCTCCCCCATTGCGGCAAGAGTCGCATCCTCAAATTCCTGTTCCGGATGACCGAAATGACATGCTCCGCAAACGCACCGTCTGCCGCATTCATATTTCTCCTGCCCCAGTTCAGATGCATTTCCTACAACAATTCCCATATCCAAACCATACTTTGTAGGAAATACAACATGGGTTCCGCTGTAATATTTGCTGTCACTTGCACAGACTGTCAGATCATTGCTGACCGGAGTCTTTACCAAGTATAAATAAGCTTTCTTTATTTCAACATTTTCTGATTCTTTCATAATTAGTTGCTAAATTACCTTTTACCCACTTAATAGTCTACCACATTCTTTGTATCGATGTAAGTTGAAGTCTCTCCAATTGTCAATTCTGATCCAGATTCTCAAGTGCATGAATGTATTGTGTACGGGAAACTGCAGTAGAAACCGTATTGCGGACTTTGCTGCTGTTGGGAATACCCTTAAGATACGCACAAACATGTTTACGCATCTCACGGCAAGCACGCTCCTCCCCCATAACGGAAGAAAGCCCGTCCAGTTGCTCAATTATCGTTGCAACCTTTTTCTGTGTAGAAATTTCAGGAAAAGACTTACCCTCAAGCAAAGCCTTGGTTTGAGCAAAAATGAAAGGATTTCCTATCGCACCCCGGGCAAAAGCAACAGCATCGACCCCGGTCTCTTTTAGCATACGGACACCGTCAGAGGCAGAAAAAAGATCACCGGAACCAATAATGACTCTGTCGGGAAAATGAGACTTGAGATCCTTAAGATACTCCCAGTGAGCAACCGGAGTGTACAGTTGAGATTTGGTTCTTGCATGCATACAAACAGCAGAAGCCCCATTATCAAACACTGCCTGAGCACACTCAAGATAATTAAGGGAATTCACATCCCAGCCGGTACGCATCTTAACTGTAACAGGAAGACCTGTGTTTTCAACAAGAACCTTTACAATTCTCCCCATTTCCGAAGGATTCTTCATCAAAGCACTTCCGGCACCGCTTTTGATAACCTTAGGAACAGGACAACCGCAGTTAATATCAATGAGATCAGGTCTGTATTTAAGAAGATTATCTATACACCTTGACGCCGTATCTGCATCCGGCATAAAAAGCTGCACGGCAAGATGCCGTTCATTTTCACCGCGCATCATTAAATCAAGGGTATTCTCGCTATTACGGAAAATACCCTCTGCACTGACCATTTCCGTATAGGAAAGATCTGCACCGTTTCTGAGACAAATACTTCTGAAAATTCTGTCTGTATAACCTGCAAGAGGAGCAAGAAAAACATTGCCCTCAAGCTCAAGATTTCCTATCTTCATTCTTCTGCAGGAAGATGGAAAGCCCTCAGGCTGTTCTGATAGAGAATCTCGGCCATCTCTTCAGGATCAGTACCCCTGATTGAAGCAATTGCATTTGCAGTTTCCACAAGATATTCAGGCTTGTTTCTTCTCTTGGAATACTTGGCAGGAACCATGAACGGAGCCTCACTCTCAATAAGGATTCTGTCAGCAGGGAGCTTTGAAACAGTATCAGTAAGTTTCCTGATATTCTTGTAAGTAATATTACCTGCAAAAGAAAAATAAACAGGCAGATCAAGAGCCTGCGAAGCATATTCCCAATCCTCTGAATAACAATGGAAGATTGCACCTTTATCAGGAATCTTTGTCTTCAGAATATCCAGAATATCGGCACCGGCCTCTCTGTTGTGGATAATAACAGGCAAATCGGCTCTTCTGGCAATCTCAAGATGTTTTATGAAAAGATCAACCTGTGTAGCCTTAGGTGCAAAGTTCTTGACATAATCAAGACCTGTCTCACCTATTGCTATTACCCTCTTGTACTGAATAAGTTGGGCAATTTTTGCCTCCCAGCCTGCAATCTGATTACCGCTTTCAGATGGAGAAACACCAACTGCATGGTAAACCTCGCTTGCACTTCTGAGATTGTTATAAATTTCTTCAAAATCAGTAAGACTGTTACAGATTGAAACAATATGTTTTACATTGGCACGTTTAGCATAGGAAACAACAAGAAGCTGTTCCAAACGATCATCATGAATAAGTCCTAAATGACAGTGGGTATCAAATAAACGCATCCTCGAGGTCCTTCCTTTGAGTGATTATTTATCGATAAATTACCGACAAATAGTAAGATAGCACGGCTAACGCCATCCGTCAACTTTTTAATTTATACAACAGGCAAAGTTGCAGGCTTTGACGGATCAAACACAGCATCGGGATTATCACGCAGTTCAAAACAATACTGTCTGAGTCTTGCAGCCCATTCCCTGGGATGAACATCATCTGTCAAAACTGCAGGATCAATAACATGACCGCAGGTGATTCTCAAAGTCGAGCCCCTCATCCTGAAAAGCTCATCAGGAAGATACATAGACTCAATGGAAAACTTTATTCCCAATAATTTCCTTAATTTTGTTATTCTCAAAGTTCTGTTTGAAAGCTGACCGTGGGTATGCATTATGACAATGGGCATATTGTTCTTCTTGGCAATACGGACAAAAGAACTCTTCCACTCATAATCGAAAATCTCACCGTTTTTAAGCTTTCTTGAACAATAGCCGGCCGGATAGTAGTACAAAGGCCTCTTTTCCTCAACAGCCTTGTTCAGTGAATCAATATCTTTTTTGTTGAAAACACAAACCTCGGAAAACGGTCTGATGAATTTCATGAAAGACTGAATAAGTATCCTGGCCCTGGGCCACAATCTGTGGATGTACTTGAAGATTACAAGACCTTCAGGACCTCCTAGAGGATGATTGGAAGCAAACATAACACTCTGATCGGTAAGTTTGAGCATTTGTTCAACACCGGGACCGGAAATATCCAGATGCAAATCCAGATAATCACAGACCTCATCAAGAAACTGCTGACCGGTACCGTAATGAGTCTTATTGAAAAAATAGTTGAACTCATCAAGATGAAGAAGTTTGTGAAGTCTCTTGTACATGAACTTGGGAATAAGCTTGTAGGATTTGGGAATGAAATGCTGTGCAAGTTCAACAAGATCCAGAGGATGATAAGGAGCAACTGTACTCCTGTCTATCATATCTTCTTCCTGTTTCAGTAATTCTTCGGTTGTCATGATTTACTCCTGCTGAACTCATACATGAGAATCCCGGCGGCAACGGAAACATTCAATGAATCAATATGACCGGACATGGGAATAGAAACAATGTGGTCGCACTTAGCCCTTACAAGGGATCTCATGCCGCTTCCCTCACTGCCCATTACTATTACCGACCTGTCAGCAAATTCAACAGAATAGGAGGAGTCTCCGTTCATATCGGCACCGTAAACCCAGAAACCGTAATCCTTGAGAACATCCAACTCTCTGGCAAGGTTGGTAACCGTAGCCATTGTAACATACTGGGCAGCACCTGAAGAAATTCTTATAACAGTCTCATTTGCAGAAGCACTTCTTCTCTCCGGAACAATAATCAGAGAAGCAGAAAACTGATCCGCACTCCTGAGAATTGCTCCCAGATTATGAGGATCTGTAATCTCATCAAGAGCAAGAACAAGTGCCTTCTGACCTTCTTTCAAACTCTTGCAGAAATCAAGGACAGATACTTCTCTGATTCTTCCACCCCGAGCCGAACTCTCACGGACACCTAAATCCAGAACTGCACCTCTGTGGTCTTTGGACTTGGCAAGTTCATTCATCTCGATTTCGCTGATCTTCTTTACGGCAGTTTTACCGGAAGCAATTGCCTGCATCTCCAAAGCAGTATTACGTTTGTCTCCGCGTACAAGATACAGGGTAGAACCCCTGCCTGCATTCTTCAAAGCCTCTTCTATTGCATGTATTCCGGTAATTTTTTCGCCCATAATCAACCCTCATCAAATACTTCCGGATCAGGATTTGAATTTTCTCCCAAAGCATCCGAAAGATCCTGCATTATTTTCTTTGCCTTCATTGAAAGGTGTTTGGGTGTATCTATTCTGAACTTAATATACAAATCACCTGAAGCACTGCTCTTGTACTTCGGAAGACCCTGACCTTTAACTCTGACAATCTTGCCGCTCTGCATGCCGGCAGGAACGGAAACCTTAACTTTCTGACCTGTAAGGTTCTTTATTTCAATATCAAGACCCAAAGCCGCCTGCGTCATGGAAATCGGAATCTGAACAAACAGATCAGACTCCTGACGTACAAAATACTTGTGAGGTCTGACGTTTACTCTTACATACAAATCTCCCGGCGTTGCACCGTTGGCTCCGGCATTACCCATCTGCGGAATTATGATATCACTTCCTCCGGGAATTCCGGCAGGAATCTTAATTTTTAAAGTTGAACTCTTTCTGACAGTTCCGTTTCCCCTGCACTGCGGACAAGGGTCATCTATTACATAACCTGCACCTCCGCATGTAGGACAGGTTCTGGCCATTGCAAAGAAACCCGCACTCTGTCTTATTTGTCCTGCACCTCCGCATGTAGGACAGGTTTTATGAGATTCCCTGCCGTTTCTGGAACCGGTTCCATGACAGGCTTCACAGGCAACCTGATGCTGATATGTCAGTTCCTGTTTGAAATCCTGTGTAATCTGCTCAAGGGTTACTTCTGTGTTGACCCTAATACTCTGACCCACATTTGCACCACGGGAAGAACGGGATGCATTCTGACCGAAACCTCCGAAACCGGAAGATGAAAAACCGCCTCCGAAAAGATCTTCGAAAATACTTGAAAAACTTCCTGAGAAAATATCGGAAAAATCAGAATAAGCCCTGCTGTAGCCGCCGTTCTGACCTTCAACACCTGCAAAACCGTAAGTATCGTAATTTCTGCGCTTTGTTTCATCGCCCAGAACTTCATAAGCTTCAGTTGCTTCCTTAAAGCGTTCTTCTGCAGCCTTGTCTCCCGGATTCTTATCCGGATGGTTTGCAATTGCAAGTTTTCTGTAGGCCTTTTTTATTTCTTCCTGAGTTGCAGATTTTGAAACACCCAGAACTTCGTAATAATCTCTCTTGTTAGCCATTTATATCCTCAAAAAGGCCGGTCTTCCGGCCGGCCTTTTTATATTAAGTTAACTTTACTTTTTTATCAATTGACTACCTCGTAGTCAGCATCCTGTGCACCGGCACCCGGATTACCCTGTGCTCCTGCACCTGCGCCTGCACTTCCCATATCAGGTCCGCCCTGAGGACCTGCCTGCGGTCCCTTAGCATTTGCATTCTTGTACATTTCTTCTGCAAGTTTGTAAGATGCCTGCTGAAGTGCTTCACTCTTTGACTTCAATTCATCTGTTGTTGCATTCTGATTTGCAAGAACACTCTTGAGATCTGAAAGAGCGCTTTCAACTGCAGCCTTATCGGAAGGACTGATTTTGTCACCGTATTCTTTAAGTGACTTTTCAGTACTGTAAACAAGGTTGTCTGCATTGTTTCTGGCATCAATCTTCTCTCTTTCCTTCTTATCTTCTTCAGCATGCATTTCAGCTTCCTTGACCATCTTGTCAATTTCACTCTCATCAAGACCGCTTGAAGAAGTAATCTGAATACTCTGTTCTTTTCCTGTACCCAGATCCTTTGCGGAAACATGCACAATACCGTTTGCATCAATATCAAATGTTACTTCAATTTGAGGAACTCCACGCGGTGCGGCAGGAATACCTACAAGGTCAAAATTACCAAGTGTTCTGTTCTGGGAAGCCATTTCCCTTTCACCCTGAAGAACATGGATACTTACTGCTGTCTGTCCGTCTGCAGCTGTTGAGAAAATCTGGCTCTTCCTTGTAGGAATAGTAGTATTTCTCTCAATAAGTCTTGTTGTAACTCCACCGAGTGTCTCAATACCAAGGCTCAGAGGTGTAACATCAAGAAGAAGAACATCCTTTACATCTCCGCCCAAAATACCGCCCTGAATTGCCGCACCCATTGCAACAACTTCATCAGGATTAACGCCCTTGTGAGGCTCCTTTCCGAACAGTGCCTTAACTGTTTCCTGAACCTTGGGAACACGTGTTGAACCGCCTACAAGAATAACTTCATTGATATCCGAAGCAGAAAGTCCTGCATCTCTGAGGGCATTCTGGCAAGGAATCTTTGTTCTCTCGATAAGATCTTCAACAAGATGCTCGAAAGCAGCTCTTGTAAGAGTCATCTGAAGGTGTTTAGGACCTGTTGCATCAGCAGAAATGAACGGAAGGTTGATGTCTGTAGATGTGGAATTTGAAAGCTCGATCTTTGCTTTTTCAGCGGCTTCTTTCAATCTCTGAAGAGCCATTTTATCGTTTGAAAGATCAATGCCTGTATCCTTCTTGAAATTATCTACCATCCATTCAATGATTCTCTGGTCAAAGTTATCACCGCCAAGGTGTGTGTCTCCGTTTGTTGACTTGACTTCAAATACACCGTCGCCCAGTTCAAGAATTGAAATATCAAATGTACCGCCGCCAAGGTCATAGACTGCAATCTTTTCATCCTTAGAAGAATCTTTTCCGAATCCGTATGCAAGGGCTGCAGCCGTAGGTTCGTTTACAATTCTCTTTACCTCAAGACCTGCAATCTTTCCGGCATCCTTTGTTGCCTGACGCTGTGCATCATTAAAATATGCAGGAACTGTAATAACGGCTTCTGTAACAGCTTCTCCAAGGTAGTCCTCCGCTGTTTTCTTCATCTTCTGAAGAATGGAAGCAGAAATTTCCTCAGGACTGTACTGTTTGTCTCTGATTGATATTCTGATTGCATCAGAAGGACCTGATACAACTTTGTAAGGAATCATTGAAAGCTCATTTGGAACTTCCCTGTATTTTCTTCCCATAAAACGTTTGATTGAGAAGACTGTATTTTCTGCGTTTGTAACAATCTGATTCTTTGCAGGCTGACCTACAAGACGGTCCTTGGTTGTAAAACCTACGATTGAAGGTGTTGTTCTCTGACCTTCTGAGTTGGCAATTACTGTAGGCTCTGATGCTTCCATTACAGCAACACAGCTGTTTGTTGTACCAAGGTCAATTCCGATAATTTTACCCATTTATGTATCTCCTAATAATGCACATTGATTTATTTGCAATGAAAAGTTAATTATAACTCAAAAAAACGTCAAATATTTTATTCAGGTTTTCCTACTTTTACTTTTGCAGGTCTTATTACCCTGTCATGAAGCATATATCCTGTTTGAAGCTCCAGCAGAACTGTTTCTTTTTCAAGTGAAGGATCCGTTTCCATCATGCATGCTTCATGAAGAAGAGGATCAAATTCTTTTCCGGTACTCTCTATTTTTTCAAGTCCCCAGTTCTTTGAAAGCGTTGACAAAAGCTGATTCTGAATCATCTCAATACCGTCTGCAATGGCCTTTGCATTTGTATCCTTTTTTGCAGCCTCAATTGTCCTTTCAAGATTATCCAGAAACTCCAGCAGGTCTTTTATCAGATTTGCATTTGCAAACTGAACTGCTTCTTCTTTTTCACGGACAAGACGCTTTCTGAAATTTTCAGTCTCTGCCTGTCTGCGGAGCATCTGATCTTTTAATTCTGCAATTTCATTCTGCAGAGCTTCTACTTTTGCCGAAAGGTCTTCTTTTTTGGTCTTTTCTTTCTTCTCTGCAGGTTTCTCTTCTTTCTTAATTTCTTCTTCTTTGATTTCTTCTTCTTTCATATTCTTAAACCGATTAGAAAACTATCTCTTCTTCCTCTCCGTAGTATTCAAGTTTATCGGACTCTTCGTCCTCAATAATTATTTCATCCTTTATTTCTTCTTTGGGAAGTACATCGGCAAACAGTTCATCTTCAATTGATTCCTCTTCTTTTTCTACAGACACAGGAACAGGTTCTGCAATAGGTTCCGGTTCAGGCTCAGGTTCAGGTGCAGGTGTGCGGGTTATTACATTTTCAAACTGTCTTGCTGTTTCAAGTCTTTCCATTTCATGTTTCATATCTGCAAGTTTCTGACTTTCAGAACGGGAAATCTCATCAAGTTCTGCAGCAAAGGATTTCTTTTCTTCAACCTGTTTTTCAAGACTTGTTACATTGGATGCAAGCTCATTACGTGTTTTTGTAAGCTGGGCAATCTGGGTTGCAAGTACATGCTGTTCTGACATTCTGTCTCCCAATCCGCTTAAAAGAGTTACACTTTCATGATGAAGTTCTTCTGCAGCCTTCTGTGTTGCCTTAAGCTTTTCTTCAAGTGCATCGTAATATTTCAGAACTTTTGCCTTTGCGCTGTTAAGTACATTATCTGCTTCACCTTTGAATGTATTGATTGTCTGCTCAAGATTGTTTTCAGAGTCTTTCTGCATCTGGATTACGGTATTCTCATGAGCCTTCAGATGCTCATCTGCATCCTTCATATCAAGGCGGAAAGAGTCCACCATGTTCTTTACTTCTTCAAGATGCTTGATATCGTTCTCTACCAGTCCTATTTTTGAATCTGCATCTGTTGTAAGCTTTGCAAGTCCTGCTAGTGCATCACGGTAGGTATCCATACTCTGTCTGAGATTTGCCATATCTTCCTGATAAGATCCCAGTTTAATCATTTCTCCGTTAACTGTGTCTATCAGATTATGAAGCTGTTTGTCTTTTTCGGAAATTGTATTCTCAATCTCAGTTACTTCGTTTCTGAAAGATTCTATTTGTTTTTCAATTTCAGATTTGTACTGTTCTGTAAGTCTTTTTACTCCGGTAATTCCCCTTTTGCGGCTGTCGCTTTCCCTAAGGATAAGAGTAACAACCAAACTGATGATAAACAGTACTATAGGAAGTAGAATAAGTGTCATCTGTTCCAACATTTCATTTCTCCGCTTCTTTCAGCCAGGCATCGAATTCTGCCCAGTTTTTACAGATTTTTACAGCTTCAGGATACTTTTTCTCTGCATCCTGTTCATTGCAGTTCATAAGAACGGCATCTATTCCTGCCTTTGCAGGACCTAAGACATCCTTTTGATAGCTGTCTCCTACGTACAGTACCTCAGATGCCCTCAATTTTAAAGTATACAACAAATATTCAAAACAGTGCACATCCGGTTTCAGATATCCCAAATCATCCGAGCAGACTGCAAATTCCATGAAATCTTCTACACCTATCTGTTTCAGTTTATTCTGTATAGGCCAATCGGAAAGGGCTGCCATTCTGATTCCCTTATACCTGAGATAATGCATGGTTCTCATGACCTGAGGCTGTTTTTCTATGACGTTGTAATATTTGAAGAGTATTTTGTAGTATCTTTCATCAAGATACTTACGTGCTTTTTCATCAGTTGAGAAACTTCCGGAACTTTCTTTCATCATTCGGGCTTCACGTTCTCTGAATGTTTTATCCTTAAGGTCGGTTTTTTCAAAATCTCCCTGTTTTGATCTCAGATAACGTCTCATTGTGTTATATCTTGCACAGACAAACGGATGATAAAATGCCATTTTTGCTATGTATGCATTCATAATCCCTGTGCTGTAGAGTGTTCCGTCTATGTCAAAGCATATTGCTTTATACTTCATTGAGTATAATTTAATAAAAAAATACCTATTATTCAAATCCAATATGCAAAATAAGACAGTCTTGTTACATATTAATGCAAAGATATTGCTCCGTTTACCGTAAACGAATAAGACGCATTACCTTGTGTTAAATTATTATCTGAAGAATCTTGCCAATTCCAAGTACCAATATCACCGCATGCTTTTAAATTTGCCGTTGTTCCACTTAGATATATAACTTCACTCTTATATTTGAACTCATATCCCCCCTCGCCAAATTTATAATCCTTTGAGATTTCAGTCAAAGATAACTCTACTCCTTCAGCTGTATAGTATCGCTTGTTTTGTCTTGGTCCTTTTGTTATAGTCAAAGTAATAGTGTAGTATTTAATCGAATCCGAAACAGTTGTAGTGTTATCTTTAGTTACTGAAACATCTTTGATGTATG
>JAZLMO010000043.1:0-13604 GCA_045598675.1 Sphaerochaetaceae bacterium
GACAAGAATTAAAAAGCTTGGGGAGTTTGGCAGAAAGGATTTCTGCCAATAGAAAACGACCAGCTGCTTTAGCAGCAGCTTGAAAAAGAAGGTGCAGTTGCCAGATTTTCGAGCGCCACACGCGCTGCTGGTCTCAAGCCCTTATAGGGCTGGTGCAAACCACCGGTGACCGGTGGTTATGATTTGCTTAAAAATAGCCCTGAAAAAATCCAGTTTGCAGTGCTTTATACAATAGAATCAAGACTTTTCGGATTAAGTAGGAAATCAAAGATGTTTATTGCTAAAATAGATTTTTGTAATGTTTTACGTTTTTCTATTATATATTGACCCTTGCCATTTGTCTATGTACGAACAAGTAAAAATGCCCCTGAAAAATCCAGTTTGCGGTGATTGGAATATAACAAAACTGATATGGAATTTGACGCTTTTGCTGTTCTTATTATCTTCTTCCTATCCGACCGGATAAGGAGTTTTGAATGGCTGAGTTTTACAGATGCAATGTGTGCGGAAAGATTGTCACAGAGCTTGAGGCTACAGCAGCAAAATTGGTTTGCTGTGGGGAAGAAATGGAAAAGCTTACGGCTAAAACCGTTGATGCTGCAAAGGAAAAACATGTTCCTGCGGTAAACAGGGATGGTGATAAAGTAATTGTTCAAGTAGGTTCTGTTCTGCATCCTATGGAAAAAGAGCACCATATTTCTTTTGTAGCGCTTGAGACAGATAAAGGACTGTCAGTAAAGTACCTTAAGGAAAATTCCGACCCTGTTGGAGTCTTTAAGATTGCAGAAGATGAAAAAATTGTTGCAGTTTACGAATACTGTAACATTCATGGACTTTGGAAATATTCCAACTGAAGATTACCAGGACCATTGTAGAATAATTCTGTGATGATCCTTTGATAATCATAAAACTTGTAAATTATCTCAAAACTTGTAAAATATAACTGAAAAATATGTCTAAAACTTGTATTTGAGGTATTTGATGAATCGTTTGGCACTTGAAAAACTACAACAATGGTATTGCAAAGAAAACAGAAAACCCATGGTTATCTGGGGAGCTCGACAGGTTGGAAAAACCTATCTGATAAAAGAACTCTTTGCAAAACAGCAATTTGAAGATTATGTGTACATAGACTTAAAAAAAGATTCCGATGCATGCAAATTTTTCAATTCGACCTGTAATCCTGAAGAATATCTGAAATATATTGAAACACGATATGAAAAAACAGTATCGAATGCTTGTCCTTTGATATTTGACGAAGTACAGGTATGCAGCAATGTACTGACTTCACTTAAATATTTCTGTCAGGATTTTCCTGAACTCCCTGTAATAGCTACCGGATCAATGGTAAGACTTGCAATCAGACATAATGCAGAAGATTTTCTATTCCCGGTTGGGAAGATTGAATCATTAAATCTTTTTCCGCTTACATTTGAAGAGTATTTGCTCAATGCAAACAAGAATCTGCTGAATAGTATTAAAGACGGTTACAAGAAAAATAAACCTCTTACGGAATATGAACATGAAATTGCAATGGATTATTTATATCAGTTCCTTACAATAGGAGGAATGCCGGAAGTTGTAGATACTTTTCTTTCTACTCAATCCTATGTGAAAGCAAGGAGTGTGCTGAAGGAAATATACGATAACTATCTTGCCGATATGGATCAGTATAATGTCTCACAGGAAACAATACTGAAAACACGAAATGTCTATAAAAATGTATTTTCGCAGTTAAACAAAGAAAACCACAATTTCAAAATAAGTCATATTGAAAAGGGAAAGTCAAACAGAGACTACTTTAACGCATATCAATGGCTTGAAATGTCAAAAGTAGTATACAGATGTACAAAAAAAGAAGGAAAAGTTTCACTTCCGTTGATGGTAAATGAAGAAGACAGTGGAAGTTTCAGAATTTATCTTGCTGATTCAGGACTCTTTACATACCAGAGCGGAATATCTCAGAGTGATTTTTTTGTCAAAGATAAAAGAAATACTTTATCCGGTGTTTTCTTTGAAAATTATATTGCAGATGAATTAGCATCAAAAGACATACCGTTATTCTTCTGGACCGGAAAAAGCGGGGGCGAATTTGAGTTTATAGTGTACTATGAAGGTCAGGTTTGCCCTGTTGATGTAAAAAAGACCAAGGGATCTTTGAATTCTCTTTCAGTTTTCAGGCAATCAAACGAACGATCTGTGGCTGTTAAAATTTCTTCAAATAACTTTGGTTTTGATTCTGACAACAAAATAAGAACTATTCCTCTTTATTCAGTTTTTGAATTTGCAAAAGAAATATCGACAACACTTGATTGATATAGAATTTTTTTTACTAGGTGTGGTGCATATCCGCTACAAGGTTCATATAAAAGTTATATAAGTTAAACACTATCAGTAGTGGATGACTGATATTAATTACTCAACAGGTATTGCATTAACTCAAAACTTGTGATAGATTCTCCGTAAACTCGGCGCTAACGCCCAAAACACTATCAGGAGTGTAAAGTTATGAATTCTCTTTCTACATTGGGAAGAAAAATTTTTTTGGATCGCTATGCTGTAAAAGATGTCCAGAAGGATTCTTTGAAAGTCGGTGATTTAGTTGTAGTAGTTGCAAATGCAAAGACAGGACAGAGGGAAATAGGAAATATTATTTCATGTAATGCCGGTTCGGACGATGTAAGTGTAAAACTTGAAGACGGAACAGTTGTCAACACAACAAGAGAAGCAGTAGATAAACCTCTGGAAACAGATCCGTCTCAAATGCATCACCGTGTTGCAACAGGAATAGCAAAACAGGAAAGAGAAGGAGAAGTTCGTGATAAGTGGACAAAGGAATTTGAGTGGATACTCAATGACTGGAAGTTCGTACCAGGCGGAAGAATTCTCACCGGTGCCGGAACAGAACAGAATCTTACATATTTCAACTGTTATGTAATTCCTTCACCAAAAGATTCAAGAAAGGGAATCATGACAAGCCTGGGACATATGACTGAAATCATGAGCCGTGGCGGCGGAGTAGGAATGAACCTTTCATCACTTCGTCCGCGCTATGCGTATGTCAAAGGCGTTAACGGCAGATCATCCGGTTCTGTATCATGGGGCGCACTGTTCAGTTTTGTAACAGGCCTTATTGAGCAGGGAGGATCAAGAAGAGGAGCCCTGATGCTCATCCTTGACTGCTGGCATCCTGATATCATTGATTTCATCAACGCAAAGCGTGATATGGGCAAGATTACAAATGCCAATATTTCACTCGGTATCACAGACGACTTTATGGATGCTGTTAAGAAAGATGCAGAATGGACAACCGTCTTCCCTGATACTTCAGATCCTGAATACAACGAGAAGTGGACCGGTGACTTAACAGAATGGAAGGAAATGGGTAAGAAAGTAATTCCTTTCAAGACATACAAAGCACGTGAAATTTGGAACCAGATTATTGAAAGCGCATGGGCAAGTGCAGAACCCGGAGTATTCTTTGTAGACCGCTACAACAAGATGTCAAACAGCTACTATTACTGCCGCATTCATTGTACAAACCCTTGCGGAGAACAGGGACTTCCACCTTGGGGTGTATGTAACCTGGGATCAATCAATCTTTCAAAGTTTGTTGAAAACAAGAAAGTACTTTGGGATGACCTAGCAAGAACTGTAAAAGCATCAGTAAGATTCCTTGACGATGTAATTGACGACACACCGTACTTCTTTGAAGAGAACAAACAGCGCCAGCAGTCAGAACGCCGAGTGGGACTTGGAACAATGGGTCTTGCAGACATGCTTATCAAGATGGAGTTGGCATACGGAAGCGATGAATCTCTCAAGTTCATTGACGAAGTCTACAAATTCATCTGCTGCGAAGCTTACAAGGCAAGTGCGGAAAATGCACAGGAAAAAGGAAGTTTCTCATTCTTTGACGCAGAAAAACTCTTACAGAGCGGCTTCATGAAAGGAATGCCTGAAGACGTAAGAAACATTGTCAGGGAAAAGGGACTCAGAAACGTTACTCTTCTTACACAGGCACCTACCGGAACAACAGGAACAATGGTAGGAACTTCCACAGGTATTGAACCTTACTATTTCTGGGAATGGGAAAGAACCGGAAGAATGGGAACAAACGTAGAAAGAGTTGAAATCTACGACCAGTGGGTTAAAGCACATCCGGGTGAGAAAAAGCCTTCATACTTTGTTTCTGCAATGGATTTGAAACCTGAAGAACATGTAAAGGTTCAGGCAGCAATTCAGAGATGGGTAGACTCATCTATTTCAAAGACTGCAAACACTCCAAGAGATTATACAGTTGAACAGACAGCAAAGCTTTATGAACTTCTGTATGATGTAGGATGTAAGGGCGGAACAACATACCGTGACGGCTCACGTGACACACAGGTTCTCAAAGCCAAGGATGATTCCAAAAAGGATGAAAAGGCAGAGCAGACAAAGGAATGTGAGTGCGACAAACTCAAATGTGAAATAGCAGATTTGAAGCAACAGCTTCTTGCTGCAAAAGCTGCCAATATCATGCATAAGGCAAGATCCAGAAGCAATATAATGAGAGGTACGACTTACAAGAAAGCAACACCTATCGGAACTGCATACATTACAGTCAACTGTGATAATAATGATTGCGAAGATCCGTTTGAAGTTTTCATAAATGTTGCAAAAGTCGGAACAAGTGTAGCAGCGGATGCAGAAGGACTTGCAAGACTGATTTCACTCATCTTGAGAATGCCTTCTCCGTATACTCCAAAGCAGAGAGCACAGGCAATTATCAATCAGCTTAAAGGCATAGGAAGCGGACAGAGCACCGGCTTTGGAAAGAACAGAGTTATGAGTCTTGCCGATGCCGTTGGTCAGGTTCTTGAAGAACATATAGGACAGCAGAGTGAATCAACAATCGAAAGCACAAAGCTTAACGATGTTGGAGAAGAGCCGGATAATTTCCAGCCTGTTCTGATTGAAGATGCCGATACGAAAATTCCTGACAAGGGAAAGATTCACGGAGACATATGTCCGGTTTGCGGCAATGCAACATTCATCAAAATTGAAGGTTGTCAGAAATGTCTTTCATGTGGACACTCAAAGTGCTGATGTAAACCTAAGTGAACCCCAAAAGTCGGACTGCCGACCGGAGGGGTTCATTGCATTGTAAGAACTGAACTGACTTAGGTTGTATAAGAAATCATATTTCTTCCCCGTTTCTTTATGAGAGAAAAGAAGAAGTTTACATTTATGCTGTTATTTGCAAGAGTATTGCTTAATCAATAAGATAAGGTAAAAAGATGAAATTATGGGAACGGAACTTTTCAAAACACATGACATAAGGACAAAGGAAGAAAACCTTACACAAGAAGTCATGAATCAACTTCTGGATGCAGTGGTATCTTTTTATACTCAACAATACGGGATTACAAAGATTGTAATAGGCAAAGATGCACGTCTTATGGCGCCGGTTCTTGCGGAAAAAGCAATTGAAAAATTCTCACAGGCCGGGGTGGAAGTTCTTACAAATCCAAGACCTGTTTCAACATGTCAGTTTTACTATACATGCATGAAAAATTCAGGCTGTGCGGGACTTATGTTTACAGCAAGTCACAATCCCAAGCAGTACATTGGAATCAAACTGATAGCACCGGGAATTATTCCGATTTCTATGGGAAGCGGTCTGGAAAAAATCAAAGAGTTTTACACAAAAAAAGTTTCATTTACAAAGGCTCCTGTCAGTGCTCAAATTCATCACATAGATGAAACGGAAAACTACATAAAATACTGTATGGAACTTTCAGGAGTACATGAAGGTTCACTTAAAGGAATGAAAATTCTTTTTGAATTTCTTTGCGGCAGTGCAGGATATGAAGTAATCAGAGCATTTGAAAAAGCCGGTGCGGAAGTAACTGCGAGAAACGCAGAACCTGACGGCAATTTTCCTGCAGGAGATCCGAATCCGCTGATAGAAAGTTCTGTTGCTCCTTCACGTGAAGCAATGAGAAACGGAACATTTGAACTTGGGTATTGTTTTGACGGAGACGGAGACAGGATGGACATTATGGCAAAAGACGGAGAACAGATTCCGCCGTCGGTGAATGCATGTATGCTCATGCCTGAACTTCTGAAAATATTTAAAGGAAGAAAGAAAGATTTTTATGTGGACATGAAGGCAATTCCCACTGCAGTTGCAAAGATGAATGAATGCGGAGCAAGCACTCATCTTATCTGTAACGGACATGCATTTATAAAAAGAAAACTGCGTGAAAACTGCTCAGAAGGTTACATGGGTGCAGTTGAAGAATCTGCGCATTACTATCTGAATTTTCCTTATGATAAAAATGATTTTGAAAAAGGATTTGCCTCTGTTGAGTTTACACTTTTCTTTGCTCTCCTGTCTGCAAAGTGTTACAGGGAGAATCCTGAAAAATACAGAACTGCCGTTGAAATGAGAGACTGTGTTTTCAGAGTCCGCGAATGGACTGTCCACTTTGAAAATGCACCGGAAAAGATGGTTTGCCTGATGAATGAAATCAAGGAAAAAATGAGAAGCCTCGGTGCCGAAGTAACGGACAAAATGGAAGACGGATCTGATCTTCAGGCCGATCTGATGCGTATCGGTCTTCCTGCAGTAATCAAAGACAGTACGGACTTTGCAGAAAAATGGGTTCAGGTTGCGCAGAGAATTTCTGCAAGTGAAGATACCTTGTGCCGATTTGAAATCACATCAAACGATTCTGACGAATGCATGAAAATCAATTCAATCGTAAGACAGATAGCAGACGGTTATGTCAAATAGATTTTATGGTCTCATAGCAATAACTAATAAAAAAATATATTGCGATAGGCAAAATGAAGTGATTTAATTATTAAGGTAAAAAAAATTTCAATATTCGGAGGAAATAAAATGAAAAAGTTTTTAGCTATTCTGCTTGTACTTGTTCTTGTCTTGTCTGCAGGTTTTGCAAAGAAGGCAAAAAAAGATGCTAACATTGCTCTTTATTCAGCAGGTCAGAAACTTACAGATGCTCAGTTGCTTGAAAAGGCAAAGGCAGAAACAGGAGACTTTATTGTTTACGGAAACACATCACGTATTGCCAACGCAGTAAACGGATTTGTAGAAAAATACGGTAAGCAGCTTGGTCTTACAAACGACAATGCAACCGGTACAAAGATGAATGATGCAGATATTTACACAACACTTCTTCAGGAGTATATGGGCTCATCATCAAAGGTTGCTTCTGTAGTAATGATTCAGGATGGTGCACAGCTTCAGACATACAGACAGGGAACAGATATTCTCGTAAACTTTGTTCCTGCTTCAATGAAGGGTGTTCTTGCTGACAGCGATAAAGATCCTCTTGTACATCAGTATATCAACAAACTCTTTATCTGGAATAACATCGGAACAAAGGATCAGGTCATCACAAATGCATGGCAGCTTACAGAATCAAAATGGAAGAACAAAGTATTCTTTAAGAATCCTAACTCAGAACAGGTTAACATGAACTTCCTGGTAATGTGTACTTCAGATGCATGGGCAAAGAAACTTGCAGAAGCTTACAAGGCATACTACGGAAAAGACATTGTATTGGGTTCTTACAAGAACGCAGGTTACAAGTGGGTTGCTGAATTCATCGCCAACTGTAACTTCTCAATTTCTTCAGATACAACAATCTGTAAGGAAATGGCAAAACCGGACAGCCAGGGCTGCACAGGTTTGTTTGTTCTTTCAAAGTTCAGAGATGTTGATGCCAAGATTAAGGGCAACCTTTCAGTAGGTGCATGGCAGGCTCAGGAAATTCAGCCGTTCGCAGGATTTATGTATCCTATGTACGTACAGCTTACAAAGAAGTCCAACAGACCTTACACAGCAATGCTGTTTGCAAGTTATCTCATGACTTCTGAAGGCTTTGCACCATGGGGCAAGGATATCGGAGCCTACTCAACAGATCCTTCAATTCCTGTCAACGAAAAAGACGGCGACAAGCCTATCACATTCTGGAGAGATTGCCTCGTAGCTGAAGATGCAAATTTCATCAAGGCTAACAAGACATCCGTTCAGGATTTTGTCAACTCAGCAATTGCAAAGAAAAAATAATTGAATTTAATCAATTCCGGGGCGGAGCAATCCGCCCTAACTTTTTTAAGGGGTCTTTATGACACAGTTATCAAGTCCGACAGCATCGTTGAGATTCAAAGTAAAGATGCGTGATTTCTTTGCAAATCCTGCCAACATTATTTTGGTTGTTACGATTGTTGTCTTAGGCTTCTTCACCATGTATCCACTTGTTCTGCTTGTTTCGGATACAATTCAGGTCAACATTGCAGATTTGATGTACCCTGAACTTTTCGGAAAGCAGATAGGTGATGTTACAACATTCCATTGGAAGAGAATGCTGTTCTCAGATATGAGTTCCATTTATTTCTGGAACCCGCTGAAGAATGCAGTTCTTATGTCTCTTCTTGCAAGTATCATTGCAATCATCTACGGCGGAATTGTGGCATTCCTGATTACAAGAACGGATATCAAGGCAAAGAAGTTTGTATCATCGGTATTCATTTTCCCTTACATCATGCCGTCATGGACAATTGCTACATTCTGGAAAAACTTCTTCCAGAATCCTGACATAGGTTCATATCAAAGCGGAATGCTGTACTGGCTTACAGGTATTAAAGTGCCAGAGAACATGGTTTACGGTCTTGTCCCGTGTGCAATAGTACTGGGACTTCACTATGCACCGTTTGCTTACATTCTCATAGGAGGAATTCTGCGTAACATGGATGCCAACTTGGAAGAGGCTGCAACAATCCTTAAAGCGTCCAGAGCAAGAATCATCAGAAAGATTACACTTCCTATTGTTCTTCCTGCATTGCTTTCAACATTCCTGTTGGTTTTCTCTTCATCAATGAGTGCTTACGCAGTTCCTCAGTTCCTTGGCGGAGCGTCAGGATTCAGCGTACTTACAACAACACTTAAGCAATTCATCACAAACGGATGGTACGGTCAGGGTTATATTATGGCAGTATTCATGATTGTCTTCGGTCTTGCAATTCTAGGTATCAACCAGTATGTAACAAGTTCAAGAAAATCATTCACAACAGTTTCCGGAAAGAGCGGACAGATTTCATACATCAAGCTGGGAACATGGAAGTATATCGCAGCAGGTATCCTTATTGTTCTGTGTATATTCTGTTCATTCATGCCTCTTGTCAGTTTTGCACTTGAGTCATGTACATTCATTCCGGGCGATTACAGCCGTCTTACACTGGCATTCTGGATTGACAAGGGTTGTCCTGTGGAAAACGGATTGCACGGTTTGTTCTTTGAAAACCAGGTATGGAGCGCATTCAAGAACAGTCTTATACTCAGCGCAAGCTGTGCACTTTTTGCAGGTACAATGGGTATTCTCATCGGATATGCTTGTGCCAAACGCAGAGGCACAAAGCTTTCCAAGATTGCCGACAACCTTGCATTTTTACCTTACCTGATGCCTTCCATGGCAATGGGTGCAGCATTCCTTGCAATTGGTTCAAAGATGGGATTGAGCAAGACAATGGCTCTTCTGATTCTTGTAGGTTCAATCAAATATCTGCCTTTTGCTTCAAGAAGCGGTATCAATGCTATGCTTCAGCTTTCAAATGAAATAGAGGAAGCAGCCCTGATTGTAAATGTGCCTTGGTGGAAGAGAATGGTCAGAATCATTTTTCCTATCCAGAAATCAACATTTATTTCCGGTTATCTTCTTCCGTTTACTTCATGTATGCGTGAGTTGAGTCTTTTCACACTTCTGTCTTCAGGCTCTATTTATCTGATGACAACACTGCTGGAATACTGGCAGGTTTGGTGTGACCAGAGTGCAAACGCACTCAACTTGCTTATTGTAGTTACTGTTCTTGTTATCAATCTTCTTGTTAACAAGCTTACAGGAGCAAGTATTGATAAAGGCGTAGGAGGTTGATATGCCGAAAATTATTGTAGAACACGTTACAAAACGTTTTGATAAATTTGTTGCAGTCGATGATCTTAATATGGTTATTGAAGACCGCGACTTCATTACTCTTTTAGGTCCTTCGGGTTGCGGAAAGACGACTACACTCAGAATGATTGCAGGTCTTGAAACTCCTACTGAAGGAAAAATCACAATAGGCGACAAGGTTGTATTTGATTCTGAAAAGGGAATAAATGTTTCACCTGCAAAGCGCGATATAGGATTCCTGTTTCAGAACTATGCTCTGTGGCCTCATATGACCGTCTATCAGAATATCGCTTTCGGTCTTGAGAATCTCAAGTGGAAAAAAGACGATATCAAAAAGCGTGTAGATGAAATGCTCAAAATGCTCAAGATTGAGGAATTTGTTGGGCGGTATCCTGCAGAACTTTCAGGCGGACAGCAGCAGAGAGTTGCAATTGCACGTACTCTTGCTCCTGCACCCAAGGTACTGTTCATGGATGAGCCGCTTTCAAACCTTGATGCAAAGCTCAGGGCAGAAATGAGAACAGAGCTCAAGCGTCTGCATTCCGATTCAAATTCAACATTTGTGTATGTTACACATGATCAGCTTGAAGCAATGACTTTGGCCACAAAGGTTTGTCTTATCAAGAGAGGTCTTCTCCAGCAGTATGATCCTCCTCTTACAGTTTACAAGCAGCCGAACAATCTGTTTGTAGCAGATTTTGTAGGAAATCCTACAATGAACTTTGTAAAGGCAAAGGCAACAGAGGGCAAGAGCAGTCTTTCCGTAGAATTCCTTGGTCTTAAGGGAACTTTCAAGACAAAGGATAAATTTGTCCTTAAGCATAAGGATGTGATTTTAGGTATAAGACCTGAATTCTTCACAATTTGTGACGACGGCAAAATTGACGGGACTGCTTATTCAACACTTCCTTCGGGAATGGAAACAACTGTAAAGATCAAAGTGGGAAAGGAAATGCTTTCATCTGTTGTTTTCGGTGCTATTGACTATGCTGTTGACCAGAAGGTCAAATGTGATATCGCAGGTAATCAGATTTGTCTGTTTGACGCAAAGTCAGGTGACAGAATTGCAATGGGCAGCATAAAACTCTGATTGTTAGCTACCCGAAATTCGGCTCCGGAGAAATCCGGGGCTTTTTTATTTATATAAATTTAATAAAAGGCAATTGAAATGGAGTGGTTTTAGCATTATCCTTAAAATACCGCTTTGTGCGGTAAAAATGTCCTTTTGCGTGAGATAGCTAGTCATGTAAAAAGACGAAAATCAATAGGGGTGTTTCATGGTTAACAGAAAAATGAAATCCATGGATGGAAACAACGCAGCCGCTCATGTAAGCTATGCTTTCAGTGAAGTTGCAGCTATCTATCCTATCACACCGTCTTCTCCTATGGCAGACTTTGTCGACCAGTGGAGTGCAAACGGTCTCAAGAACATCTTCGGAACTCAGGTAAAGGTTGTAGAAATGCAGTCAGAAGCCGGTGCCGCAGGTGCAGTTCACGGTTCGCTCGGAACAGGTGCTCTTACAACAACTTATACAGCATCTCAGGGTCTTCTTCTGATGATTCCTAATATGTATAAGATTGCTGCAGAACAGCTTCCTTGTGTATTCCATGTAAGTGCAAGAACAGTTTCAACACATGCACTTAACATTTTTGGTGATCACAGTGATGTCATGGCTTGCCGTCAGACAGGTTTTGCCATGCTTTGCGAAGGTAATGTCCAGGAAGTAATGGACCTTGCTCCTGTAGCTCATCTTTCAGCTCTTACAGGAAAAGTTCCTTTCATCAACTTCTTTGACGGTTTCAGAACATCACATGAAATTCAGAAGATTGCTGTTTGGGATTATGAAGATCTCAAAGATATGTGTGATATGAAGGCAGTTGAGGAATTCAGAGCACATGCTCTCAATCCTGAACACCCTCACATGAGAGGATCTCATGAAAACGGAGATATTTTCTTCCAGCACAGAGAAGCATGTAACGGTTTCTACAATGCACTTCCTGCAGTAGTTGAGAAGTACATGGGTAAGATTAATGAAAAGCTCGGAACAAACTATCAGCTTTTCAACTATTTCGGTGCAGCAGATGCTGACAGAGTTATTGTAGCTATGGGTTCAATCTGTGATGTAGCAGAAGAAGTAATTGATTACCTCAATGCTCACGGAGAGAAAGTAGGTCTTGTAAAAGTAAGACTTTTCAGACCGTTTGCAGCAGATAAGCTCATTGAAGCAATTCCTGCTTCAGCAAAGAAGATTGCAGTTCTTGACAGAACAAAGGAACCGGGCTCTCTTGGCGAACCTCTTTATCAGGATGTTGTAACAGCTCTTGCAAACGCAGGCAGAAATGATGTCAAGGTTTGCGGCGGTCGTTATGGTCTTGGTTCAAAGGATACAGCTCCAAGTTCAGTATTTGCTATTTACAGCGAACTTAAGAAGGCCGATCCTAAGAGACAGTTCACAATCGGTATTGTAGATGATGTAACTCATCTTTCACTTGAAGAAGACAAGAACTGTCCTAACACAGCAGCTGCCGGTACAATTGAGTGTAAGTTCTGGGGGCTCGGCGGAGACGGTACAGTCGGTGCCAACAAGAATTCCATCAAGATTATCGGTGACTACACAGACAAGTATGTTCAGGCATATTTCCAGTACGATTCAAAGAAGACAGGCGGTGTAACAATTTCCCACCTGAGATTCGGCGACAAGCCTATCAAGAGTCCGTACTATATCAACAAAGCAGACTTTGTAGCATGTCATAACCCAAGTTATGTAACAAAGGGTTTCAAGATGGTTCAGGACGTTAAGCCAAACGGAGTTTACATGATTAACTGTCAGTGGACACCGGAAGAACTTGAACATCATATGGATGCTGCAAGCAAGCAGTACATTGCAAAGAACAATATTCAGCTTTATACAATTGATGCTATTGACCTTGCACAGAAGATCGGAATGGGTAAGAGAACAAATACTATTCTCCAGAGCGCATTCTTTACACTTGCAAAGGTTATGCCTCAGGAAGAGGCAATTGCCCACATGAAGGAAAAGGCAACACAGTCCTACCTTAAGAAAGGTCAGGATATTGTTGATATGAACCACAAGGCAATTGATCTGGGTGCTACAGCATTCAAGAAAGTAGAAGTTCCTGCTTCATGGGCAAATGCTGCAGATGATAAGAAGGCTGCAGAGAAAGAAGGTAAGGCAGAACTTGTTAAGATGGTTTCAACAATCCTTGATCCTGTTGACAAGATGGATGGAGACAGCCTCCCTGTAAGCGCTTTCATGGATCATGTAGACGGTCAGTTCGAACTTGGTGCTGCTGCTTATGAAAAGAGAGGTGTTGCAGTTTCTGTTCCTAGATGGGATGAAACAAAGTGTATTCAGTGTAACAACTGTTCTTACGTATGTCCTCATGCAACTCTCAGACCTTTCGCACTTACAGAAGACGAAGCAAAGGCTGCTCCTGCCGCTGCAAAGCTTGTTGATGTAAAGGCCGGTAAAGGCAAGGGTGTTTACAAGTTCACAATTGCTGTTTCTCCTCTTGATTGTATGGGTTGCGGTGTTTGTGTAGGTGCATGTCCTGTTGATGCTCTTGTTATGGTACCTCAGGAAGAAGAACTTGCTCAGCAGGAAGTCTTCAACTATG
>JAZLMO010000044.1:0-2493 GCA_045598675.1 Sphaerochaetaceae bacterium
ACTACTGTAAACAACGATTAAGTAAGCAGATAATGATTGATAAAGAACGTATCTCTTCATTTGGTCTTGAATATATAGGAGACTACCACTTTGATGATACGCACATCTCCCATATTTTTAAAAAGGATAGAACCTGTTTTATCATTGATGACGACATTTGTAAAGTTCTTGGGGATGTCCTTTTTGATTACTCAAAATACTGTGAAATGCAGAATAAGTATTCAGCACAATATGACAGACTTTATCGAGTAAATATTGTTTCTGAAAAAGACTATGACAAAATACATGAATGGCTGATTAAAACTCCTGATGATATTTCGATTGAAGATACAGGTGGAACTTTTGATACAACACATACAGACAATACACCACTTGAAAAAACATTTGAAGATTTATTTCTTGAAACGTATGGAGACAACGCTGCAGAATTTCTGAAGAAAGAATACTCCATCTCTCTAAATGACGGAAAGAATGCCTTTGTCGATTATGTTATTGAAACGAAAACAGGTAACTATGGAATTGAAGAGAATGGTGTTCATTATCATCATCCCTGCATAATAGGTTCAAAATCTTATGAACATCAGCTTGAAAAACAAAATACTTTGAATCTCTATAATTTCAAGGTTTTCAGATTCTCAAGTCAGAACCTTTCTTTCAAGGAACAAACGATTGATAACATCCGCTTATATCTTGGAGAGAAAGAGAATTTTATCAATTCAGTAGTTGTTAAAGAAGAGCGAAAATTCAAACTATATCAGCATCAGACTGAAATCCTTTCAGACATTGAAAAATCCAGAAAAGAAGGAATTAATACTGCCTTAGTTGTAATTCCAACCGGAACAGGAAAATCGCAGATTGTTTTAGAAGACCTGAAAAATCTGGAAGAAGAAAATAAAATCAAAAATGTTCTGATAATGACACCATCTATCAGAATAAAAGAAGATTGGGAAAAAAGAATTGAAGGTCTTAATACAAATCTAAATATCTGTGTCAAATTCTATAATACGGTTTTCCTTGAAAAGAATGCTTTGGAAAAAGACTATTATGATTACATCGTCTTTGATGAAGCACATCATGCTCAGGCGGCAAATTGTAAAAAAACAATTCAATATTTCACTCCAAAGTATTTGATAGGATTAACAGCCACTCCTGAACGTCTTGATAAAAGGAAACTTGATGAAATCTTTGGTCAATATGAAACAAAACTGACTTTGAAAGAGGCAATCGAAAAACACGTTATCTCAAATATCCGCTGTTATAGACTTATCAGTAACATAGATTTAAGTCATGTTCGCTATAATGGAAAGGACTACAATTATGCTGATCTCGAAAAAACTCTGCTTATTGATTCCAGAAATGAACTGATTGTAAACACCGTCAAAAAATATTTCAGTCCGAAAAAAGACTTTTTCAAGCAGGGAATTGTTTTCTGTGTTAATATTCAACATGCAAAAAAACTTGAAAAGATGTTTACTGATGCCGGACTTTCAGCCAGAGCGGTCTATGGTTCAAACAAAGAAAACAGAGAAATTTTTGAGAAGTACAAAAACAAAGAGATTCAATTCCTTCTAAGTTGTCAGATAATTAGCGAAGGGTGGGATAGTCCTCAAACTGAAATTGTTGTTATGGCAAGACCAACTCTTTCAAAAGTTCTCTATCTTCAGCAGATTGGGCGAGGTGTAAGAAATTATCCGGGAAAAGAATGTCTGTATGTAATTGATGTTGTTGATAATTACGAAGGAAAACTTACTCCATGGAGTTTTAATTCATTGTTTAAGATTGCTCACTATTCAGCATTTTCAGGAGTTATCAATAACAATACAGAGTATCTTTCTATATTCGGACTTTCTGAGTCTGAAATCTCAATGCAAGAAATTGATGTCTTTACTTTTGAAGAGAAGTATAAGGACTATAAATCAGTTGAACAAGCCGCAAGAGAGTTATTTGTCGGTACAAATACTTTAGCAAAATGGGTAAAAACAAATCCTGAGTTTTCGAGTTTATCTTTACCTATCGGCAGTAAAATCATGCCGTATTTTTCAAGTCAGGATATTGAAACGATTCGCATTAACAAGGGATTAAAGGCTCATAGTGACGAGACCATTCTTCAAGATTTCATTGACTTCATTGATGAGAATACATTGACCTTTTCGTTCAAACTTGTATTTATGATAAATATGCTGAATCTTGCAGATAGAGAAGGAGAGGTTAATATAGACAATTTACTTGATAGATACGTCGCATTTTATCAAGATAGAATTAATAGAAATCTTCCTGTTGATAGAAAGGGTTGTGTTTTCGATTCTGAATATCTTGCTGACAGAAAAAAGGTTAAGAAAAGTATTCTTGATAATCCATTTGAAAAGTTTGAAAGAAAACGGTTTGTCTATTTCAGTAAAGATTTGAATATACTATCATTTAATCCGGCATTATGGAACGCTATGGATTCTGAAACGAAGGAGAGAATTTTAGAAAAAGAGAAAGAGTTCCTGA
>JAZLMO010000045.1:0-9307 GCA_045598675.1 Sphaerochaetaceae bacterium
TGTCTGAAAAAGCATTCAACAAGCGAATGCAGGAGATAGCAGTTCAGTCTTTGGAAGAATGTGACGCGGTTCTGTATCTGTTGGATGCAACAAGGGAACCCGGAACTGAAGAAGACATAATCTCAGATATGCTGAGCAAGCTTAAAGTACCTGTTGTGTGCTGCATAAACAAAAAAGATATTGTCTCTGCAACTCAAATGGAAAATATGAAGAATTATCTGGCTTCCAAGATGACAGGACGTACTGTACTGACATGTTCTGCATCTGAAGATGACGGAGTAGATGAACTGTTGATTGAGCTTTTCAAATATGCACCTGAAGGGCCGCTTCTTTATGAAGAGAATGCCAGAACAGACCAGAACCTTGATTTCAGGGTTGCAGAAATCATCAGGGAAAAAGCAATGAACTCCGTTCATGCGGAAATACCGCATTCGATTTTTGTCGAAGTATCGGATTTGGAATATAAAGAAGAAGAGAATAAAGTCTGGATACGTGCTTTTATTACCGTAGAACGTGAATCTCAAAAAGGAATCATGATAGGAAAAGGCGGAGAGAATATCAAAAACATAAGAAAGGCTGCATTCAAAGATCTGAAAAAGATTTTTCCTTCAAGTGCTTTGGAAATTGACCTCCGTGTAAGAGTAAACGGCAAATGGAAAAGCAATGAAATGATTCTTCAGTCCGTATTCCGTGATACTCAATCTTAAATTTTAGAAAAACGTACCATGTGGGCAAAGACAACCCAATTATGTTAAAATGACCTTATGGCGAAAGATAAAATTGCAGTTTACGATGAAGATGCTGTAAAACACATGTCTCCGCTGGAACATATCAGACTCAGACCAGGTATGTACATCGGCAGACTCGGAAACGGATCTCACATAGATGATGGAATCTATGTACTCTTAAAAGAAGTAATCGATAACAGTATTGATGAATTTATCATGGGGTGCGGCTCACGCATCACAATCACAATAGAAGATAACAAAGTATCCGTACGTGACCACGGAAGAGGAATTCCGCTTGGAAAAGTTATTGACTGTGTGTCTCAGATTAACACCGGTGCAAAGTATAATGATGATGTATTCCAGTTTTCAGTAGGATTGAACGGTGTAGGTACCAAAGCCGTAAATGCACTCTCATCATGGTTCCATGTAAGAAGTCACAGAGACGGAAAGTATTTTGAAGCATTTTTCAAACAGGGAGAGCTTACAGAGCAACATGAAGGTTCAACAACAGAACCCAACGGTACTCTGACAGAGTTTATTCCGGATCCTGAGATGTTCGGACAATATCAGTTCAATGAAGAGTTTATTATCAAAAGACTTCAGAATTACTGTTACCTGAATACCGGACTTACAATTGACTATAACAAAAAGATTTTCAAAAGTCAGGACGGACTTTTGGATCTCTTGGAAAAAGAAGTTCAGGATAAGGGTATCTATCAGATTATCCATCATAAGAGCAAAACACTTGAATTTACATTTACCCATACTCTTGAATACAGCGGAGAAACTTATTTTTCTTACGTAAACGGTCAGTACACATCTGATGGCGGAACACACCAGGCAGCCTTTAAGGAAGGTATTCTGAAAGGAATCAATGAATTTTACAAAAAAAGTTGGAGCCCGCAGGATGTCAGAGAAGGAATTGTCGGTGCAATATCTATCAAAGTTCAGACTCCGGTCTTTGAAAGCCAGACTAAAAACAAACTTGGCAATACGGAAATCAGAACTCCGATAGTTGAGGAAGTTAAAGAAGCTGTTATTGATTTTCTCCATAAAAATCCTGAAGATGCACAGAAGCTGAATCAGAAAATCCAGACAAATGAAACAATCAGAAAAAAGCTTTCCGAAGTAAAGAAAATTGCAAAGGAAAATGCCAGGAAAATTTCCATAAATATTCCAAAGCTCAAAGACTGTAAATTCCATCTCGGACAAACAGGCCCGCATGCAGATATGGGTGAAAGAAGCATGATTTTTCTTACTGAGGGAGATTCGGCTTCCGGTACACTTAACACGGCACGTGATGTAATGACTCAGGCAGTATTCAGTCTCAGAGGAAAACCTCTGAATGTAAACGGAATGAGCATGAGTGATATGTACAAAAATGCAGAACTGTACAATGTTATGGCTGCTCTTGGAATTGAAAACGGAATTGAAGGACTCAGATACGGAAAGGTCATATTTGCAACTGATGCCGATATAGACGGTTTTCATATCCGTATTCTTCTGCTTACTTATTTTCTTTCTTATTTTGAAGAACTGATCAATGCCGGAAGAATTTTCATACTTGATACTCCGCTTTTCAGAGTAAGAAATAAATCCGTAACAACTTATTGTTACAGTGAAGCGGAAAGAGACAATATGATGAAGCAGATAAAAGGATCTGAAGTAACAAGATTCAAAGGCTTGGGTGAAATTTCCGCAAAGGAGTTCGGACAGTTCATCGGAGAAGACATGCGTCTGATTCCGGTAACCATAGACAGTCTTGCAGAAGCCAGAAAGGCAATGGATTTCTACATGGGAAACAATACCCCTGAAAGAAGGGATTTCATCATGGAAAATCTGGTTTGAGGAGGAGAATATGGCTTACGCAAAAGATTTGTACAGACAGAATTTTATAGAATATGCCTCCTATGTAATCAAGGACAGGGCAATTCCGGATATTGAAGACGGACTCAAACCTGTACAGAGAAGAATACTTCATACACTCATTGAAATGGATGACGGAAGATTCCACAAAGTTGCAAATGTTGTCGGTTCGGCAATGCACTATCATCCGCATGGAGATGCATCAATTTACTCGGCACTTGTAAATCTTGCAAACTGTGATTTGTTTATAGAAAAACAAGGGAACTACGGAAACTTCATGACCGGTGATAAGGCAGCTGCAGCCCGTTATATTGAATGTCGTCTTCTGCCATTTGCAAAGAAGGTTCTTTATAATCCCGAAATTACCGAATATGTTGAATCTTACGACGGAAGAAGTCAGGAACCTGTAGTATTTCCTGCAAAGATTCCTGTTGTTCTTATTCAGGGAACAGAAGGTATTGCAGTAGGTATGTCTACAATGATTCTGCCTCACAATGCCATAGAGGTTGTAGATGCCCAGATTGCAGCTCTTACGGGAGAAGAATTTACCCTTTATCCGGATTTTCCCGGTGGCGGAATAATGGACGTATCAGACTATAATGACGGTCTGGGTTCAGTTGCAGTCAGAGCAAAACTTGATACTTCAAATCCCAAGAAAATCATCATTGAGGAACTGCCTTACGGAGTAGATTCGGAAAAGATGATTCAGAGCATTGATGCCGCAGCCAAGAAGGGAAGACTTAAAGTTGCTCAGGTAAACGATTTTACGGCTGATAAGGTCAATATTGAAATTTATCTTTCCAAGGGAACATACACAAAGGATCTTGTTGATGCACTTTATGCATACACACTCTGCGAGCAGAAAATATCAGTCAACTGTCTTGTAATCAAAGAAAAACTTCCGCATGTTACAACGGTAAGTGATGTAATCAAATATCATGCAGCTCATCTTCTTAAAGTTTCGGAAGCAGAACTTGAAGTTGAAAAAGGTCATCTTTTTGACAAGCTTCACACAAGAACTCTGGAAAGAATTTTCATTGAGGAAAGAATCTACAAACGCATTGAGCAAAAGCGAAGTGCAGAAGCGGTCAAAGAGGCAGTTGTCACCGGCTTTGAGCCATACAAAGATGAACTTGTAAGGGAAATTACAGACGATGATATCGAGCACCTGCTTAAGATTCCTATCCGCAGAATTTCTCTTTTCGATATTGAAAAAAACAAAGAAGAAATCGATCAGATCAATGCCGATATAAAGAAAGTTGAATACAATCTCAAGCATCTTGTGGAGTATTCGGTCAAGACTCTCGAGGATATCAAAAAAGATCTCATTGCCCAGGGGCATGAGAGAATGACACAGATTGCAGATTTCAATACTGTAAGCATAAAGGAAGTTGCAAGAAGAGATTTGGATCTCAGATATGATGATACAACCGGTTATATCGGAACAGGACTCAAGACAGGCGATGAAATCTGTAAGGTTTCCGAGTACGATAAGATTCTGATTATCAATAAAAACGGTTCTTATTACACTGCGAATGTAGGTGAAAAAGAGTTTATAGGTAAAGATGCTGTTTACATTGGTCTTGCAGATAAAAACAGTCTTGAAAATCTGACATTTACTGTTATTTATCAGGAAAAGAAGAGTGGACGCACAATGATTAAGCGTGCAAAGTTCACCGGCGGATTCATTCTGAATAAGATGTACAACATTCTGCCTGAACCTGAAGATAATGTTATGAAAAAACTTTCCACACTTCCGAATGCAGAAGTTACGGTAACTTTCAAAGGAAAGGGATTGAGAGTTTCCGAACAGGTTTTCCTGTTCTCCGATTTCAGGGTTAAAAATGCAAAGGCCGGTGGTGTCATGATTACAAAGAAGGATGTTGCTTCTCTCAGAATCAAACCTGCAAAACTTGTTGAGAGTGCTCCTGTTGCGGAAAAAGAACCGGAAGACAGTTCCGATTCTGAAGAGGGTCCGGGACTTTTTGACTGATGCTTAAAGACAGAATTCTGTATGAAGACAATCATCTCATTATCATAAACAAACTGCCCGGCGAGATAGTGCAGGGAGATAAAACAGGAGATGTTTGTCTTGCAGATGATGTAAAAGCGCTGTTGAAGGAAAAATACAACAAACCTGGAAATGTCTTTCTGGGCATTCCTCACAGGCTTGATCGTCCTACCAGCGGGATTGTCATATATTGCAAAACTTCAAAAGCGCTTGAGCGTATGAATCAGGCTTTCAGGGAAAACAGGGTTGAAAAGCACTATTGGGCAGTAACAGATCATGGGCTTGTGAATAAAAGCGGCAGACTTGAACATTTTATTTTCCGCGATTCTGCAAAAAACAAAAGTTTTGCCTATAAGGATGAAAAGCCCGGTACGCAGAAGGCAATTCTTGAATACAACGAACTTGCCGTTTCCGAACGTTATACTTTGATTGATATAAAACTTATTACAGGTCGTCATCATCAGATAAGAAGTCAGCTTGCTGCTTGCAGTGTTCATATCAAAGGAGATCTAAAATACGGGTTCCCGCGTTCAAATGAAGATGGCGGTATTTGTCTTCATTCAAGGTATGTCTGCTTTGAACATCCTGTGACAAAGGAAAGGGTTGAAGTAACGGCTCCTGTGCCGTCCTCAAATATTTGGCAATATTTTGAGGATATCCTGAAAAAATAAGAAAAATTCTGTTGTTTTACTCAATATTCGAATTCGACTATTCGATAAATATATACTTATATTTGTTGACAACGCATATTGTGGGGCTTACACTTTAAATTGGGCGTCCGACGGGGTGTCCGGTACAGTTTTTTACTGCACGATTATGCATAATAGTACAGACGGAGGAAAAGTTATGTACAAGTTAGACGAGTTTATTGCCGATCTTAAGGCTAAGAACCCTGATCAGCCTCAGTTCATCCAGGCTGCCAGCGAAGTTATCGAATCTGTTATCGATGTTGTAAACAACAACCCAAAGTACATTGAGAACAAAGTTCTTGAGAGAATTGTTGAACCCGATAAGATTCATCAGTTTAAAGTTGTTTGGGAAGATGATAATCATCAGATCCAGGTAAACCGCGGTTGGAGAGTTCAGTACAACAACGCAATCGGACCTTATAAGGGCGGTCTTAGATTTGCTCCTACAGTATCAGTTGATACATTCAAGTTCCTTGGTTTCGAACAGATTTTCAAGAACAGCCTTACATCACTTCCTATGGGCGGCGGTAAGGGTGGTTCAGACTTCAATCCTAACGGAAAGTCACCTAGAGAAGTAGAACGCTTCTGTAAGGCATTCATGACAGAACTTCAGAAGTACATCGGTCCTGATACAGATGTTCCTGCAGGAGATCTTGGTGTCGGCGGAAGAGAAATCGGTTACATGTACGGTCAGTGGCTTAAGCTCCGCGATGAGAACACAGGTGTTCTTACAGGAAAGGGTCAGGCATGGGGTGGTTCACTCATCAGACCTGAAGCAACAGGTTATGGTGCTATGTACTACACAAACGAAGTTCTCAAGCTCAACAATGATACATTCAAAGGCAAGAAAGTTGTTGTTTCCGGTTTCGGTAACGTTGCATGGGGCGCAGTAAAGAAAGCTACAGAACTCGGTGCAAAAGTAATCGCAATTTCCGGTCCGGACGGATATGTTCTTGATGAAGACGGTGTAAGCACACCTGAAAAGATTGCTTACATGCTTGAGCTCAGAGGTTCAGGAAAGAACATCGTTGCTCCTTATGCTGAAAAGTTCGGTGCAAAGTTTGTTCCTGGTAAGAAGATTTGGGAAGTTCCTTGTGACATTGCTTTCACAGCAGCTCTTCAGAACGAACTTAACGGTGATGATGCCAAGATGCTTCTTAAGAACGGCGTAAAGTATGCTATTGAAATTTCCAACATGGGATGCACACCTGAAGCTATCAAGGCTTTCCAGGAAGCAAAGATTCCTTTCTGCCCTGGAAAGGCAGTCAACGCCGGTGGTGTTGCAACATCAGGTCTTGAAATGAGCCAGAACGCCGGTCATATCAAGTGGTCAGCAGAAGAAGTTGATGCAAGACTTCATGACATCATGGTCAACATCTTCAATGCTTGTGTTAAGGAAGGTAAGGAAGCAGACGGTTACATCAACTATGTAAAGGGTGCTAACATTGCCGGTTTCCGCAAGGTTGCTGATGCTATGTGTGAAATGGGTTTCTGATTCTGAAACGCAGTTTAACGCTAATAATGGTCTTGGTTTTTTTCCAAGGCCATTTTTTAATCCTTTAAGCAACCAATCGGAATTACATAGACTCCATCCGTACGTTTGTAGCCATACTGAGTCCCGGTAATGACGATTTTAACATCAGGGAGCCTTATAGGTACTTGTTTTTCTGTTTCATTGTATTTCTTAATCATAGTTTCTATTTTACACAAATGGCTTGAACCTTCTTCAATTTCACTGCCTCCAAGCTTAAACTCTATTAATGCATATCTTCCATCAGCAAGATGTAAAACAGCATCGGCTTCAAGTCCATACCTGTCATGGTAATAAGATAATTTTCCACCAAGAGCAGAAGAATATACTCTAAGGTCTCTGATGCAAAGACATTCAAATATAAATCCAAACGTTTTTAAATCAGTATTAAAAAACTCCGGAGATGCGCCCATTGCAGCAACGGCAATAGAAGGATCAACAAATTCCCTTTTCCGTCCACTATGTATTGCACTCTTTGACCTGATTGCAGGACACCATCCGGATAAATCTTCTATAATAAACAAATTCTCAAGAACTCTGACATAATCATCTAATGTTTTGTCAGTTATTGAATTAGTTGCGCAGACATCGGCTAATATGTTTGTATTTTTTGCCAGTGTTGAAAGGTTTCTGGAATAAGATTTCAAAACAGCTTTCATTGTGTTTTTATTTCTTTTGACCTTATCAACTTTGAACATATCTTCTTCGTAAATCTGTTCAAAGTAGTCTTTTGGAATGGCAATCTGAGCCTCTTTATCTTTCATCATAACGCTTGCAGGCCAACCGCCACGGCATGCTGCAAAGATTAATTGTTCAATACTTAACTCAGAAGTACATCCATTAGGAAAATCAATATTATTGAACAAATCTTCTAAAGAAACGCTTCCGTTCGATTCCTTTGATTCATATAAACTCATAGGGTACATTTTCAATTTTGAAATGCGACCTGTTCCCGTATGTGATGTATTAACTTTTTTTGATGTTGAACCGGTTAGAATAAACTGCCCTTTTTCAGAATGCTCATCACAATATGATCTGACAGCATCCCAAAGATTCGGAGCATCCTGCCATTCGTCAATTAATCTCGGTTGGTTTCCTGATAGCAAAGCAATAGGATTAATTTCGGCGGTTTTTATTAAAGCTTCTTTGTTTGGATCTTTTTGCAGCCTTAACATACTATTTGCACGTTGTTCTGCTGTAGTTGTTTTCCCACACCATTTTGGACCGACAATATTTGTTGCTCCAAAGGCTCGTAACTTTAAATCCAACTCTTTATCAACAATTCTTGTTAAATACTTGTTCATACAGTAACCTTCTTTACTGCAATCAGTATGTATTCATTTCGTATTTTTGTCAAATTTCACTTCACCTTTTTGTTGACTTTTATTTCTACTTTTTGTCGCTGGGTACTGTAAACGGTTTAACTGGCATAGTTAATATTTTTGTAATTACTTGTGCTGTAAGTAATTAATCAATCTGTTGACTTACCCCCCCCCCAGTAGGTTTAGACTACAGAACTATGTGTGCATGTAATTACGTGTGCATGTATAGAAAATTTTGTCTACTAAATTTATTGGAGATAGATTATGAAAAAATTTTTAGGCATTCTTCTTGCAGCAATGCTGGTATTCACAGCAGTATCCTGTTCATTCTTTATGGAAGAGAAGAATAACAACTCAGAAAGTCTTGTATCATTCAGCCTTTCAGGAAAGAGTTCCAAGGAAGGAGAACAATATTACATTTCAGAGTACATCACATACGGTGAGAGTACAGTCCAGTATGGTACATGGACAGATATGGCATGGAATATCTGGTACTATGTAACAGATACAGATGCTTCTGTATTTGCATTTACAACAGCATCTGATATACATGATAAAATTGAAGCCGGTGATTCCGGATGGGAAAAGTATGATAAACCGTTCAGAGTAACAAAGGGAGTAACAGTATGGGCATACTGTGAAAACACACTTACAAGTGCAACAAACAAAAATGTAACAGATGAAATGTTCAAGGGAATTGCACATAAGAAGGTTGATCAGACAAAGACATACATAACAATCAATCCTGAACTTGATGAGAAGATTGCATTTTATCAGAACACAACAGGAACAGTACTTGTTGAAAATCTTACATACATAATGTCAAAAGATCAGGTAGAAGTAACAAGCGGTTCAGATATCTGTAAGATAAAGGTTACAGTATCAATGGGAGAAACATCCTGGACAGATACACAGGCTATTGTAACAGATACAAACCATCCTTACGGTTATACAACATTCTCAAATATCGAACTTAAAGGTGTAGAGGTAAGTGAAGGACCTACATCACCGTCAAGCATCAAACTTGAGTTCTTCGGATGTAAGGATGATGATACAAAAGTATTACTTGATACCTACAATGTTTATGAGCTTTCAGATCTAAACAAAAACAAAGTTGTAGAAATCTATGTACTTAACGGTCTTGAGACAGACTTAAAGTC
>JAZLMO010000046.1:0-23555 GCA_045598675.1 Sphaerochaetaceae bacterium
TCATTACGCAGGTTGTGAATTGTGTTTTATGCAGGTCAATCCCTACATAGACCATAGATACCTCCTTAGCACTAAATCGCGGACTGTTTTTTATTCTCATTCTCTAATTCCGGTCTTGAAGACCATTGAAGGTTGCGATTCCCGGCGGTCCATTCTCCAATACGGCTTGAAAAACCACAAAATGTGTCGGACTCTGACTTAATGCTGATGCTAAATAGTACAGGATTGTTTGCGTTCTAGATATATTCTTGGGTACTTGTTTGCAGAACGCATACAAGTATCCCTAAACTGTGGACATTAATTCCATTTTTCATTAATCTAACTTAAAAATAAATCAGGAGAACAAGATATGAAGAGAAATTTTATCAGCATTTTTGTACTTATCATTGCAGCACTCTGTATGGTCAGCTGTTCTAAGGCAAATCAGGGTGATGTCATTAAAATCGGTATTTTTGAACCACAGTCCGGTGATAACGGAGCAGGTGGAAAGCAGGAAGTTTTAGGCTGTGAATATGCAAACAGCATCAGACCGACTGTTACAATAAACGGTAAAGAATACAAGGTAGTTCTTGATATTCAGGACAACCAGTCTTCAACAGATAAGGCTGTTTCTGCAGCTCAGCAGTTGATTGCAGATAAGTGTGCAATTATTCTCGGTTCTTACGGCTCAGGTGTTTCAATTGCCGCAGGTTCATATTTCAGAGATGCAAAGATTCCTGCAATCGGTATTTCATGTACAAATGCTGCCGTAACAGCAGGTAATGATTTCTATTTCAGAACATGCTTCCTTGATCCTTTCCAGGGTTCTGTTATGGCTAATTTCGCAGTTGATGAATGCAAGGCAAAGAAGGCTTATGTTCTTTCAATGCTCGGCGATGACTACACAGTAGGTCTTGCAAAGAACTTCGTTGCAGCATTCAAGGCTCTGGGCGGAACAGTTGTTGCAGATGAAACATTTGTTGAAGGTACTTCGGATTTCTCAAGTTATCTGCAGAATGCAAAAGATTTGGGTGCAGATGTTATCTTTGCTCCTTCAGCAACAACATACGCAGCACTTATCATCAAACAGGCCGCAACAAAGGGTCTTTCTCTTCCTATCCTTGCCGGTGACACATGGGAAAGTTCAGTTATCAGTGATGCCCAGAAGGGAACTGACATTAAAGTATTCTGTTCAACATTCTTTGATGAAAATGATGACAGCGGTGTAGCAAAGGAATTTGTATCAGGTTTCAAGGGATATATCAATTCAAATTCAACAGCTAAGACAAACAACGGAGGTAATGATATTGTTGCTGCAGTTTCTGCTCTTGGTTTTGATGCTTACAATCTTGCATGTGACGTTCTGGAAAAGGCCGGTTCAACAGACGGCGAGACTCTCAGAAAGGCACTTGTTGCATTCAGCGGTACAAACTTTGTTACAGGAAATCTTTCATTTGACCAGAACGGTGACGCCAAAAAAGATACTGCTTATATCAAGCAGGCTGTCAACGGCGGTTTCTCATTCGTCAAAGTTCAGAAAGCAAAATAATAACAGCTTTTCAAAAATGATTATTCAGACCGGCGGAGGTTCTGCCGGTCTGATGTTGTGTTTAAGGTAGATATGGATTTTTTATTGAAATGGTTTCCGTACCTTCTTTCAGGTATCTCCGTAGGCGGTCAGTATGCTTTGATTGCTATAGGATATACAATGGTTTACGGAATTCTTAGGCTTATTAACTTCGCCCACGGCGACATCTTCATGGTTGCAGGTGTTCTTATGATTTACCTGATTACCATGATGCCTCTTGCAGTTGCAATTTTCATTCTTTTTGCACTGATTATCATTCTTGGTTTTTCAGTGGAAAGAGTTGCATATAAACCGTTGAGAACTGCTCCCAGAATGTCAGTAATGATTTCTGCAATAGGAGTCAGTTATCTCATTCAGAATACAGTTGCCTATCTTACAGGCGGTCTTACAAAACAGTTTGTTGAAATTCCATGGATTTCCGATACTGTTACGGTTCTGGGTGCAAGTACAAAACGTGTTACACTCATTACACCTGTTCTTACACTTGTTCTTGTTGTTGTTCTTGTTTTTCTGATCAATCATACAAAAATCGGAATGGGAATGAGAGCGGTATCAAAGGATTTTGAAACGAGTCTGCTCATGGGAATCAGAATCAATTCAGTTATTTCCATGACTTTTGTAATAGGTTCATTCCTGGCGGCAATCGGTTCGGTTCTTTATTTTACAAACTATACCGGTGTAACCTATACTTCAGGCTCAATGCCCGGTCTCAAGGCTTTTGTTGCTGCCGTCTTCGGCGGAATAGGATCAATTCCCGGAGCCGTTGTAGGTGCGTTTATAATCGGTATCTGTGAGACTCTTCTGAAAGGTATGGGGCTTACTGCTTTTTCAGATGCATTCACATTTGCACTTCTGATTGTTATTCTTGTTGTAAAGCCTACAGGTCTGTTCGGTGAAAAACTGAATGAAAAGGTGTGAGGTGCGTATGAAAATGAAAAAAGATTTTACACCTTATTTCTGTATTGCAGGACTTTATATTCTCGTCATTCTGCTTGATATTATTCCCGGTGTTCCCACAATGCTTCTGACCGTTCTCAAGAAGGGTGCAATCTATTCACTTGTTGCAGTTTCCATGAACCTGTTGAACGGTTTTACCGGTTTGTTTTCATTAGGTCAGGCAGGTTTTATGTTGCTTGGTGCTTACAGCTATGCATCACTGAATATCGCAACTGCCTCAAAACCTCTTGTTTATCAGTATTACACCCCTCTTTTCAATTTTTCCATTACGGAAATTCTGACAAATGCTCTGGGTGGATTCGGTACTGTTCTGGGAATTACCTTATCTTTGATAATTGCCGGACTTGTTGCTTCATTTATTGCTTATCTCATAGGACTTCCTGTTCTTAAACTGAAAAGCGATTATCTTGCAATTGCCACACTCGGTTTTGCAGAAATTGTCAGAGCGTTTGTTCAGCTTGAAGCATTGGCTCCGGTAACAAACGGTTCACAGCTTCTGAGAGGTTTCCCTTACTTCAAGGGAATCTTTATTCCTTTCTTGATTGTGGGTATCTGCATTACGATTATTGTTCTTATCATCAACTCAACCTACGGCAGAGCATTCAAGGCAATCCGTGATGATGAAATTGCTGCTGAAGCCATGGGAATCAACCTGTCATACCATAAGAGACTGTCATTTGTAATCAGTTCATTCTTTGCCGGTGTTTCAGGTGCACTTCTTGCAATGTATCAGACAACGGTTCAGGCAAATACTTTCAAGAGCGCAATGACTTACGAAATACTCCTTATTGTTGTCATAGGCGGAATAGGATCTGTTTCCGGTTCATGTATCGGTTCATTCCTTTTCATTGCATGTTCCGAATGGTGGTTGAGATTCCTTGATAACAGCAACAACAATCTGTTCGGTCTGAATATCCTCAGATCCGGTTTCAGAATGGTTGTTTTCTCGGTTCTTATCATGATTATGGTCCTTTTCTTCAGTAAGGGTATTATGGGAGATAAGGAACTGTCGCCGACTATGATAATCAACAAAATCAGAAATATCAGATTTAAGAAGAAGGAGGTTTCAAAATGAGTACAAATGTCCTTCATCTTGATAATGTAACAATGCAGTTCGGCGGTGTTGTTGCCGTTGATAATCTTTCAATGGATGTTAATGAAGGTGAAATTGTTGCTCTTATCGGACCGAACGGTGCAGGTAAGACAACAGCCTTCAACACAATTTCAGGTGTTTATGAACCTACTAACGGAGAGATTCTTTTCTACGGAAAACCTGTTGTCCGCAATCATCCTCAGGGAAAGATGAAAAAGCTTTACAAGGGTCAGAATACCGATAAGTATTCCGGTCAGGTTCTGAATCCTACACCTGATAAAATTACAAAACTGGGCATGGCAAGAACATTCCAGAACATAAGACTTTTCAAGAGCCAGACTGTTTTTGATAATGTTCTGATTGCAAAACATATGCTCAGAACAAGTAATCTGTTCACTGCAATGTTCAGGCTGAACAAGGCAGAGGAAAAGGCTCAAAGAGAGGAGGTTGAACAGCTTCTGAAAATTGTAGGCCTTTACGATGTCAGAAATGAAAAGGCAACCAGTCTCCCATACGGAAAACAGAGAAGACTTGAGATAGCCAGAGCGCTGGCTACAAAGCCGAAACTTCTCCTGTTGGATGAACCTGCTGCAGGTATGAATCCTCAGGAAACAGATGAACTTACAGACTTCATAGGTGAAATCAGAGATAAGTTCAAAATTACAATTCTTTTGATTGAACATCACATGAATCTGGTTATGGGTATTTCCGACAGAATCTATGTTCTGGATTTCGGACATCTGATAGCAAGCGGAATTCCTAAGGAAATTCAGAATAACAAGAAGGTAACAGAAGCTTACCTGGGAGTTGAAGACAATGCTTAAAATTGAGAATCTCAAAGTTTTATACGGCGGAATCAAGGCTCTTGATGGAATTTCAATGGAAGTTCCTGACGGTAAGATTGTTACAATGATCGGGGCAAACGGTGCCGGTAAGTCAACAACACTCAGGACAATTTCCGGACTTGTCAAAGCAGACAGCGGTTCAATTACATTTGACGGTCAAGAGCTTTTAGGCATGCAGATTAATAAGATTCTGGAAGCCGGAATTGCACAGATTCCTGAAGGCAGAAAGGTGTTTTCCAATCTTACTGTTCTTGAAAACCTCAAATGCGGTGCTTATCTGAGAAAGGATAAGGAAGAGATTGAGAAAGATATCAAGTGGATTTATTCTCTTTTCCCGCGTCTTGAGGAGCGTCACTGGCAGAGTGCCGGAACTCTTTCAGGAGGTGAGCAGCAGATGCTTGCAGTCGGAAGAGGTTTGATGGCCCGTCCTAAGCTTATGATGCTTGATGAACCTTCCCTTGGACTTGCACCGAACTTTGTTACTGAAATTCTTTCCATTGTAAAGGAAATCAATTCACGGGGTGTGACCATTCTTCTGATTGAGCAGAATGCAAATCAGGCCCTTAAGATTTCCGATTATGCTTATGTTTTGGAGACAGGCAGAATCACAATGCAGGGAACAGGAGCCGAGCTTCTTGTAAACGAAAAGGTCAAGGAAGCTTATCTGGGTAAAAGCCGATAACAGTTGAAATATTGATAATATAAAACACATTGGGTATAATTCTCTGCGTCGGTAGTGATATGAAAGATTTATTTGATAAATTCAAAGATTTTACACGCCCTTCCGAATATCAGGCCAAGGGCGTATATCCTTATTTTCATTGTCTTGAAAGCAGACAGGCCAAAGAAGTTGTTATGGAAGGAAAGCGCAGGATTATGCTGGGCTCCAACAACTATCTCGGACTTACAACCTGTGATGAAGTAATTACTGCAGCGGAAGAAGCTTTGAATAAGTACGGAACAGGATGTTCAGGTTCAAGATTCATGAACGGAACACTTGATCTTCATGTAGAGCTTGAAAAAGAACTTGCTGACTTTCTGAATAAAGAAGCAATCACAACATTTTCAACAGGTTTTCAGACAAATCTTGGAATCATAAGTTCAGTAGTCGGAAGAAATGATTATGTAATCTGCGATAGGGAAAACCATGCAAGTATTTATGACGGATGCAAACTGAGTTACGGCACAATGCTCAGATATCATCACAGTGATATGAAAGAGCTTGAAACCATGCTTCAGAAAGTACCTGAAACATCAGGATGTCTGATTGTAACAGACGGTATTTTCAGTATGAGAGGTGACATCTGTAAACTTCCGGATATTGTAGAACTTGCAAAGAAGTACGGTGCAAGAATACTTGTAGATGATGCCCATTCACTGGGAGTTATCGGAGAATGCGGAAGAGGAACTGCAAATTACTTCGGACTTGAAAAAGAAGTGGATATGTATATGGGAACATTCAGTAAATCCCTTGCAAGTCTCGGAGGGTTTTTGGCATCTACAAAAGAAGTTGCTGAATATGTAAGACATACTTCAAGACCGTTCATGTTCAGTGCAAGTCTTCCACCTGCAAACGCAGCAAGTGCACTTGCCGCGTTGAGATATCTGAAGTCTCATCCTGAACTTCCGCAAAAGCTTATGTCCATAGCAAATTATACAAGAAAGACATTTAAGGCTCACGGAATTGATATTGTTGAAGCTGATACACCTATTATTCCTATCTATACAAAACAGGCAGAATACACTCTGCAACTTGCAAAAAATCTGTTTGATGCAGGAGTATATGTCAATCCTGTTCTTCCTCCTGCAACTCCGGAAGGAGAATGTCTTCTCAGAGTAAGTCTTATGGCAACCGTAACTGAGGATCTTGTTGACGAAGCGGCAGAAATCATAGCGTCTGAAATCAAAAAGCTTGATGCGGAGAAATAATGTCAGAGTGTCCTTATCTTAAAAAGGTCCTTGTCACCGGTTCTTCCAGCGGAATCGGAAAAGCAACAGCTCTCATGTTTGCAAACAACGGGTTCACTGTTTACGGTATTTCCCGTGGCTGTACAGAAGAAACGGTACAGTATGAAAACGGCGGAAGCATTACATATATCAGAGCAGATGTAAATGATGTTTTTTCAATTGAAAGGGCTGTAAGTAAAATTGATAGTCTGGGAATTGTAATACATTGTGCCGGATTCGGAATATCAGGTTCTGCCGAATGTACACCTTTGGATGCTGCAAGAAAACAGATGGAAACAAATTACTTCGGAGTACTTAATGTAAATTCCCAAGTATTACCTCTTCTCCGTCAGAATCCCCGTTCTCTCATTATGTTCACAAGTTCTTTTGCAGGAATTGTACCTATTCCTTTCCAGAGTCATTATTCCTCATCAAAGTATGCACTGGAAGCGTATGCAGAAGCACTGGGAATGGAAACAAGACCTTATGGTGTAAGAGTATGTATAGTTGAACCAGGGGATACAAAAACAGGATTCACAAAAGCCCGTACACATAATGAACCGGAAAATTCCATTTACCTTGAAAAATGCAATAAGGCAGTAAGCAAAATGGCTGCAGATGAACAGAACGGAAAGAAGCCGGAAAGTGTTGCAAAGGTATTTTTCAAACAGGCAAATAAAAAGAATCCCAAAACAAGAGTTGTTGTGGGATTCTCGTACAAGCTTTTAAGCGTTCTTGTAAAGATACTGCCTGTGAAAGTCAGAGATTTCATCCTTTCACAAATGTATTGATTATTTGTTTTCTACAAACATTTTTATCTGTTCGAAGAATTCATCATAAGTCGTACACAGCTTTAAGTCAGGCTCTTCTTTCAGAATGTTTTCCGGAGCTCTGAAAAGACAACCTTTATCGGCCTTTTTTATCATTGTAAGATCATTGTAAGAATCACCTGCTGCAAAAGTTCTGAAACCCATATTCCTGAAACCTTCAATTGCTTTTCTTTTACCGTCTTCCTGACGCATTACAATGTCTGTAAGCATTCTGTTCTCATCAACCTTCAGACTGTTGCACAGTATTGTAGGCCAAAGCAACTGTTTCATCAAAGGTCGGGCAAACTCTGCAAAGGTGTCGGAAAGAATCACAACCTGTGTAATGCTTCTGACTTTCTCAAGAAATTCATACGCTCCATCCAGGGGTCGGATTTTTGCAATTACATTCTGAATATCATCAAGATTAAGATTATGTTCACGCAGGATTCCCATCCTCCAGTTCATAAGTTTTCTGTAATCAGGTTCTTCTCTTGTGGTTCTTGTCAATTCGGGAATGCCGCTTTCTTTTGCAAAAGCAATCCAGATTTCAGGAACCAGAACACCTTCAAGATCAAGACATACAATTTCCATTACATAAGCTCCTTAAGCACATAATCTATAATCTGATTTTTATCTATGACATCCTTGTGAATTTCTTTCTTTTCTTTCAGCGAAGAAAGATTTACCGGAATTTTTACACCTGTAAGCTGATTCAGTTTTTTCATCTGTTCAAATTCATCATCTTGCGGATTTTCTCCCAGTGCTCTGAGAACTGCAGAAGGGAATTTGTAAGGAGATGCCGTTGAAAGAATTACACAGGGATTTCCGGATTTTTTATCTTTTTCAAAACACTTTGCTGCATGATAAGCAACAGCGGTATGAGGATCGCAAAGGTAACGGTTTTCCTTCCAACAACTGTTTATCTCTTTTTCAGTTTCTTCTTCCGTACAGAACCAGGTATCAAAAGAATTCTGAATATATGAAAGAGTATTGTTATCTACTGTAAATGAACCCTTTGTGTTTAAATCTTCCATCCACTTGGAAACCGATTCAGTATTGTTTCCGCTTGCCAGAAACAGCAGTCTCTCAAGATTTGAAGAAACAAGAATATCCATAGACGGGGAAGAAGTCTTGAAAAAAGGTCTGTTCTTGTCGTAAGTGCCTGTTCTGATGAAATCTGTCAGAACATTGTTTTCATTTGCAGCACAAACCAATCTGCCAACAGGAAGTCCAAGAAGTTTTGCATAAAAACCTGCAAGAATATCTCCGAAATTTCCGGTAGGAACAACGTAGTCAACTTTATCTCCGACCTTTATTCTGTTGCTGTCAATCAAATCTCTGTATGCCGAAAAATAATATACAAGCTGCGGAGCAAGACGTCCTATGTTGATGGAATTTGCAGATGAAAGTCTTTTGCCTTTTCCTTCTAACATGGAATTTATTTTACCGAATGCCTGCTTAACACCTTTCTGGCAGTCATCAAAATTACCTCTGACAGCACAGACTTTGACATTGTTTCCCTGTTGAGTTGTCATCTGTGCTTTCTGGACGGATGAGACTCCGTTGTCCGGATAAAAAACTATTATCCTTGTTCCGTCAACATCATGAAAACCTTCCAACGCCGCTTTCCCTGTATCTCCTGAAGTTGCAGTGAGAATTACAATTTCATCATCAAGACCTGTCTGTTTTCTTGCAGATGTAATAAGTTGAGGAAGCATTGACAGGGCAACATCCTTGAATGCGGATGTAGGGCCTCTGAACAACTCCAGAATATAATCATCACCGACCTTTACAAGCGGAGTTATGTCCTCTGTTTCAAACTTGTTTTTATAAGCATTATCTACAAGTTCATCCATATTCTCAAAATCCGGAAGAATGGTTTTAAGAATCATTTTTGCCATTGAAAGAGTGGATAATGTAATGCACTTTTTCCAGTCAAAATTCAAATCCTGCAAGTCCGGATTTATGTACAGTCCGCCGTCCTGTGCAATCCCGTTCAGGACAGCCTGTCTGGAATCCGTGTATTCACTGCTGCGTGTGCTTTGATATTTCATATATACCTCTGATTATTCAACTGCTATAAGTTTTGCGTTTTCTGCGCCATCGGTTTTTTCTATATCATGAAGAAGATCCGTTAGATTAGTCTGCATGGAACTGATATCTATGGAAACCGTTACGCTTGCCTTTCCGTGAACCGGTAGACTTTGAGTTATTGTGAGAACACTTGCTCCGGCCTTGGAAATGCATGACAGTACATGGCTCAGAACACCTGTCTCATGTGTAAGCAACATGGAAAGAACTGCATTTCTTCCTCCGACAGTATTGGACATTTCCATTATATAATCTTTATATTTGTAATATGTACTTCTGGAAATACCTACGGTTTTGACGGCACTGCTTACATTCTTGGCTTTTCCGCTTTCTATCAGATGTTTGACTTTCAATACATCAGAAAAATAATCCGGCAAAACACTTTTATGGACAATTAAATAATCTTCTAACATAAAACACCTTGTCAAATTTTCTGTGTTATGATACTCTGTTTCCGAATTAAAGACAAGTGTTTTTCACTCGCAAACAAAAAATTATTGATGTTTTAGATTCGGAGGCAAAATGAAAGTTGCTGTATTGGGATTCGGAACCGTAGGTCAGGGTGTTTATGAAATGATAGAAAAATCTTCATTTCTTGAAACCGGTCCTGTTTTGGTTCTTCCGAAAGAATGTAACAGAGATTTTATGGTTACTTCAATAGATGAAATCGTAAACGATGAATCTGTTGACGTTGTTGTTGAATGTATGGGCGGAATCGATACGGCATATAAGTTCACATCTGTATGCCTTGAAAGCGGAAAGCACCTTGTTACATCAAATAAGGCTCTAGTTGCTGCCAAAGGTCTTGAGCTCAGGGATATTGCAAAAAAAAGAGGCGTGTCTTTTCTTTTCAGTGCAGCATGCGGAGGGGCAATTCCGGTTCTGCACAATATAAGTGTGGCAAAGCAGACGGACAGTATTCTGTCATGCGGCGGAATACTGAACGGCACAACAAATTTTATCCTTTCCGGAATAAGAGATAAGAAGTTTTCATCCTATGAAGATGCACTCAAAGAAGCCCAGAGACTCGGTTATGCAGAAGCAGATCCTACTGCTGATGTTTCGGGAATGGATACAATGAGAAAAGTAATGCTTCTTTCGGCCGTAGCGTTTGATATGCTTCCGGTTGAAGGAATTCTGAATGAAGGAATTGAAAACATTGATCTGTGTCCGAGCGGATTGGGTCCTGTTAAACTTGTAGGTTCATGCGGTCTTTCAGGTAAAGGTATTTATGCTTATGTTGAGCCTGTTGTATGTAAAAAAGATTCTGTATTTTCTGCAGTGAACAGCAATTTCAATGCAGCATATTATACGGGAAAAAACAGCGGTCTTATTACTCTGATGGGACAGGGTGCGGGCCGTTATCCTACAGCCTCTGCAGTACTCAGGGACCTTACGGAAATTGCCCATGGCAAGTGCAGTATGTTCAGTGACAATTGTGCTGCGGTGAAAGCCGATAACAGCACTGCCAAACACAAGTACATAATGTCGGACGGCAAAAATGCAGAAATCATAGAGTCTGTTTCAGTTGCAAAAATGCATGCTGAAGTAAAAGAAATAAGAGAAAAAGGCAAAAAAGTTTTCTTTGCCGCAATTGAGGCATAATATGTTGAAAGTAGCCAAGTTCGGAGGTTCTTCTGTATCAGATGCCGGACAGTTCAGGAAAGTAAAGAATATTATCGAATCAGATGATTCAAGAAGAATAGTAATTGTTTCCGCTGCGGGAAAAAGAGATAAGGATGATCATAAACTTACAGATCTTCTGTACCTGTGTCATGCTCATCTTACATACGGTGTTTCATGTGAGGATATCTTCTCTTCAATATATAATCGGTTTGTGGAAATCAGAAATGACTTGGGTCTGTCATATAAGGTTGAAGATGATTTGGACGCACTTAAGGTCAAACTGAATAAAGACATTTCTGTAGATGAACTTGTATCAAGAGGTGAGTATCTGACTGCAAGACTTATGGCAGAGTTCCTGGGCTTTCACTTTGTTGATGCAAAAGACTGTATCTTTATGAACTTTGACGGAAGTTTTAATGTTGCCAAAATTGAAAATGCTATTCAGAATGCATTGAACTCATATCAGAAGATTGTCATTCCCGGGTTTTACGGCAGTGTTCCTACAGGAAAAATCAAAGTTATGAGCCGCGGAGGAAGTGATATTACCGGCTCACTTGCATCTGCTGCTTCAAAATCAGATGTTTATGAAAACTGGACTGATGTATCCGGAATCCTGATGGCAGATCCCAGGATTGTCAGCAATCCCAAACCTATTTCGGAAATCACATATGCAGAACTCAGGGAACTGGCATTCATGGGTGCTTCAGTTCTTCACGAAGATTCCATTACACCTGTAAAGGAAGTAGGTATTCCACTTAATATCAGAAATACGAATGAGCCTGATAATCCCGGAACAATGATTGTAGATAACATCTGCAAAGAAAAAGAAACCGATGATGATACTCTTATCACGGGAGTCGCAGGCAGAAGAAACTTCTGTATCATCACAATAAGAAAACACAATCTTGTGTCAAATGCAGTACTCAGGAAAACCTTGGAAATTCTTGAGAAATACAATGTTCCAGTTGAACATATTACACTGGGACTTGATTCATTTGCATTTGTTGCTTCCCAATCATCTTTGGGAAATTCCCTTTATGACATTGTAGGTGAAATTCAGAAGGCTGTGGATGCAGATGATGTTCAGGTTCAGGACAATATTGCACTTGTTGCGGCAGTAGGAAGAAAGATGTCTTTCAGACCGGGTACTTCAGGAAAACTTTTCAAGGCCCTTGGAGAAACAGGAGTCAACATCAGAACCATTGCCCAGGGATCTGATGAACTTTCAATTATTATCGGAGTTGATAATTCACAGTTTGAAACAGCTGTGAGAGTTTTATACGAAGGATTTGCGGGGTGAATTATGAAGAGCTGTAATGTTGCTGTTTTAGGTGCAAGCGGTGTTGTGGGTCAGCAGATGATAAAGGTACTTGAAGAATATAATATTCCTGTTAATAAACTTCTGCCTTTAGCCTCTAAACGCAGTGTCGGAAAAACCGTTGTTTTCAGGGGAAAGGAAATTGCAATTCAGGAGGCAACGGAAAACAGTTTTGAAGGAACAGACTATGTTCTCGGAGCCGTGGAAAACGACATGGCAAAGTATTTTGCACCCTTTATCGTAAAATCCGGCGCTGTTTTCATTGATAACAGTTCAGCGTTCAGAATGGATGATGATGTTCCTCTTATTGTTCCTGAAATCAACGGAAAGGATGCATTCAAGCACCATGGAATAATCTCAAATCCGAACTGTTCCACTATCATAACCATGATGGCTGTTGCAGGACTTGCAAAGCTTTCTCCCATCACCACAATGATTGCAAGTACATATCAGGCCGTATCAGGTGCCGGAATTGCTGCAATGAGGGAACTTGAAGACCAGGTCCGTGCAATGGCAGAAGGTACTGAAATAAAATCTCAGGTTTTTCCAAGACAGATTGCCATGAATGTCATTCCTTTTATAGGGTCGGAGACAGATAACGGTTATACAACAGAAGAAATGAAAATGCAGAACGAGGGCAGAAAGATTCTCCATCTTCCGGAATTGAAGGTAACATGCTCATGTGTCCGTGTTCCTGTAATGAAATCTCATTCTATATCAGTAGTTCTCAGAACGGAAAAAAAGATATCTGTTGAAGAAGCAAAAAAAGCGGTTTCATCATTTGAAGGTTGCCGTCTTGCAGATGATTATCCCACACCTCTGGATACAACAGATCAGGACCTTGTCTGGGTCGGAAGAATCAGAGAAGACCTTACAGATGACAACGGACTTACACTATGGTGTTGCGGTGACCAGATAAGGAAGGGTGCTGCATCAAATGCAGTGCAGATTCTGAAACTTCTTATAAGCTGAAGTTACCATTCGCAGAACAGATAAACAGGCTCGTGGAGAAGAAGAAAGTCTATCAAAGGAATTGAAAAAGAAGCAGTGTTTCCATCGGCAATTCCGTTTGTGTCAATGATAGAAGACGGTGCAGAATAATTCAGATTTATTTCGGATGCTTTGATGTCTTCTGAACCTGATCCGAAGATGAAATCAATCATGAACAGATAATCTTTTTCCGATTTACACTCGTATGGCGGATTGTTGTACACAGGTCCGTAGACTTCAAGGTTGGGATCGGAAAGAACGGGAATTACCTTTGCCAAAGTTCCGTAGTTCTCAAGACTCAGATTGATTTCAAGTTTTGTCTTTCCGTTGTCTTGTGAGAATACGACAATATCCTGATTCGGGTCCATGGTGAGCCTGTTGATAAGCTGATTGAGATTGTCGAATGAAAAACCAATATTATATGTTCCGTCAGCCGTTTTTCCTATAAATACATCCGAGGCGGAACCTGAAAAGATCAGATTTTCTGCAAATGAAGAAATGACGTTGTCCATGATTGCATCACTTTTTCCGTTGTCTATCCAGCATGAAAGGTCTTCTATAAGATCAGTCATAAAAGGAGAAACATTAAGCTTTGTGCTGCTGTTGCCTGTTGAGAGGTTCTCCGAAACCGTACATGAAGTCAGAACAACAAATGCTGCAATCAGAAAAACGCATTTCAAAATTTTCTTCATGACTTAAGATTAAACCACAAAAAAAATTTTTTCCATCCTCTTAATCTTTAGATTAAGGTGTTTTCCCATGACCGGATTTTGGAAAATTAAACTTGACAACCTTTGGAAATGTAACTAAAAATTTCTTTGCACAAAGGTCGGAGGTGTTCATGCCGTCTAAAAAGTTAATCATTGTTGAGTCTCCTACAAAAGCAAAGACAATCAGTAAGTTTCTTGGTGGTGATTGCAGAATCATTGCCAGTAACGGACATATCAGAACTTTGCCTAAAGAGGGTATTTGCATAGATATCAAAAACGGATATGAACCTGAATATATAGAAGACCCGTCCAAGTCAAAGATTATTTCAGAGCTTAAAAGTGAGCTGAAAAATGCAGACGAACTTATTCTTGCAACTGATGAAGACCGTGAAGGAGAAAGCATAAGCTGGCATCTTGTTCAGGTTTTGAAACCCAAAGTACCTTACAGAAGAATGGTGTTTCATGAAATTACAAAAAAAGCCATTCTCGCAGCATTTGAAAACGGCAGGGAACTTGATATGAATCTTGTCTATGCACAGGAAGCAAGAAGAGTGCTGGACAGAGTTTACGGCTATACAATCAGTCCTGTTCTGTGGTCAAAGTTGTCCAACAAGTCTCTTTCTGCCGGACGTGTTCAGTCACCGGGACTGCGTCTTATCGTAGACCGTGAAAAACTCAGACTGGCCTATAAAAAGTCTCAGTATTGGAATATTGAAGCATCTTTTGACAAAAATTTCACAGCCGTACTTGATTCATACAATTCAAAGAGAATAGCAACAGGAAAGGATTTCAGTTCCGAAACAGGAGAATACAACAATTCTCCCAAAACTTTGCTTCTTTCATTTGAAAGTGCAAAAGTTCTTATGGATGAAATAAAAGCCGGATCATTTACTGTAAGCGATATAAAGGAAAAGACTGTTTTCCAGCATCCTTCCGCTCCGTTTACAACAAGTACTCTTCAACAGGAGGGCAACAGAAAACTGCACCTTTCTGCAAAGGACACAATGAAGATTGCTCAGAGTCTGTATGAAAACGGATTCATCACATACATGAGAACAGACAGTACAGCTCTGTCAGATGAAGGTGTCAAGGCTGCAAGAAATGCCGCACTTGCACTTTGCGGAAAAGACTATCTTTCCGAATCTGTGCGTAAATATGAGACAAAAGATGAACATGCTCAGGAAGCGCATGAATCAATCCGTCCTGCGGGTGATGAATTCAAATTTCCTGAAGAAACCGGATTGTCCGGAAAAGAGCTTGCTCTTTACAAAATGATTTTCAACCGCACCCTTGCCTGTCAGATGAAGGATGCAGTCAAACTCAATACCACAGTATCTATCACTGCTCAGAACGCAGATAATACGGGAATTTTCACAGTATCCGGAACCCGCATTGAATTTCCCGGTTACATCCGTGTCTACGTAGAAGGTTCTGATGATCCTGAAGCAGCACTTGAAGAAAAGGACATTATTCTGCCAAAGCTTTCAGTCGGCGACAGATTATCTCTGAAACATATCGAATCCAAGAGCCATGAAACAAAGGCTCCTACCAGATTTACGGAAGCCTCTCTTGTTCAGGAACTTGAGAAGAAGGGAATAGGAAGACCTTCAACTTATGCGGCAATCATAGACAGAATTCTTGAGAAAAATTATGTAATCCGTGAAAGCGGGGCACTGGTTCCTACATTTACAGGTTTTGGTGTAGTAGATCTTCTTGAAGGATATTTTGAAAACAGAATAGATTACGAGTTTACAAGTCAGATGGAGGGGGATCTTGATAAGATTTCCCAAGGCAAACTCAACAAACTGGATTATCTGAAAGATTTCTATGAAGGGAAAAACGGTCTTCAGCAACAGATCAAGGATGTTAAGAACAGCATTGATTCCAAGAAGGTCAAGAAAATAGTACTTCCTCAAATCAGAGAAGAAAATTCAATAATATTGGGTCCGTACGGTCCTTATGTTCAGACAAATGACGGAAAGTATGTTTCTGTGCCTGATTCATGGACGCCTGCAAACGTTACTGATGAAATGGTTGAGAATCTCAGAAACGGAAGCAGTACCGTAGGCAACGGAACTACTCCGCCTGCAGTTATCGGCCATACTCCTCAAGGACAGCCTATTCTCTATTGCACCGGCCGTTTCGGGGATTATTGGCAAATAGGCAACAAGGCTGAAACAGATGATGTCAAACGTTTCAAAGTTCCTTCGGATCTCAAGGGAAAGACAGTCTCACAGGATCTGATTCTCCAGCTTTTCAATCTTCCGAAGAAAGTAGGTACAGATGAAAACGGAAATGAAATCATAGCAGATATAGGACGATACGGTGCATATCTGAAATGCAACGATGATTACCGCAACTTCAAATCCTGTGAAGAACTTCTGAAGACAACAGAATCCGAAGCACGCAAAATTTTCTCTACGCCCAAGCCTGTTTCCAGAAAATCTGCATCCAAGCCGGCAAAGACGTCATTTGCAAAAAAGTCAACAATAGAGAATCCGTCCAACATTATCAAGAACTTCGGAGAATACGAAGGGCAGACACTTGCCATCCGCAGCGGGCGTTACGGTTTCTATCTCAAACACGGGGAAACCAATTACCGCATTCCTTCAAAATACCAACACGATGAAGAGGCCTGCAAAAACATGGCTCCTTCAGAGGTTTTGGAGATACTGAAAAAATGATGGTCTCATAGCTCAGCTGGATAGAGCACTTCCCTCCTAAGGAAGGGGTCGCGCGTTCGAATCGCGCTGAGATCATTACAAGAACACTACAGCCCATTTGGAGAATTTTACAATTTCCAAATGGGCTTTCGTTCATTGAATACATCAGTGCGATTCTCCAGTACAGTTTGGAGAATTTTACAATTTCCAAATGGGTCCTAAAAAAAATCTGAAAAATAATCTTGCACAAATTCTACGAAAAATGTAAATTTATCACAATTTTTAATTTTCATATCACTAAATGAGAGGAGATGAAGTATGAAAAAGACAATGTTTGTTCTTTTGACAGTGTTAGTCGTTTTTTCCTGCGTCTTTGTAAGTTGCAGTAAAAAGTCATCCACAGAATCAAAGGCATCAGACAGTATTACAATTGCTTTCATCGGTAACACAACAGGTGACTATGCTATGTACGGTGTACCTGTTCGTAATTCTGTAAAGATGTATTTTGACCAGTTAAACGCAAAGGGCGGTATTAACGGAAAGCAGATTAATCTCCTTGAATTTGACGACAAGGCAGATGGAACTGAAGCTGTTAACGCACTTAACCTTGCAGTAGATAAAGGCGCAACTGCTGTTATCGGTTCTGTTCTTACAGGAGCTACAGTTGCTCTTTCAGATGCAGCATATGAAATCAATATGCCTGAAATCACAGCATCTGCAACAAGCCCTAAGGTAACAATTTTCGATCCGGATAATCCCAATTCCGGTGTAAAGACAAATGTTTTCAGAACATGCTTCCTTGATCCTTTCCAGGGCGAGAAGATGGCTGAATATGCATCAAAGGTCAACAATGCAAAGACAGTTGCATTCTTCTACGAAAACGGTTCTGACTATTCAGAAGCAATCGTAAAGGGATTTGAATCAGTAATGAACCAGTACGGTCTCACAATTGTTGCAAAAGAATCTTTCTCAGCAGGTGATGTTGACTACAAGGCTCAGATGACAAATATTGCAGCAAAGAAACCGGATGTAGTTCTTATGCCTATCTACTACGGAGAAGCAGGTCTTGCAATTACAGCTCTCAGAGCACAGGGATGTAAGAGCCCTATTATCGGTGGTGACGGATTCGGTTCAGTTGTAAATTATGCAACAGCAGAAGATCTTGAAGGAACAGTCTACATGAGCGGTTATGCAGCAGGAACAGAATCAGTTGCACAGTTTGAAAAGGACTACAAGGCAACATTCGGCGAAGATGTTCCTAATATGTTTGCACCTCTTGCATGGGATGCATCAATGGTAATGGCCAAGGGTATTGAAGCAGCAGAAAGCAAGGGTCTTAAGGCCGGTTCTGCAGAATACAAGCAGGCAATTATCGATACTATCAAGAACATGAAGGGTGTTGAAGGAATTACAGGTTCTTATACATTCAATGCAACAAATGACCCTGTCAAGTCTGTTGCAATCATCAAAATTTCCAATGGTGAAGAGAAGTTTGCAAACTTCTTCTGATTCGTTTGATATTGTTTTTATATAACAGTTTTTGATACAATTGGCGCAAGTACTTACTTGCGCCATATTTTTTATTATAAAGGGAGTTCTGCAAATATGGATTTTTCAACATTCATTGCTCAGATTATTAACGGTTTGCAGACTGGTTCGGTCTATGCCCTTGTTGCTTTGGGTTACAGTATGGTTTACGGAATCATACTTTTGCTTAATTTTGCCCATGGCGACATCATCATGATCGGTTCATATATGGTCTATTATGCTATTGCCAGTTTTGCTTTACCTCCGGCAGTAGCTGTTATTTTGGCTGTACTTGTGAGTACAGCCTTAGGTGTTACTATTGAAAAAGTCGCATACACACCGCTCAGAAGTGCACCCAGATTGTCACTTCTTATTACAGCCATAGGAATTTCATTCCTGCTTGAGAACGGAGCACAGCTTCTGTTCGGAGCAGATCAGAAGAGTATGAGTCCTATGGTAAGCGGAAACATTGTAGTGGGAAAAGTCATAGTCAGTTATGCAGCCCTTGTTACAATTGCCGTAACAGTTGCAGTCATGATTGTTCTTTCAATGTTTGTAAACAAAACCAAAATGGGAAAAGCCATGCGTGCAGTATCTGAAGACATGGGTGCTGCCCAACTCATGGGAATCTCCCTCAACAGAACAATTTCACTTACATTTGCAATAGGTTCTGCACTTGCAGGTATAGGAGCCGTCCTTTACCTTTGTGCATATCCGCAGGCAAGCCCTACAATGGGTTCAATGCTTGGCATCAAGGCCTTTGTTGCCGCCGTTCTGGGAGGAATAGGTTCTATTCCGGGAGCCATGATAGGCGGATTTGCAATAGGTCTGCTTGAAGCACTCGTTGCTGCTGCACATCTTTCAATGTGGAAGGATGCCGCAGTATTCCTGATTCTCATTATTGTACTTCTTTTCAAGCCTACAGGCTTCCTGGGAAAGAAGATTCAGGAAAAGGTATAAGGAGGACGTCATGGATAAGAAATATAAAACCATCCCAACTCCTTTGAGTTATTTAATCAACATTGTTCTGTTAGCAGGACTCTGGTTTATCCTTACCTCAATGATGAAGAGCGGAGTAATCACAAATTACTGGAGAGGAATTCTGATTACAATAGGAATCAATGTTATTCTTGCCACATCGCTTAACCTGTCATGCGGTTATCTGGGACAGCTTCCTTTGGGACATGCAGGTTTTATGGCTGTAGGAGCCTATGCTGCCGGTATATATATAAAGACAACACCTACCTACGATTTAATCAGAGCAGGTCAGACTTCACAGGCTTTGCAGTACATTGTTATTGCTGTGCTTTTAAGTGCCTGTGTTGCCGGAATTTTCGGAATACTTATAGGTATTCCTGCTCTCAGACTTAAGGGTGATTATCTTGCAATCATTACTCTGGGATTCGGAGAAATCATCAGAGTTGTACTGACAAATATTGACTCCGTTCTGGGATTCAAATTTACATACGGTTCTGCAGGTCTTGCCAGAATTCCAAAGTATACATCTTTCAATCTTGCCTATATTCTGGTTGTTGTGTGTATTTTCATTATCCACACATTCATGAAGAGCCGCCACGGAAGGGCTGTTCTTTCAATCAGAGATAATGAGATTGCAGCCGAATCCGTAGGAATCAACACTACAAAATACAAAACAACGGCATTTGTCATTTCCGCAATGCTTGCAGGTGTTGCCGGATGTATGTATGCCGGTTATATAGGATCTTTGTATCCTTCAACGTTCAAATTCATGAAATCCATTGAAATTCTGGTAATGGTTGTTTTGGGTGGAATGGGTTCCATGATAGGTTCAATTGTTTCTGCAATTGTACTTACAGCACTTCCGGAACTTCTCAGAGCATTCTCTGATTACAGAATGGTTGCTTATTCATTTGCTCTTGTATTCATGATGATTTTCAGACCGAAAGGATTGTTCGGTCAGTATGATTTTTCACTTAAGAGAATTCTTGAAAAAGCAATAAACTGCGGAAATAAGAAAACAGGAGGCAGAAAATGAATGAAACACGTATTCCTGTTTTGAAATGTGAGCATCTCAGAGTTGTTTTCGGCGGACTTGCTTCTGTCAGTGATTTTGACATAGAAGTCTATGAGAACCAGATTATCGGTCTTATAGGTCCCAACGGTGCCGGAAAGACCACCGTATTCAATTTGCTTACAGGAGTTTATACACCTACAAGCGGAAAGATATTCCTCAACGGCAAGAATCTTGACGGAATGTCTACTGTCAAGCGCAGTCATGCAGGTATAGCAAGAACTTTTCAGAACATAAGATTGTTCAAGCAGATTTCAGTACTGGACAATGTTCTTGTAGGTTTGAATCACAGTATGCGCTACAGTATTTTGGGCTCGATTCTCAGACTCCCCAGATACTGGAAAGAAGAGAAGGCTGCAAAGGAAAAGGCATTGAAGCTTCTTTCTCTTTTTGATATGCAGGATCTTGCAGACGTAAAGGCCGGCAACCTTCCATACGGTGCACAGAGACGTCTTGAAATTGTAAGAGCACTTGCAACAAATCCTCAGCTCTTGTTGCTTGATGAGCCTGCTGCCGGTATGAACCCTGCAGAAACAGCGGCTCTCATGGATACGATTAAGAGAATCAGAGATGAATTCCATATAGCAATTCTTCTTATTGAACACGATATGAGTCTTGTCATGGGAATCTGTGAGGAAATTACAGTTATCAACTTCGGTCAGGTTATTGCAAAGGGAACTCCAAAGGAAATCCAGAATAATCCTGTCGTCATTGAAGCATATCTCGGAAAGGGGGCAGAAAAATGAGTGACAGACTGCTGACAGTTGACAATATCAACGTTTTTTACGGTGCAATTCATGCAATCAAAGACATTTCTTTCTATGTAAATAAGGGTGAGATTGTAACACTTATAGGTGCCAACGGTGCCGGAAAGACTTCTTCACTCAGTACCGTTGCAGGATTGTTGCGTTCCAAGACCGGTGCTATCGAGTTTGACGGAGATGATATCAGCAAGACCGCTCCCAACAAGATTGTTCAGTCAGGACTTGTAATGGTTCCGGAAGGAAGAAGAATTTTTCTTAACCTTACAGTAGAAGAGAACCTTGAAATGGGTGCATTCCTCAGACCAAAAAATGAATATGGAAATACATTGAAACAGGTCTTTGAATTGTTCCCGCGTCTTGAGGAAAGAAGAAATCAGATTGGCGGAACATTATCCGGCGGAGAACAGCAGATGCTTGCAATGGGTAGGGCAATCATGGCTCAGCCCAAACTGATAATGCTTGATGAACCTTCAATGGGACTTGCGCCTATCTTCGTTGAACACATTTTCTCAATAATAAAGAATCTGCATGAAACAGGTGCAACAATATTGTTGGTTGAACAGAATGCTCAGGCTGCTTTGTCCATTGCAGACAGAGCGTATGTTCTTGAAACAGGTCATATAGTCAAGACGGGTACCGGAAAAGAATTGATGAATGATCCGGCAATAAAAAAAGCCTACCTTGGTGCATGATATATGTGTCATAATATAAGAGCACGGAGGATGTGATATGCTAATTTCAACCAGAATGGAAACAAATGTAGTTTCAGCAACTCCTGATATGACAATTCAGGTTGCCGATTCATTGATGAAACAGGAAAAAATACACAGGCTTCCTGTTCTTGATGCCCATAACAGACTTGTAGGGATTGTGTCGGAAAAAGATATATTGAAAGCGACTCCTTCTCCGATATCCACACTCAGTGCTTATGAGATGAATGCTCTTCTCAGCCAACTGACTGTTGCAAAAATAATGAAGAAGAATCCTGTCACGATTTCAAAGGATGCATCAGTTGAGGAAGCGGCAAGAATCATGATTGATGAGAATATCTCATGTCTTCCAGTATTGGACGGAAAGAAACTTGTGGGAATAGTTTCAAAGACAGATATGCTCAAGATGGTTCTGGAAATGCTGGGTACAAGAGTGTACGGAATTACGGCAGAGTGTCTGCTTGAAAACAAACCGGGAGTCCTTGCAAAGCTCAGTGATGCATTGGCAAAGCAGAATATTCAGATAGTTTCCTTTGTTGTTCTCAACGGTCCGGATCCTTCAAAGGCTCATTGTACAATTAAAGTACAGGGTCCGAACAAAAAAGCATTTACGGAAATAATCAAAAAATATGTTGCTGAAGTCATTGATGTAAGAGATATGTAATGAAAGACGGCGATTTTGCTTCTGTTTATTCCAAATGGACTGAAAGTCACGATGAAAAAACAGAAATAGAAAACAGAAGTGAGTCTGAAAATATCTCTTCAAAACAAACAGTTACAATCAAAGAATTACGAAGAATGAAGGTCCGGGATGAACTGGACCTTCATAATTTTACATTGGATGAAGCGTTACGTCAGTTGCGTTCCTTCTTGGATGAAAGTATTGCTTCAGGTTTCAGAAAAGTCAGGATAGTAACAGGGAAAGGCCTTCATTCCCCTGACGGGGTATCTGTATTGAGGCCTGCCGTTATTTCTGCATTGAAATCGGATAAACGTATACGTGAGATTGATTTGAATCCTAAGCCTCAGGACGGAGGCACCGGTGCAGTAATTGTGATATTTCGATAAAAAAGTATCGGGATAACAGGGTTTCCATATTTACATACGCAGATAATATGTTAGAATAAATAAACAATCAAAAATCATTTTTATAGGAGAAAAGAAATGAAGAAAGCTTTAACAGTTATGCTCGTAGCTCTTCTTGCTCTTACATGCGTTTTCGCAGAAGGTCAGAAGGAAAGCGGAGTAAAGACTTACAAGGTAGGTGTTGGTATTTATCAGTATAATGATAACTTCATGACACTTTACAGAAACGAAATTGTCAACTATTTCAAGACACTTGAAACAGACACAGTTAAGTATTCTGTAACAATGTACGACGGAAAGAACGATATGGCTGAACAGTCAAACCAGGTTGACCAGATGATTACAGCCGGTATGGACGTAATCATTCTTAACCTCGTTCAGACATCTTCTGCCGATGCTATCATCGACAAAGTTGTTGCAGCTAATATCCCTCTCGTACTCATCAACCGTGAACCTCTCGGAACAAAGGGTGACGAATCATACGAAGGAATCCTCAACAATGCAAAGGTTTGCTATGTAGGTTGTGATGCACGTCAGTCTGGTACAATGCAGGGTAACATCGTTCTTTCACTCGCCAATAAGGGTGATGTTAACGGTGATGGTATTGTTTCTTACATCATGATTGAAGGTGACCCTGAAAACCCTGATGCTCAGTACAGAACACAGTTCTCAGTCAAGGCTCCCACAGACGCCGGCGTTAAGGTAAAGTGCCTTGATGATCAGGTAGGTAACTGGGATCAGACAAAGGGACAGGAAATCTGTGCAAACGCTCTTGCTAAGTATGGAAAGGACATCGAAGTTG
>JAZLMO010000047.1:0-38021 GCA_045598675.1 Sphaerochaetaceae bacterium
ACTTAATGTTCAATCCAGACCTGTTATGGAAGGCAAAATGTTTATAGTATTCATTGTTGCTATACTTATTTCTGAAATCAGACAGAGGATGAAAAATAACTACAAAGAAAAAGACTCCTGGACAATTGACCTTATCAGAAAAAAGCTCAACAAGATTCAATTCTCAAAAGTTAAGATAGGTACAAAAGCAGCAAAAGACCTTTATTCTCTTGTTTCAAGTTCTCAGAGAGCTATATTATCGGCACTTTTTAACGTCTCTGAAAAAGATGTTGCTCTAACTCTTAAGGATTCTGCCATAGTTTAGATTTGGGAACTTAGGTCATTCACTGCTGTTAACTGCGAAAAAGGTAAAATAAAAGGTCAAATTGCACAGCTTGCTATTTTTAAACCGGTTAATCCTCAGTATTACAACATTACTCCGAAGAAAAAGGCTATCTGTATTAAAATTGATGTTGATGTGCTTGAAGCTTTGAAGAAACAAGGAAAGAGGTACCAGACAAGAATAAACAGCATACTGAGAGAAGCAGTTCTTTAAGGATTATTCCTGCAATAAAAAGCAGAACCTGAAGAAGAGGCAGAATACATCTTCTCTCCCGGAACTCGCTCAACTGCCATTGAGACTTACTCGTTGTAAAAAAAGCCGGACAGTTCAAACTAAAACCGGCTCGTTTCCACATATTATTAACCATTGACAAATACGCTCATTGAGCGTATTTTATAAGCATGGTTACAAGTATTAAAGAATTAAGGCAAATTACAAATCTTTCTCAAAAAGAATTCGGAAATAAATACAAGATTCCGCTTAAAACAATCCAAAATTGGGAAAGCGATACAGATAAAACATCCAGCAGAACTTGTCCTCCTTATGTTGTTTACCTACTCGCAAAAACAATTATCAATGAGTATTCAGGATGTATCCTTAAAGACAAAATAGACAACATGATAATACAGGAAACAATCAACCTTGATCCAAGAAGAGAATTTGCCTTGAGATATGCAATAGACCAAATACAAAAGTCTTCGCTGAGAGATTTCGTTGATGACGTCATTCTATACGGAAGTACTGCACGTAACGAAGCTACCATAACGAGCGACATAGATTTACTTCTTGTTCTCAACCCTGCGATAAAAAAAGAAGCAAATTACTCAAACTGGATTGTAAAAATCAAGGGTGAAATATCTACCGACGACTTCAGAGATCCGGAAACTGACTTACACGTAACATTTGGAGATTCTTGGAAACAAGAAAACCAGGCATTTCAAAAAAACATACAATCGGAAGGATTAAGTATATGGAACTAAAAACCTACTACGACTTCGCAAACGATGATTATAGATTCATCAAAGCCACAATAGAATCCGGAATAACTGCAAACTCTCTTGGAGCATTAGCGCAAAACACTTGCGAAAGGTTTATTAAACATCTAATAAATCAATATATTCTTGTGACAGAGAAGAATCAGTCCGAGATTACAGAAGTGCTATCTACTCATAACCTAAACAGACTGGTTAGTTACTGGAATAATAAATCTACACTGCCGATAGATTCAGAAACAGCAGCTACCTTAAAAGAAGTAAACGGTTTTTACTTCTCAACAAAATACCCGGGAGATGATTCTCAAACTCTTACTGAGGAAGACTACAAAACATGTATGAATGCCGTTGAAAAATGCAAAAAAATGTGTGGATTCAATAATAGCACATTTCAAATCATAAAATTCAATTCGTGCTAAAAATGCGCTAAATTTCGTAAACAAAAAAAGTCAAATTTATTATATTACAAGCAATTAGGTAATACAGAACCTCGTCTTGCAGATCTGAGGGTCAGAAGTTCGAATCTTCCCGGTCTCAATGAATAATTCCTTCACAGTAAGAATTTTCTCAAGGATTCAAGATTCTGGGTTTTTGGTGTGGCAACATACAAATCACAATTCTATTATCATTTTATTAAATACTGTCAAATCTCTTTTGTAACTTATTGACAGTCTGTCAAAATTCAATGTAAAGTTTTTGACAGAGGCATTTATATGGACTTCAGCAATTGTGAATTGAGCGGAATTAACTATAGACAATATCTCAGAGATGACAGATACACATAAAAAATTCTGCCAGTACATGATAGAACAACGATATACCAAAATTCTGAAAGCAAGTTACGATAGGTTAGTAGAAAATGAATTATAAAATTACTGAAGGCTTAATTCTGACAGATGACAGATTCGGAATCACATACCGTTTGGGAACAATAGAATATAAAGAGTATGAAGACAATTCATATGTATACACAATAATGCCGTATTACCCGGTAATTGATTTTATTCCACCGGCTGTTTTTCAGGGAATTCCAGGTATTGACTTAGATTTAAGAAAAGACAGCTATGAAAGAAAAAACATGGTACCCGTTTTTATTTCTGAAAGAACTCCATCACCTCAAAGAGAAAATTTGACTGAAATGTTAGAAGAAGTAAACATGAACTATTTAAACCGTTTGGAATGGCTTATCAGAAGTAACTTAAAATATTCGGGTGATAATTATTACGTCGTCAGAAATGAAAAGAAATATGAGATAACAAATAAAAACCTTTCTTTTGATTCACGCATGAACATATCTGCAAAATGCAAAGCAATTTTAAAAGAAATCTGTATGGGTAACAATGTTCAGACAGATTCTTTCGTTATTGATAACTCCAACAGAAAATCTATATATCAAGTTCTATATTATCTGTATTCTCAAAATAGATTAAACATCAATGGTAAAATTTCCAATTCTGCAAAAGGAGTTTCAGGAAGAAAGAAAATTGGTGTTTCCTATGGTGATATCGCTGATATTATTATGAAGCTTAATGCCGGAATTGGTACTGTTAAGTCTTTTGCTGTTACTTATGGTATAAGCGAATCCACCTTATTCAGACGTATTCGTGAATACAAACAGAAACAAATCCAAAGTAAAGAACTGCAGCAATAATCAGGTCAAAAAATCTCCTGTAAAAATGTTGGGTCAACTTATGGCAGAATCTTCGTACTTGTGCTTGTATGTTCTGTCGTTTCTGCAGAATACATAGTAGTTTTCACTTTTTAATATTTCCGCAAATTGAAACGTATCATTCGGAAGAATATCGGTAATTATTCCGGCACGACAATAATCTCCCATTCTGTGGCAGTCAGAACCTGCTGTCATAAGAAGATTATTATCCTTTGCAAACTGAAATGCCTTACTGTTGTTGTTATTCTGGCGGGGATGAAGATTCAGTATCTCTGCACCGTCCAAGAATTCAGGATTGCTCGGAAAACATCCGTCTCTGAAAGGATGTGCCTGAATAAGAACAGCACCGCATGCCTGACACTTCTTATAAAAATCTTCCAAAGTACCACTCATAACTGCATCAGGATCTTTTACCAATTCAGGCTCAAAACCATATAACAGATAGTCATTTTCACTGCCGTCAAAACGCACTTCCGAACCTCTGATTACTTTTAACGAAGTACCCTCTGCAGCTTTTACAAATGCATCATATCCGTAGAAAAACGGCTTCCAGGCATCAGGAGATTTTAAATCAATATTCAGGTAGTCAACTGTTGCACGATTGAAATGATCAGTTACCACAACAGCATCATATCCGCCTTCAATGTATTTTTGAACAAGAATACTTGCATCAATGTGTCCGCACTTACTTGTGTTGCTTGTATGAACATGGGTCTCAATCTTATACATTTTTACCTTCTGTTTTTGTTTTCTTTAAAAGCAAACCGGATTTTTTATCAAAAACGTTTACCTGAGAAGAATCAAATTTCACCCAGACTTTCCGGTCACCTTCCAAGAATCTGAGTCCAAGATCTTTTGCAAGAACAATTTTGTCATTGTTTTTAATATCAATAATCGTTTCCGAACCGGCAGGCTGACAAGTGTATACTGCTGCAGGAATCATGGATTTATCTTCTTTTTCGGAAACAATGACTTTTTCAGGTCTGATTCCCAGGACAACATCAAATTCCTTATCGGCTTTTTCTTTGACATTATCCGTCATGTCTTTTTTCGGGAACTTCATCTTTCCGATTATGCTGTCAACTTCAAGACCGTTTTCCGTAAGCTTTGCCTTGCCGTCGAGAAAGTTGATTGAAGGGTTCCCTATAAAATCTGCAACTCTGAGCGAACACGGATTCTGGTACAATTCAAGAGGAGTTGCCACCTGTTCCAATACTCCTTCAAAAAACACTGCAATTCTTGTAGACATAGTCAACGCTTCAACCTGATCATGTGTAACATAGACAATGGTTGTACCCAGTTCGTGATGAAGTCTCTTGATTTCTCTTCTCATTTCAACACGAAGTTTTGCATCAAGATTTGAAAGAGGTTCATCCAAAAGAAGTAATTCGGGATCATTTACAATAGCTCTTGCTATAGCAACACGCTGCTGCTGGCCGCCGGAAAGTTCGGAAGGATAACGTTGTGCAAAATCTTCAATCTTCATACGTCTAAGAGCAATATCAACCTTTTCCTTAATCTCTTCTTTCGGACGTTTTTCTACATTCATAGAAAAAGCAACATTGTCATAAACTGTCATATGAGGCCATAGAGCATAAGATTGGAAAACAAGATTCAGTTTTCTCTTGTCGGGGCTCTCATAAAAACGTGTTTCTGCATTTACAACTTCTCTGCCATCCATAAGAATCACCCCGTTCTGAGGTTTTTCAAGACCTGCAATAATTCTTAAAGTTGTTGTCTTTCCGCAACCGGAAGGACCCAAAAGAGTCATAAATTCACCCTTGTGAATATCCAAATCCAAAGATTTGAGAACATGATTCTTTCCATAAAATTTATCTATATTTTTTAAAACAACTTCACTCATTTTTTATTTCTCCTTTTTCATCCTTTGTCAGAAGCCTTTGGAAAGATCGGCATCCGTAAGTTTGTTTGCCAAGAAATAAACGACAAACACAATAATAAACATTACCAATGCAACAGCGTTAGAAAGCTGTCCCATTGATTCCGAAGAATATGCAAAAGCCATAAACGGCAGAGTCTGCTGTTTAGGCGTCATAAGCAATGCAAGCAAATCAAGTTCTTTGATGATACTTATGAAAATAAGCATAAAGCCTGACCAGAATCCGTTCTTAGCAAGAGGGAATACAATCTTTGCAAATCTTTGAAAGAATCCGGCACCTGCAATCTGACCTGCTTCCTCAAGCTCATAGGAGATCTGCATCATATTTGATGTACCGGCTTTTGAAGCAAAAGGAAGATGTTTTACAACACTGATAAGAACAAGTATCGAGAATGTTCCGTACAGCGACGGAATAACAGGAATCAGTAATCCGAAAACATTGATTTTCACAGCTACTGCAAACTGAGCAAGATACATGGCCCCAAAGGCAATAGAAGGAATCAGATACGGAATGAAAACAAGCTGTTCAACAATTCTTCCGCTGGTCAATGCACGGCCTCTGGCATTGATATAACCAATTATCTGTCCGCAGATAGTACCCAAAACAGAAGTGCAGAAAGTAAGCAACAGAGTGTTTTTCAGGAACATGAAGAAGTTGTCATTCAAGAAAATACCGGGTTCTCCAGAATTAATTTTCAAATCACCCTTTCCGATCCAGTGCTGCAAAGTAAAATTACTCAGAGAGAAGTCTCCCGGGCGGAACATAAAAGTCTCATATGACATGACAATCAAAGGAAACAGAACAAACAGAATAAGGAATACTATGATAAAACAGGAAAGCGGTTTTCCCCATTTCCCCAAATCGATTTCATTGGCTCTTGTTCCCTTTCCGCCGATAGTGGTATATGACTTTCTCTTTCCGATAAGTCTCTGGTTTATAAATACATTTATAGATGCAAATACTATCAGTACCAGCGCAACGGAGAAACCTACACCCTTCTGACCACTCTTCATTGAGTTATAAAGAGTTGTGGAAATAGTGTAGTACTTTACAGGGCTACCCAGATACTGAGGCACTCCGAAAGTTCCCATACATTTTGTCAGAGTAAGAATAACAGCCGACAAAACCGCAGGAAGAACAAGAGGGAATGTAATCTTTCTCAAAATCATGGGTTTAGGTGCACCGATGATTTCTCCCATTTCTTCAAGTTCGGAGTTTACAGACTTCAGACTTGCGGAAACCAGCAGATATGAATAGGCATAGTAGTGCAATCCCAAAACAAAAATGATTGCAACGGGGCCATAAGCCAACCAGTCCGGAGTATTAATTCCGATGAAGTTCAAAAACCCCATGGCACCACCTACTTTCTCATTTTTAAATACGGACAACCAGGCAAGAGACAAACTCCAAGACGGAAGCATATACGGAACAAGAAGTGCTATTGAAAAAAACTTCTTATGAGGAAGATTGCTTCTTACCATAAGCCATGCAAAGCAGTTGCCAAGTGCAATGGCAATAAGAGTTGCAAAAACAGAAACTACCAGCGAATGTCCGAATGGTTTGTATAAAAGTTTTGAAGCAACACGACTTGTGAACAGTCGCTTCCAATAATACATTGTAAACTCACCTTCTTCCTGTTTAGATGCATGAACATCTGCACGACCAACTATAAAAGTCGTTTTAATCATACCGATAAGCGGAAAAATAATGAGGTATACCAACAAGATAATCGTTATTAAAACAAGAATGTTGTAAGGATTGGAAAAATAATCTTTAACAGTATTTTTTATCCTTGCTTTGCGAATTGCACTTTTTTCTGACATCTTCCCTCCAAAACATTTTCATCAAATTTAAAGCCGCAATTATTTGTAGATTTAAAACTGACAAAACATATATTGAGAGTGCTGCAGAAACAGCACTCCCAAACAATAATTCATAAATATCAAAGTCTTTCGAGCCAGTAATCATATACATCAGACATTGTAGACTGATAATAATCATAATCGGCTGTAAAAAGAGTCATATCTGAAAGCTTGTCAGATCCTTTAGGAGGTTCAATTTCAGGTCTTACAGGGAAAGCTCCAAGTGTATTGAATCCCTTATATCCAGGACCCTTACCGTCTTCACCGCCCATGACATACTTTATGTAAAGCTTTGCTCCGTTAGGATGCTGACATCCGTTTACAATTGAAACGAAGTTAATTGCAGGAACACAAAGTGCCGGCTTGAAGTTTACCATATCTGTTGCGAGATAAGGCATTGCACCTTCTTTCTCTCTGATTTTTGAAGAAGCACAAAGACCTATAAGCTTTACATTAGGAGCTGTTCCGATTGCTTTAACTGTTTCATCAGCAATACTTGAAATCTGGTTCTTTGACTTTAAGAAACGGTTAATCCAAGCATAACCGGCATTAGGTTCATCCTTTGCAAGAACAATCTTCTTTCCGAATGTTGCCTTGTAATCTTCTTCAAGCATCTTGGCAACATCATCCCTTACGAGAGTAGCAATAAGAGTCATGTATGTAGGGCTTGATGCAGGATCCTGGAAGATAATCTGTCCGTCAAATTCAGGTTTGAGAAGTTCCCACCATGAATGAACAGGAGATCCGTCTTTATATACTGAATCATTGTAGAACCAAGTTGTAAGTTCAAGGAAGAAAGGTGTGACAGAAGTCATAAGACTCGGGTCAACATTTCCGTAAATTGATTTCGGCTGATAGTTTACAAGAACACCCTTTTCAAAGAAGTCCTTTGTGTATTCTCCGTTTACTTCCTTTGACTGAACAATATCAACGTTTCTCAATCCGGCAGCATATTCAGTTCTGAGCTTTTCAGGAAGCTCTCCGGTACTGATGTTGTAGCAAACCAATTTCAATCCGGGATATCTTTTTTCGAAATCGGCTTTATTCTTTGCATGACGGCTTGAAGCTGTATAAATTACAATCTTTCCGCCTTCGGCAAGTGCTTTCTTGTAAAGCTCTTCTTCACTTTCATCAAGGTCAAGACCATTGTCTTTTGCCCACTGCTGAGCCTGAAGATACTCTTCACTTACTTCTGCTTTTTTGGGCTTTGCTTCTGAAGATCCCTGTGCAAAAACGCAGGAAAAAGCAACAGACAAAATCAACAACATTACGATAAGTTTTTTCATTCTTCTCTCCTTTGCCACTTCTTCTGCGGCAATTAAGTTATATTTGTTGTGTTTCTTACCATCACTTTGGGTGAAACAACCATTTTCTTTGTTTTTATTCCGTTTTCCATCATGTCTGCTATACAAGCCATGGCCTCTTCAACAACCTTTTTTCTGTCCTGATTTATCGAAGACAAACTGATATTCGGCAACTTGGAATAATTCTGATCATCAAAACCAATCAGTTTTAAATCAGAGGGAATATTTACTCCCTGTTCTGCACATGCTTTCATAATGCCCATTGCAACCGAATCGTTTATTGCAATAATTCCATCTGCAGAAAACTCCGTGTCAAAAAGATTTTTAATAGTTTTGTAACCTCTTTGTGCGGATGATTCGTTATCATCCTGCAACTGCGGAATAACAAGACTGATACTATTTTTTTTACAGGCCTCTTTTATTCCTTTAAGCCTGTTCATATGTACGACTCTTTCTTTTCTGATTCCACAACAGCAAATAGTTTTACAACCGCTGTTGATTAATGTTTCAGCTGCCATATATCCTGCCTTTACATTATCTGTAAGAATGCAGGTAATTCCTTCGGAATCAGGAATATCTCCTATAAAAACTGTTGGAATCCTGTTGGTGAATTTCTTAAAAAATTCCATTCTGCTTCCGTTTACCGGATGAACAATAATGGCATCTACTTGATGTTCTATCAGAAGCTTATAATATTTTTTCTCAAGGTCTTCACTCTGGAAGCTGTTGTAATACAAAATATCCAGATTCATCTTTCTGGCAGCATTTCCGGCAAGAACCATTAAATCCGAATAGTAACTGTTTGAAATATCCGGAACCAACATTCCTACTATGTTTGTACTGCGTTTTACCAAAGCTCTTGCCATTGCATTCGGAATATAACCCATCTCATCGCAGATAATTCTGATTTTCTGCTTTGTTTTTTCTTTTACACGCGGAGAATCACTGAGTGTTCTTGAAACCGTAGAAGGATCAACTCCTGCAGCTTTGGCAATATCCTTTATTGTTACCATTCATTCCTATCCAAACGATTGTATTAATTAAAGATTAATTTCCGTAAAAACAAGCTGTCAATTATCAATCAACTCTAAAATTCCATACAGTTGTATTTTTAAATTTCCGATTCGCGGAAGTAATTGATCAATATAATGTTGACAAGTGTTACTGTTAATAGTAACATCATGACTACTATGAAATACAACGAAGAAACACCGGATAAAAACAATACTTTCGGCCAATTCGGCGGAAGTTATGTAAATGCAGATTTAAGAAAAGCCCTTGATGAAGTTGAGCAGGCTTACGATTATTACAGCAAAGACCCTTCTTTTTTGAAGGAACTTTCAGAATTGAGAGAACATTACACCGGACGTCCAAGTCCTGTATATTATGCCAAACGACTGTCAGAAGCCGTCGGCGGTGCAGATATTTACCTTAAACGTGAAGATCTTAACCATACAGGTTCCCACAAAATAAACCATTGTCTGGGGGAAGTACTTCTGGCAAAAAGATTGGGAAAGAAGAAAGTCATTGCAGAAACAGGCGCAGGTCAACATGGCGTTGCCTTAGCCACAGCTGCGGCACTTATGGGGCTTGAGTGTGATATTTACATGGGAGCAATTGATGTAATGAAAGAGGCTCCTAATGTCAGCAGAATGAAAGTTCTGGGCGCACATGTAATATCTGTCTCAAGAGGTACACAGACTCTTAAAGATTCCATTGATGCTGCTTTTGAAGCTTATTTGCAAAATATAGATAATACACTTTACTGTATCGGAACAGTTGTAGGTCCTGCTCCATTTCCAAGAATGGTAAGAGACTTTCAGTCTGTAATCGGATATGAAGCCAAAAAACAATTTATGGAAATGACAGGTTCTTTACCAAATGACATTATTGCCTGTGTTGGCGGAGGCAGTAACGCCATGGGAATCTTCACCGCTTTTCTTAACGATAAGAATGTAAATCTCTACGGAGTTGAACCGGCAGGCAAAGGGCTGGATACAAATCAGCATGCCGCAACACTTACAAAAGGAACTGTAGGAATTATTCACGGAACCAAGACATACGTTCTTCAGGATAAAGAAGGAAATGCACTTCCTGTTTACTCAATAGCATCAGGATTGGATTATCCGGGTGTCGGCCCTCAGCATTCTTATCTAAAGGACATTGAAAGAGTAAAGTATGTTTCTGCAACAGACAGAGAAGCCGTTGAAAGTTTCTACGTTCTGTCAAGAATGGAAGGAATAATCCCGGCTCTGGAATCAAGTCATGCAGTATCTTATGCAGTCAAACTTGCAAAGGAAGAAGGAAAAGGAAAAAAGATTCTTGTAAACCTTTCCGGCAGAGGCGATAAAGATATCGATTTTGTAATGCAGAACTATCCTCTTTCAGATTATGAAAGAAATGATTCTCCGCAAACCGAGTATCATAATTTTATGAATTCAATCGGTTGAATTTACACAGATTGCCCCAAATTCCTATGATTTGGGGCAAAATCTGCAACTGTTATTTTGAAACAGCCTTTTTTGAACTTAATATAAGTCCGACAACAAGACCTATAACACTTGGTAAAATCCAAGAGAAACCTGCATTGAAGAACGGCAGGAACTTTGACACAAATGAAACATCAATTCCAAACGGCAATGTTTTGATGAAATCGAATATTGCAGCAAAAATAGCACCTATCAGGGCGCATCTGAAGATAATTCTATCGTCATTTTTAAATGAAATAAGACCCAAAACTGTCAAAGTAATTGCTACCGGATACAGGAACATAAGAGCCGGAATTGAATAGTTGATAATACTTGTCAATCCGAAATTGGATACAACAAATGAGAATACACTGAAGATAATTGCCCATTTTCTGTAATTAAGAGTATTCGGAAACATTTTTACAAATGCTTCACTGCAACTTGTAACCAATCCGATTGCTGTTTTCAAACATGCCAAACCTATGGTAAATGCCAAAACAATTAAACCAATTCTGCCCAGGAAGTGTTCTGAAATCTGAGCCAAGGCAATTCCGCCGTTTTCACTGATTGCAAAAAATGCTCTGGATTCAGCACCCATTAAGGTAGAAGCCAGATAAATTACAGACATAAGAATTGCAGTAACAATACCGGCTTTTATGATTTCTTTTCCTATAACCTTTTCATTGCTTATTCCAAGATCATTCAGGCAGTTGACAATAATAATACCGAATGCAAGACCGGCAATAGCATCCATGGTGTTGTATCCTTCCAACAATCCGTTTACAAAGGAACCTTTTGCGTAAGACGGATCAGGAACAATGCTGCTGACCTGACAACTTGTTTTTGTCAAAGCTGAAATAAGAAGTATTGCAAAGAATAAGAGGAAGACAGGAGTGATAACCTTTCCTACCCACTTCATGATTTCATTCGGTTTCAATGCAAAATACAAAACCAACGCAAAGAAAATAAAACTGAAAATCAGAAGGCAGAGACCTTCGCCAACATTATTCATCAGCGGATATACACCTGTTGAAAATGTTGTTGTACAACATCTGGGAATGGCAAAAAACGGCCCGATTGTCAGATAAAGCAGACATGTAAAGAAATAGGCAAATCCCTTTCCTACCTTTTTTTCACACATTTCATACAGACCATTGGATTGCGTAATACCTATTGCCGCTACAGCCAAGATAGGAATTGTCACTCCGGTAACAATAAAACCTACAGTTGCACTGATTGTGTTGCTTCCGGCAAGCTGTCCCATATGAACAGGGAATATCAAATTACCTGCACCGAAAAACAATCCGAACAGAGTTACACCTAAAACTACTCTTTCTTTAAATGTGAGTTTTGTTTTCATATTTCTTTCCTCATTGTGAAAGAAATATTACTAAATACTGATAACGTTTGCAATTGTTAATCTTTCAAGTCCGGTTGAAAATTAAAAAAATACGGAAGATCTCTAAAACAGGTAAGACTTCCGTAATTTGACTTGTGGAATGAATTCCAAAACGGAGTGGCGGGGATTTGAACCCCGGATACCGTTACCAGTATACTTCCTTAGCAGGGAAGCGCCTTCGGCCGCTCGGCCACCGCTCCAAATATCTCTTCTGAGATAAAAAAACGGAGAGCGAGGGATTCGAACCCCCGGAGGCTTGCACCTCAACGGTTTTCAAGACCGCCTCCTTCGACCTCTCGGACAGCTCTCCATTTAGCGTTTTGAATATACCTATTGAAAGGATATTTGTCAAGCAATAGGACGCTGATAAAACAATCCTGTTACTGAATCTGAATTCATTGTATTGATAAAACAATTCGAATCAGTACCTTTTATCAGCCTTCTTACAGTCTCAGTTTCTCCGGCACCAACTATTGTGTATACAATATGTGTCTGTTTTCCAGAGTAACTGCCCACTGCAGAATTCAGAATTGTACAGGTATGATGTGTTGTCCCCATTATTACTTCTGCAACTTCCTGAGGTTTTTCCGTCACGATAAACAATGTTTTCTTTGCAAAACGTTGATAGAGAAAATTTATCGTTTTTGTACATACAAACTGATAAATAACGGTGTACAAAGCACTTTCCATACCGAACAGAATTCCTGAAATCAAAATCAGTACACAGTTACAGGCAAAAACAGTATTAAACGTATTAATGCCTTTCTTGACAGAAAAATGCATTGACAGAAAATCAGTACCTCCGGAACAGGCACCGCTGTTTAAAATAAGTGAGGCGCCGAAACCGGATACAATACCACCGAAGATGGCAATGAGCAATCTGTCTTCAGACAAGGTTTCTTTGGGAATGAAATCCGTCATCAAAGCAATAAGAACAACAGAAATACAACTGAAAAGCGTAAAACGCTTGCCGACTGTTTTGTAACAGAGATAGGCCGGAAAAACATTGAGAAGTAAAGAAAGAGGAGCAAAAGGAATCTCAATGTCAAAGAAAGAAAGCCCTATCTCCTGAATCAAAACTGCAACTCCGGAAAAACCGGCAGGAATCATATTCCCTGCACGAAGAAACAACTTCATGTTGGCAGCTATCAGAATAGAACCGATAACAACACCTATTGCTGTTTTTATGTCTGATTTGATTCCGTTGTTGAAATGATCTTCTGCATATTTTCTGTATGCTTTATCAACTTTTTCATTAACAAAAGATTCTCTGTCACTCATATTTAAAATATACCTCAAAAAAAGACCGGAGACAAATCACCCGGGTCTCTCCTGCAATCCACTTACCGTTGCTACATTCCTGTCCTGGCGGGGTTGGGTGGCTGCAAGCAGCCCGGAATCTGTCTCCGGAAAAATAAAACGGAGAGACCGGGATTCGAACCCGGGAAGGCTTTTGACCTTACACGACTTCCAATCGTGCACCTTCGACCGCTCGGACATCTCTCCAATTGAGTGCAAAATGAATATATCAGAAAACCGATAATTGGTCTACAAACCAATTCTTCAAAGCAGTAATTCTTCTTTCAAAAGAACTGTCGATTTCAACAGTATAAACCAAAAGATTGATTTTTGCTTTCTGATCAGGGGCAAAAGCATAGCCCTTGATTGTCATATCGTTTTCATTCTGAATCACTTCAAGCGTCATGGTCAGCTTTTCAGGCTTTACGCATGTATAACCTGCAAATTTCATGGCAGTATGATTGACGATGGTAAGTTTGATTACGTTATCGGAAATCTCGTAATCCAATGTGAAAGTGTTACCACCGAATCTGTTGTCTTTCTGATAAGCATAAAGAGTAAAAGAATACGGAACCTGTGTAAAAACAGGATCATCAATTCTGGACTTCTGCTTATCAAGATTACTGATACAATAGGAATCCTCAAGCAGTGTCTTTGGCTTATAACCTGCCATTCTTGAAATGTACTGAACACCTTTCTGTGAAGAAATCTTTGTAAGAATATTAATAAGTTTGAGATTTCTTTCCTCATTGGACAATCCTGTCCACGACTGCGGATATGCAACATTTCCCTCTATGAAAACCGAGACATCCTCGGCAAAAAGCGAAAAACAAATAAGGCATACAATCAGTAAACAGAAAACTTTCCTCATGCTTTTTTCTCCAAATCAAGAAGACCTTTGAACATGAAAAGCAAAGATGCGCCCAAAAGCAAACCTCCGACAATATCCGTAAACCAATGAACTCCGCTGAGCATTCTGAATACCACTGTCAAAGCAGCCAGAAGCATAGAAGAAATCTTTACAAAAGAATTTTTCTTTCTTGTCGCAAGAATTGCAGCAGAACCGAAGACAACAACGGCCTGCAATGTATGGGAAGAAGGATATGAAGATTCAAGTTCACCTGAAAAAAGATAAGGTCTGAAATTGATAATCATTACTTCGTTGAAAAATACATACAACAAAGCAACTGCAATATACAAAATTCCCAGCATAAGGATTTCATAATCAACAGACAGTAATTTTTTTCTCTTTACAAACTGTACTGCTCCGGCAACGGCAAAACAACCCATAACTGCTATGGCAATATACCCCAAAACCTGAGACATTGCATAAAAAATGTTGTTGAAAGGAATAATACCGTTTATATAGCCGTTGATACTGCCAAGTCCTACATAAGAACCGTCAGGACCTATAGCCTGAACATCCACAGCAGTAACAACTGCCGTGAATGCACAGAACAAAATAAAAACAAACAATGCTTTTTTCATTAAAGTGCCACTTCCTTGTTTCCTGTTACCTTCATGTAAATCAACAGAGACAGGATTGTGGTTACAGTAAGAATTGTCGCATACGCTGCAGCATAACCGTAGTTACCGCGGCTTACGTATGTATAAACTGCAAGTGTAAGAGTTACAGTCTTGAGGTTGTACAGAATAATTGCCGTTGAAAGTTCGGTAATAATCGTAACCCATGAAAGAATAGCACCCGACATAATACCGTTACCCATCATGGGAACCGTAATCTGGAAGAATGTCTTCATCTTGGAAGCTCCAAGGCTGATGGACGCTTCTTCTATTGACATTGGAATCTGCTGCAATACTGCAACCGAACTTCTGATTGTATACGGAATTCTTCTGATAACCAGAGCAATAATCATGATAGCAGCCGTACCTGTCAGAGGCAGGAATCCCTTACTGAATGCCAGAACAAGGGCAATACCTACAACGGAACCCGGAATAATATACGGAATCATTGAAAGAGTATCTATTACACTGTTTGCAGCATTCTTTCTTCTGACAACAAGGTATGCAATAAGAATTGCAAGAACAACAACAATAGCCAAAGCAGCCAAACCGATAAGGAATGTGTTCGGTATAGCTCTCTTAAGATGGCTGAAAGCATATTTGTAACTCTTAAAAGAGAAACCTTTGACAAAGAGCTTTCCGCTTGTTTTCTGGAAAGAAGAATAAATTACATAAACCTGAGGCATAAAAGAAAGAAGAACAATAAACCAGCTGTAGAAATTCATAAGGAATGACTTGATTCCATGTACTTCCTTTCTTTCAATTGAATGCAGGGCATTCATAGTAAAACGATGACGGTTGTTTATGTAGTTCTGAATCAGGAATATTGCACCTGTAATGAAAATTGCAATTACTGAAACAGCGGCTCCGAAACTGTGATCTGAACCTGTTTCTGCAAAATATGCATTGTAAATAATTACAGGGAATGTCTGATAACCTTCTCCGATGAGAAGAGGGGTACCGAAATCTGCAAATGCTCTCATGAACACAAGCAGAGTTGCGGCAATGATTGTAGGCATACAAAGCGGAATTACAATCTTGAAGAAACGCTTTGCACCGCTGCATCCCATATTCTCGGAAGCCTCAAGAAGTGAATTATCAATATTCTTGAGAGCGCCGCAGAGATAGAGGAATACAAGAGGGAAAAGCTGTAATGAAAGAACAAGAACAATTCCTTTAAAACCGTAAATACTTCCAACCTGAATTCCGATGTAAGAAAGAAGTTTTGTAATAAAACCGTTTCTTCCCAAAAGGACAATCCACGAATAAGCACCTATAAACGGAGCACTCATGGAACACAGGATAATAAGTACCTGCAACACTGACTTACCCTTCAGTTCATAAAGCTGATAGAAGTAAGCAAGCGGTATACCTATAACCAGTGAAATAATTGTTGCGGTAATTGAAACTTTTAGAGAGTTGAAAATTGTTGCAACATAGTAACTCTTTGAGAAAAAATCCTTGAAACTCTTCAATGAAAACTGACCGTTGACAACAACGGCAGCCTTGAAAAGCTTGAAAAGAGGAAACAGAAGAAAGAGCCCGTATGCAGCCAAAACACAGAGTGAAACAAGTTTCCAGACATCTCTGTTCTTTTTTGTTGATAAACTCTGCATTATTTCTTAGTCCTATATAAATCCAAATCGTTGACAACACCTTCAACAAGATTTTTATTACCGTCTTTATCAAAGATATTGATCTTTTCGGTTTTAACTCTGAGTTTGACTTCCTTTCCTTTTGGAATAATAGAATCAATCTGAGATTCCTGAATGATTTCAGCTTTAGTCCCGTCTGCAAAATGAACACGATAGTGAGTATTGAGACCGAGGAAAATTGCATCATCAATAACAGCGGTAAGGCCGGTCTTTGATTTAGGATCAACGACAAATTCTTCAGGTCTGATTGAAGCAATGACAGGTCTGTTCTTTGCTTCTTTTCCGATGATGTTTTTTACTTCTATCCTGCAATCGCCCGGAAGAACAAGATAAGCCTTCCCGTCTTCAACAACCATCTTTGATTTGATAACGTTTGTTCTGCCGATAAATGTAGATACAAAAAGATTTGCAGGACGCTGATAAAGCATCTTAGGTGTTCCTATCTGCTGAATATCACCTGCATTCATTACGGCAATTCTGTCAGAAACAGCCATGGCCTCTTCCTGGTCGTGTGTAACGTAAACACAGGTAATACCTATACTGTTCTGGATTTCCTTGATAACAGTTCTCATTTCAACTCTGAGTTTGGCATCAAGGTTTGAAAGAGGTTCATCCATAAGAAGAACATCCGGGGTAATGGCCAGAGCACGTGCAAGAGCAACTCTCTGCTGCTGCCCGCCGGACAACCTTTCAGGCATACGATCGCGGTATTCCTCAATCTTCATGAGCTTCAAGAACTTATCGGTTTTCTCAATAATTTCCTGAGAAGGAAGCTTTCTGTTCTTCAGACCGAATGCTACGTTTTTCTCTACTGTCATGTTCGGGAAAATAGCATAGTTCTGGAAAACCATACCGATGTTTCTTGCAGCCGGATTCATATCATTTATTCTTGTTTCGTTGAAAAAGAAATCTCCGCCTTCAATTGAGTTGAATCCTGCAATCATTCTGAGTAATGTTGTCTTACCACATCCGGACGGACCAAGGAGGGTGAAAAACTCACCCTCCTTAATATCCAGTGATAAGTCAGAAATAATAGTGTTGTTGCCGTACTTTTTCACAGCATGTTTGATTTTAATGTTAACACTCATTATCTAACCTCATCTAAATAGTGTAATCAGTTGCTCTTTGCAACGATTTCGTTCCATCTTGCACACCAAGCATCCTTGTTGTTTGCGCAAAGATCATAGTCTTCATAAGCAACTTTGATCTGTGAGAACGGAAGGAATTCCTTAGCTGTGTTTTCAATCTTAGGATTTACAGGGCGGGCTGTTGACTTTGCAACTTCCTGCTGTCCTTCATCTGAAATGAGCCAGTCAAGGAAGAGCTTTGCATTTGCCATGTTCTTTGCACCCTTGATGATTGCAGCACCAGCAGGAAGCCATACAGCACCTTCTGCAGGATATACAACATTGATACCTGTTGCACCGTCAACAAGAAGACTTACGAGAGGATCTTCGTAAGAAACACCGACTGCATATTCGCCGTTGTTTGTTCCCTTGTAGATTGCTGAAGAAGAAGAAAGGATTGTGCCGTTGAGCTGCTTTACGAACTTCTCAACATATTCCCATGCTTTTTCGTCATAAGGCTTGTCTCCCATAACAGCAAGCATGTTTGTGAGTTCTGCCCAAGCAGATGAAGAAGCAGCAGGGTTACCCATAGCAATGTGGCCCTTGAGTTTAGGATTGAGAAGATCTGCATAACCTTTAACTGAATCAGGATCTACACCAAGTTTCTTACAAACTTCTTTGTTTACGATAAGACAGCCTGAACCGTCAAGACAGTACTTTGTAACACAACCGTTCTGGCACTGATATGCCTTAGGAAGCTTGTCATCATTCTTTGCTGTGTACTGTTCAAAGTAATCTTTGTATTTGTTACCGTTGGCAAAGTTTACTCCACCGTACATCAGGTCAGCCTGAGGATTGCCGGCTTCGTTTACAATTCTTTCAAGACATTCACCTGTTCCCATTGAAAGAACCTGAACGTCAACGCCATACTTTGCTGCAAAAACATCTGCTGCTTCAAGAAGTTTATCTGAGTTCGGAGAATAGATAATAAGTTCTCCGCCACCAACCTGCTCCTTTGAACCTTCTGCAAAAGCACAGAATGCACAAAGAGCAACAAGAAGAAGTACTAAAGTTTTCTTCATTTTTGTCTCCTTTTTTATCGTCTTTGACGATTAAAATACATATTTCGCGACAACACGCGTAATACTAATGGTAAACGCTAACTGGTTATAAAGCAACTTAAATAACTTTGAAGTGCTTCAGAGCCTTGGAAAATCCGTCATCATCAATATCGGAAGTAATATAGTCGGCCTCTGCTTTAGCTGACTGTTCGGCATTGCCCATTGCCACCCCGATACCGGCATATTTAATCATCTGGATATCGTTGAAAGAATCTCCCAAAACCATGCATTCAGACCTGTCAATGCCATACTTTTCAAGAAAAAACTCAATACCGGATACCTTGTCTATTCCGTGTGGAATAATATCAACTCCAAGCCTGCCCCACCTTTTGAATTCACAAGGTCCGAGACGTTTTTTCAGCTCTGCTTCTCCATCTTCAAGAACATATGAAACAGCAAGATAAACAGATTCTCCCTCGTACTCTTTTACAGGATGTTCAATGTAGGAAATATCCTTATGAGCCTCTATCATCAGATCATTTTCAAAGTTGATCATGGTATTGTCTTCCGTAGCAAGAACCATTGACATTTCATGACTGTTGTAGATTTCAAGGATATTTTCCAAAAGCTTTCCTTCCATCGGATGTCCTATCAGTTTATTCTCATTCTCATCCAGACAAATCTGCCCGTTCAATGTTATTAAACCGTCAAAAGGGATTTCCCTGTAATCCGAAATCATCTGCATCTCACTTTTTCCTCTTCCTGTTGCAAGAAACAACTTTACATTGTTGTTATGCGCCTGAATGAGAGCCTCTTTTGCAGAAGGAACTATCCTGTTGGTCTTGTGCGAATAAATTGTCCAATCAAAATCCGTAAAAATTGCCTTAATCATAATAAGGTCATTATATTCAAAATGCGCAGTAGTGTGCTATACTAGATATATGGCATTTGAAGTAACGGCAACCAGAAAAAGACCTCAGCAGTTTGATAGTCTTGCAGGTCAGGAATTTGTAGTATCTACCCTGAAAAATGCAATAGACCAAGGTAGAATAGCCCATGCGTATCTTTTCAGCGGACCCAGGGGTGTGGGAAAAACAACCTGTGCAAGATTGTTGGCAAAAGCTCTCAACTGCGAGAAAGGACCCACTTCAAATCCTTGTTCCGAATGTGAAAACTGCAGGGGAATTGCAAAAGGCAACAATCTGGACGTCATAGAAATAGACGGAGCAAGCAACACAGGTGTCAATGACGTAAGAGTAATAAAGGAAGAAGTGCTCTTTCCTCCTACGTCATCCAGATACAAAATTTACATCATAGATGAAGTTCATATGTTGTCACAAAGTGCCTTCAATGCACTTCTGAAAACAATTGAAGAACCGCCTGATTATGTAGTCTTTATTTTCGCCACAACGGAAACTCAGAAAGTACCGGCAACAATCAGAAGCCGCTGTCAGCAGTTCAACTTCCAGCTTCTTAATATCGAAACAATCAAAGGTTTACTGAAACAGGCAGCCGATGAAATGAATATCATAGCGGATGATGATGCTCTCTTCTGGATTGCAAAAGAAGCTACAGGCTCAATGAGAGATGCTTATACTTTATTCGATCAGGTTGTCAGTTTTTCTGACGGCAAAATTTCACTTGCAAAAATTCGCGAAAAGCTTGGATTAATCGGAACAGACAGAATAAATCAGATAATGACTTCAGTTCTTGCATCAAATAACGGTGATGCAATCAACAAAATACAGGATCTTCTTCAGAAAGGTGTGAGCATAGACCAGACCGTAAAAGATTTCACAGAGTATTTCAGAAGCATTCTGTTAATCAGACAGGGCGTAACAAGTGAAAACATTCTGGGATGTCAGTCATCTGCTTTCCCGTATGAGATTCTCAATGCATACACTGTAAGTCAGATTGAAAATGCACTTGATATGTTCCTTGACCTTTACAGAAATATTAGATATTCCCTTAATCCCAGATTTGAACTGGAACTTGCAATTGCAAAACTCGGACGGCTCAAGTACAAAGCAGACAATGCAACTGTTTTGGAACAGCTTGCAAGATTGAAAAATGACCTGATTACCGGAACCATCACTCCGCTTAATCCTGCCATGAAAGAAATACCCACTGTAAAACCTGCTCCTGTTGAGAAAGATATTACTTCAGAACCGGATCATGATCATGTGGAAAACTCTCAGGAGATGCCTCTGCTTTATTCAGAGGAAAAACTCAAACAGGCTCTTCCTCAAGGTGTCGGTAATTTTGAAAATACAGAACATGGAATAATGCTTCAGTTCGGTTCCAATTTCTATTATCAGGCAGCGCTGAGAGATATTGAAAAAATCAGAACTTCCGTAAGTGAAGCCGTAGGAAAAGATGTAAATGTCATCATTTCTTTTTCTGAAAAACTTGCCAACGAGAGAAACAGACAATTCCAGGAAGAACTGAAATCCGAGCAGAAAAAAGAACAGGAAGTATCCAATGTTAAGGAACTTGATTCTGAAGGAAAACATATTTTTGAAGATGTTATGTCCATCTTCAGAGGACATGAGGAAAAATGATCAATCCGCTTGAAATAATGAAAAACCTTGAAAACATCAAATCGCAGGCAAATGAGTTTAAACAAAAACTCCCGAATGTCAAAGCAACAGGCTATGCAATGGGCAATCAGATAGAAGTTGTCGTTACAGGGGAAATGAAAATAGAAAGTCTGAAAATTGACCCGTCTCTTGTAAAAGAAGGAAACGCAGAAATGCTGGAAGTCTTTGTTGCATCAGCAGTCAACAATGCTTTTGAAAACGTCAGAAACAGACTTACTCAAGAAGCCGGCCAAATGGGTCAGCAGTTCGGATTGAATATATGACAGCACTTGAAAATCTTGCCAAGACATTATCCCGTCTTCAGGGAATAGGACCTAAAAGTGCGAACAGAATTGCCTATTCTCTCATAAAGACACCCAATGATTTCAACAAGTTGCTTGCAGAAAATATTGCAACCATACAAGACAAAGTCAAACCGTGTTCGGTCTGCGGTTCATATACGGAAACAGATCCGTGTCCTGTGTGCATGGATGCATCAAGAGATCAGTCATTGCTTTGTATTGTTGAACAGCCTCAGGATGTTGTATCGATTTTATCATCAGGTGCTTACAACGGACTCTTCCATGTTTTGGGCGGAGCAATTAATCCGCTGAACGGAGTTGGACCAGAAAACCTGAGTTTTGACTTACTTTTGAAAAGAATCAATGAAGGACAGTTTAAGGAAATCATCATTGCAACAAACCCCACGGAAGAAGGTGATACTACGGCTCTTTTCATAAGACATTTATTGAAAGACAAACCTGAGATTTCGCTTACAAGACTTGCATCCGGTCTTCCTATCGGAGGAGACCTTGAATATGCAGACAGAACTACTCTGACTCATTCGTTACGCGGAAGAATAAAGTTCTAATTATTTAATATTTCTTTCCTTGCAGATTTCTTCGTAAGCCTGCTGAACTTCTCTGAACTTTGATGCAGCAAATTCAGTAAACTCAGGTCCCAGTCCTTTACCGGCTATAGTATCCGGATGATACTCCAAGGTCAGTTTTCTGTAGGCTTTTTTCACTTCATCATCAGTTGCGGATTCAGGCAATCCGAGAATTGAATATGCCTTTGAAGACGCTTTTTGATTTGTGGAATCAGATCCCGGAATATTTGTATGGAATTCATAGTATCTGTAATTACTTTCCGTATTTCTAAAACCCAAGGAACGGATAATAATTCTGAGCATCAGAAAAAAGAAAATGAGACCGAATATTCCGCCGCCACCGAAAAAAGGAAAAAAGAAAAACATGTTTTAAAGTTTATCAATAAGCATGGAACACTTTCCGCTCGGAATAGGAAGAGTCTTCTTCTTATTTTCATCTATGATTTCGATTGTGAAGTAATAGAGCTTTTCGCTTTCCAGCCTGATTTCCCAACCACGTGTGTTTTTATTACTCAAAATTGTAATCAGATTACGCTTAAGTGATAAATTCTGAATACCCATTGCTTCAAGACTGGGAACTGTCCAATTGACTGTTTTTCTCGGAAGTGAAACATCAAGACCGATTACATCCTCAATCATCAAAGTAATTGATACAAGACAAACCTGAGGGAGGAATTTCTTTTTAGGGAATCCGGTCATTCCGCCGCTTGAAGGATATCCTTCTTTGGTAGGAAGGTATGCTTCCCAAATATCACCCATTTTGTTGTCTTCAGGTTGAAGAGTATCAAGGATGAAGTATAAATGTCTGATGGCACACTCACGTGCAAAGACATATTCACCGTATTTTTCCAAACCCTTGATTACACCGTAAGTATTTACAGGAATTACTGCACCACAGTAACCGGCAACATCTTCACTGAAACAAGGACTGTCCATACTTACACTTGGGAACGGATTGTCAGAACCGAATACTGCAGGATCTTTGAGATACTTGATGATTTCAGATGCTCTTTCATCATTGGGTATTTCTGCAAGAAGAACCCAGTATGCACCTATCATCTTCAGAGGAATGATTTTTTCATCAGCATCAAGATCATAGTAGAATTTGGTTTCAGGATCCCACATCATGTCATTGATTCTGGTCTTAAGGGAGAAGTAAAGTCTCTTGTATCTGAAACTGAGTTCCTTATCGTTGAGAACATCTCCGATATATGAGAAATACAATGCATTAAGTGCAACCATAACATTGAAATCTACAGGATAAACTGTTTTTTCCCTGGGAATGTTTCCTGTTTTACATGCTGCAATAGGAACGGAAAAAAGTCCGTTTTCTTTCTGGAAAGAATTCTTAAGCCATTCAAAATAGTTTTCAAGAACAGGAACTACTTCCTTCAGTCGTTTTTTGTTTCCGATCTTGTGATAGAAAGCATATTCGATATAAGCAAACAGAGGAATAACAACACCCTTGGGATTATCTTTGGGGCAGACTGGTTTTCCGTTTTCAATATTGTAGTCTGAACGGATTGCTCCGCTGCTTTCCTGCTTGCTGTAGAAATAGTCAATCATTTCAAATGGAGAATAAACCATATTACTGTAATTCAAAAACAAAGATGAAAGACAGCAATTGTATTGACTGATTGTTTTCTGGTTTTCATAGGAAAGATAATTTCCGGAAAAACCGTTCTCTTTTGTTCCGGCCTTCCATGCCTCATCTATCCAGGCCCAAGATCTGTCATATAAATCTACAAAATCCTGATCATAGAAATTTATTGAAGGAATATCTTCTGATTTCATGTTTTCTCCACGTTAAAAAAATACCCAATATCAACTATCCGAAATTGGGCACTTTATACTATATCACAAAATGAGTCATTTATTTCAAAAAATTTAAACTTTATGAATCCACCTTCCCTTAAGAACTCTTGAAACAAACACTATCATCTTTGTAATTTCTTCAGACGCAACAATTAAATATACAATGTAAATCGGTTGTTTCAAAATCATTCCGCTTATGAAAGCAGCCGGAACCCCGATAAAATACATCGCAATCAATTCGGTAATCAGCATAAATGCAGTATCTCCGCCGCTTCTGATGATTCCGCAAATTGTCGTATGATTCAGGAATTTAACAGGAAGGCTGGCACTCATTGCCAGAATTGAAAGGGCTGCAAGTCTGCGGACATCCGTACTTACTTTGAACAGGTAAGGAACGCCCAAAGCAGAAAGTCCCATAAGAAGAGCACAGGCAAAACCCGTGAGAACGGCACCTGTCATACAGATTTCAGCCTCTTTCTGAGCTTTTTCAAAATTACCTCTGCCTATTTCATTTCCAATCAGTATTGATGCTGCAGCCCCGATTGAAATAGTTGCAATGTAAAACAGATCCTGTACGGCTTCACTGATATTTGTACATGCAAGAACATCAACACCCATTCTTGAATACACTATCTTGTAAATCATGAAACCTACTGCCCACATCGTATCGTCAATAAACACCGGCATGGATACTTTGAACATACGTTTTGCAAAAGATCTTGATAATCTGAATCCTGTCTTCGCATCAAAATGAACCGGTGATTTTGTCTGAAGAACATAATAAAGAAATATCATCTCAAGAAGTCTTGATACTGTTGTTGCCATCGCTGCACCGGAAACACCCAAGTTGCAGATAAAGATAAGGACATAATTCAACGCTATATTTGCCAGCATTGAAACCGCTGTGATTATCATAGGTGTTTTTGTATCACCGGTTGATCTGATAGTCACACTCATAACCTGACTTGCAGCCAGGAACATGTAACTTATCCCGACCCACTTCAGATATCTGCAACCTTCGGAAATAACATCTGCATCGGAAATATAAATACGGAGAAACACATGGGGAATGAAAGTTGCAAGACATGCAAGTATGAAAGTCAGAACAAAGCTTGTCACAAAAGCAGTTCCCATGGCTTTCTGGATACCTTCAGTATCCTTACTTCCCCAAAACTGGCTTGTAAAAACAGAAGCACCGCTGCTTAATCCGAAAACCGCCGCTATTATGAAAAAATTCAGCTGATTTGCAAGTCCTACTGCCGCAATAGATATTTCACCCAATTGTCCTATCATTATCGTATCTGCAAAAGAAAGAGAATTCTGAAGCAGATTTTGAAAAACCACAGGAACAGCCGTTGAGGTAAGAAGTTTTATAAATTCTTTATTTTCATTTTTCACGAGGGAATTATACAGAAAAAATACAATATGTGATATGATGTTTGTATGAAAACTTGGTTAGACTACTTTAAAGAAATCTGCTGCATCCCGCGTGAAGCAGGTAATGAAGATGGTATCAGAGCATATCTGCTCTCTTTTGCAAAAGAAAACGGATTTGAGGGAATCAAAGATAAAGACGGCAATATCATCATCAAAGCCCCCGCAACAAAAGGTTTTGAAAACAGAGAAACCGTAATACTTCAAGGTCATATGGACATGGTTTGTGTCAAACGTCCGGGAAGTAAACATGATTTTACAAAAGATCCTATCGAAATGTGCATCAACGGAGATGTAATAACGGCAAAGGACACAAGTCTTGGAGGAGATAACGGTATTGCAATGGCAATTGCCATGGCAATACTCACAGATCCCGAAGCCCAACACGGACCTGTTGAAGTACTGATAACCTACAGTGAGGAAACAGGTCTTTACGGAGCCCAGAATCTTGATGCTTCCCTGTTGAAAGGACGCAAACTCCTTAATCTGGACAGCGAAGAGGAAAACATCATCACAATTGGATGTGCAGGAGGCCTCAATCTGTTCTTTGACAAGAAGATTTCACGTACCTCAATTCCTTCAGGTTACAAAACCGTTGAAGTATCAATTTCCGGCCTTCCCGGAGGTCACAGCGGAAGTGAAATCCATCTTGACAGACCGAATGCAATCAAAGTCCTTGCAGAAAAGATTTCTTCATTGAAGGATTTCATGCTCATAAAATTCGAAGGCGGAACAAGAGACAATGTTATTCCTTCCTCTGCTTCGGCAGTACTTGCCGTTCCTGCAGATGCAAAGCCCGATTTTGATTATTCGGAATTGCAAACAGGTGAAAAAGCAGCAGATGAAAAATCTTCAAGAGAGATTATTGATTGTCTCAGAAACGCATATCACGGAGTTCATGCATGGAGTAAAGCTATTGTAGGTATTGTAGAAACATCAAATAACCTGGCAATCGCCCTTCTTAAAGAAGATACCATGTCCGTAAATGTAAACATCAGAAGTCTGGTAGAAGCAGAGAAAAAGGAAACCGCTCTCAAGATTGAAGATTATTTCAAAAACTTCGGTTTTACATTCACTACAAACGGAGGCTATCCGGGATGGCAACCAAATCCAGATTCGGTATTTACAAAACAGTGTTGCAGTGCATGGAAAACCGTTTCCGGACAGGACGCAATTGTGACATCCGTTCATGCAGGTCTGGAATGCGGAATAATTGCAGATAAAATTCCGGGACTGGACTGCGTTTCTATGGGACCGAATCTTCATGATGTTCATTCGGTAAACGAAAACCTCAGTATCAGCTCAACTGATAAAGTCTTTGAATTCATAAAGGTTCTTCTTAAAGAAATCTGATTCAATTGAAAAGATTTTTATGATAGCCTTCCCTGCTTTCCGCACGGAGGGCTTTTTTTCTGCTTTCCATATCAGGCATGTGTTCTTTCATCAGATTCCAGAATTCTTTCTGATGATTCAGATATATCAGATGACAGACTTCATGGAGAACTATCATATCTATCAGATCTTCATTCAATGTGCAGGTCATCAAACTTATTTTTATAAGATTCTGACTCTTGATACAAACACCCCATCTTGTCTTTGAGTTGCAGATTTTTACCTGGGGCATTTTCAGGCCAAGTTGTTTTGACCAGTACTCTGTCCTCTGCATTACGTAATCAAAAAGTTTTTGAGTGTAGTATTTTCTGATGATTCTTATGACAACTGCTGTATCCGTACTCTTTGCATAAACAATCATCAGCTTTCCAAGTATTTCCAGATGATTTACAGTACTCTGATAAACAACAAGATCATATTTGATTCCGAAGAAATATAATGAATCACCTGTTGAAAAACTATGTATTTGCTGTTTTTTCTGCTGTTCGGAAATCCAATCGGTATTGGATATTACAAATTCATCAACATCATGTTTTGATACAAAATACGGCGCACTGACCATAAGAATGCCTTTATCGTTGAAATGCATCCTGATATTTTTCTGTCCTCTTCTCCGTACAAGTATGTAATCCATGAAAAACCTTTTATTGAATACTTCAAATTATATTTGTAGAATTAATGCAGTCAATCATAGACACGGAGATATTATGAAGGCTGAAACAATCAGTAACACAGTTACAAAAATCACGTTGGACAACGGTGATAAAATTACTCTCGTAGGAACAGCTCATGTATCTTCAAACAGTGTTGAAGAAGTAAAATCTGTTTTGGATAAAGAAAATCCTGATATGGTTTGTCTGGAGCTTGATGACGGCAGATTCAAATCAAAAACGCAGGAAAACTCTTATCAGAACATGGATTTGAAAAAAGTATTCAAAGAAGGAAAGACTTTACTTGTATTGGCAAATACTGCACTGGCTTCTTTTCAAAAAAAAATGGGGAATAAAACAGGTTCTGCCCCGGGAGAAGAGATTCTGAGTGCTGGTCGTTATGCTCAGGAGAAGAATATTCCAATCTCATTATGCGACAGAGAAATATCCATAACATTCAAAAGAGCTTGGGGAATGAGTAACTTCTGGAACAAAGCAAAACTTATCGGAACTCTCATTTCCACGGTTTTTGATAAAGAAGAATTCTCAGAACAAGACATGGAAGAGATGAAAAAAAGCGATACTCTTCAGGAAATGATGAATGAGCTTTCAAAAGAACTTCCCAAAGCAAAGGAAGCACTTATTGATGAAAGAGACAGATACCTTGCTACAAATATACTCAAAGCAAAAGGACACAATAAAGTTGCAGTAATAGGCGCAGGACACGCAAAAGGAATAGTGAATACAATAGAAAAACTTGAAAACGGTTCCATGAGTACTGATCTTTCAGATATTTCCGAAGTTCCAAAACCATCCAAACTCGGAAGTATTATAGGTTGGTCAATTCCTGCTCTCCTTTTGGCTTTTGTTGTTTATTCATGTTTTACATACGGTTTTGATCAGGGTCTCAGATACTTCGGAATATGGGCAACTTCAAATGCAGTATGCTGTATGGCATTTGTTATTTTTTCCAACGCACATCCTGTTAACTGGATAGTTGCTGCACTTACAGCGCCCATTTCCGTTATGTCTCCTGTTTTAGGAGTCGGAATGTTCACCGGAATTGCAGAGGCACAACTGAGAAAACCTAAAGTCAGTGATTTTGAGAGTATTTCAGATGATATTGCAACATTCAGAGGCTGGTTTAAAAACAAGGTTCTTCATGCGTTTCTGATTTTCTTTACTTCAAGTATCGGAAGCATACTGGGAACATTCGTTTTATTTCCAATAATGCTCAGAGTATTCGGTTAAAAAACAAAAGCGTCCTTGATTTTCTGACATTTTTTCAATCTGATTCCTGTTTTCGTATTTTGTGACACAGGAACAATTGCGTAGTCAAAACCCATTTCCGAGGCTGCTTTCAGTCTTCTGTCTGCAAAACTTACAGGCCTGACCTCCCCTGCCAGACTCAATTCTCCGAAACAGAACATTTTGTTAGGAAGACTTACATTATTGGAAGCAGACCACAAAGCCTCCGCAATGGCAAGTTCTACACAAACGTCATCAACCTTTATTCCGCCTGCAACATTAACGTAGATATCTTTATCGGTAAGCCTTATGTTTGCATGTTTCTCCAGTATTGCAGCAATTCTGGTAACTCTGGAAGAATCTATCTTATCTGAATACACACGGCTGTAACCTGTTTTGGCATCCACAACCAAAGCCTGAATTTCAACCATAAATGTTCTGGAACCTTCAATTACCGCTGTATAAGCAATACCAGGAGGCAATGTTTCATCCTGTCTTTCGGAAATAAAGAAGCTGGCAGGGTCAGAAACCGGTTCAAGACCTTTATTTCCCATAAGGAATATTCCAATCTCATCTACTGAACCAAAACGGTTCTTGGCCGCCCTTATCAGTCTTACACCCATTGAAGCCTGTTCAAAATACAGAACCGTATCTACCATATGTTCTATAATCTTAGGTCCGGCAATGGTTCCTTCTTTTGTTACATGGGCAACAAAGAAAACAGCAGTCCCGTTTGCCTTACAATGATTAACAATTTCCATACAACAGTAACGGATCTGACTTACAGTCCCTGCCTGAGAACCTATTTCATCAGAAATCAGAGTTTGTAAGGAATCCATAATAACCAACTGCATCTTCTCAGAATCAATCACATTGAGAATATTCTCCAGTCTTGTTTCACAGAGAATGTTTATCTTTGATAAATCAAGCCCCAAACGTTCTGCTCTTTGACGTACCTGACCCGCGCTTTCCTCTCCGGAAATGTACAAAACCTTTCTTTTGGCACCACAGGACGCAGAAACCTGTAAAAGTAACGTGGATTTACCTATTCCAGGTTCGCCGCCTACCAGAACTGCCGATGAATTTACAATTCCGCCACCTAAAACACGGTCTAATTCACTTATTCCGCACTCAAAGCGGAATTCACTTTCATAAGGCACATCAGACAAGGTTTGGCTCTTAATTTGTAAGGATTCCTTACTTTTACCTTTCTTACCTACTGTTAATTTCTCTTCCGTAAAGGAATTCCAAGTTCCGCACTCAGGACATCTTCCAAGCCATTTTGTACTGGAATAACCACATTCAGAACATACAAAACAAATGTCTTCCTTAGACATTATAAGTACTCCTTACAAACCCATTCCCTACTCAAACCGCTTCCAAAAGTTTAATCAGAAATCTATAAGTTCAACGTCAAAGATCAAATATGAATTAGGCGGGATGATACCCGGATATCCATGTACACCGTAACCGAGTTCCGGCGGAATAATAAGAGTACGTTTTTCTCCTCTTGTCATTGTCTGAAGCGCTTCATTCCAACCTTCAATAACCTGACCTATTTCCAGCTTTGCAGGTTCACCTCTGTTGTATGACGAATCAAACATTCTTCCATCCATCAAAGTACCTTGATAATGTACGGTAACAGTCTGTCCAACCTTTGGAGATTCTTTTCCATCTCCTTTATTTATAACGACATATCTCAATCCGCTAGAAGTTTCTATATTTGCAGGCCATCTGTTGTTGATTTCATTTTCAATCTTTTCAATTTCAGCCCTTCTTCTTTCCATAGCCTTTTTAACAGCATCTTCTACAAGATCTGAAAAAATCTGCTTTGTAACCTTGAATTCTTCAGCTTTCTTACCGATTCTCTCTATTACAACATCATTGATTGCATCACCCTGTTTGATTTTATTTACAACATCCTGTCCTTCAACAACCTTGCCGAATACAGAATGTTTATCGTTTAACCATGGTGTTTTTACATGTGTTATAAAGAATTGGCTGCCATTTGTACCGGGACCGGCATTAGCCATACTCATTACTCCCGGACCATCATGTCTTAAAGTTGGTTCAAATTCATCCGGAAAAGAATAACCCGGACCACCGGTTCCATCTCCCTTAGGACAACCGCCTTGAATCATAAAATTATCTACAACTCTGTGGAAATTAAGACCTTGATAAAAATTTTCACCCGGATCATCAAAATTCAGCTCACCTTCAACAAGTCCTACAAAGTTTGCAACTGTCATAGGAACCTTTTCAAATTCAAGTTTTACAACTATTTTGCCTTTTTCTGTATCAAAAACAGCATAAAGTCCTTCATTATCCTTATAACTCATAATTCAATTTCCTCTTCTGTATCAAATAATATTTCACCGGGAGCAAAAAGCTGATAAATTCTCTCAAGTTCTCCTGCATTGGAAAACGGAATAACTATCTTTCCTTTATTGATTTTTCCCTTGATTTCAACCTGGCATCCGGTTACCTGAAGAAATTTTTCCTCACATTCCAAAACCTCTTCAGATTTATCTTTATTCCTTTTGTTAAAAGAATTTACGTTTTGGTTAACAGCTCTGATTCCTTTGTTAAGATTGGATGCAGCAACTTCTGTCTGACGTACAGATAATTCTTCTGAAAGAATCTTTTTATAAAGAATTTCCCTGTCCGAGGGATTCTCAACGCTAAGAAGCGCTCTTGCATGACCTGCAGTATACTTTCCTTCTGAAAGCGAATCAAGCATATGGGAAGGAAGGTTTAAAAGTCTTAAACTGTTTGAAATCGCAGGCCTGCTTTTTCCAACTCTATTTGCAAGTTCTTCTTGTTTAATTCCTTGTTGTACAATTAAATAGCTATATGCCTTTGCTTCTTCAACAGGATTCAGATCTTCTCTTTGAATGTTCTCAATCAAGGCAACTTCCATACGTTGCATATCAGAAAAATTTCTTACAATACAAGGTAAGGTTTTAAGACCTGCAAGTTTGGATGCTCTATAACGTCTTTCACCGGCGACAATAGCGTAAGAATCTTTTGCCAATTCCTCAACAATCAGAGGAATAATAACTCCTTGTGTCAGAATACTCTGTTTTAATTCATCCAATGCTTCAGGATCAAATACCTTTCTTGGCTGATTCGGATTTGCCTTAATATATTCAATATTAATTTCCTGAACTTTTGCTCCGACTTCTTCAAGTTTTGAAACATCAAATGAAGAATTATCATATTCTCCTATAAGAGAATTTATACCTCTACCAAGGCCATGTTTACTTGCTGACACGTTTCAATACCTCTTTTGCTAATTCAGAATATGCTTTTGCTCCGGAACAAGAGCTGTCGTATGCATTAATAGGCAAACCATGAGACGGTGCCTCACTTAACCTGATATTTCTTGGAATTTTTGTCTTAAATACCAAATCTTTGAAGTAACTTGTAATATCTTCAACAACTTCATTGTTAAGATTTGCCCGTTTTGTATACATGGTAAATACAATTCCAAGGATTTCAAGTTCAGGATTAATCTTTTTCTTAACAGAATTTATTGTTTTCAACAACTGATTTAATCCTTCCATGGCAAAATATTCACACTGCATAGGAATTAATACCAAATCTGTGAATGCAAGAGCATTTATAGAAATTAAATCCAATGCAGGCGGACAGTCACATAGTATAAAATCATAGTCATTTTCAAATTGTTCCAATGCATTTTTTAAGAAGAATTCACGACCGATTTCATCTACCAATTCTACGGCAAGTCCTGCCATATTGATTCCTCCGGAAATACAGAACAAATTCTGAACAGGAGTAGACTGAACAACATCTTTTGTATTTTCATCTGTAAGAAGATTATAAATACCGGGTTTTCCGGTATCAGCTGAAACCGCACTGGAAAGATTACCTTGAGCATCAAGATCAACTAATAGAACTTTATATCCGTCTTTTGCAAGTGCAGATCCAAGATTTGCACATGAAGTTGTCTTTCCGACACCACCTTTCTGATTAATTAAAATAATTTTTTTAGCTTTCATAACTAAAATATACTGCATACATTTTAATTTGTCATCTTTTCATTGACTAATTCTCCTAATAAAAGTAGATTTGACTGAGCAGAGGTATAAATATGGATAAAGAAGCTAAAGTAAAAGAAGCAATTGAATCTATCAGACCTTCATTACAGAATGTCGGTGGAGATATTGATTTTGTAAAATTAGATGGTAATACAGTATATGTTAGACTTCGTGGTGCATGTGCAGGTTGTATGATGGCAGCTATGACATTAAAAAACGGAGTAGAGAATATGCTTAAATACAATGTAGATGAAAATCTTGTTGTAGAAAACCTTCCATTCGAAGAAAACTGATGTTTCACGTGAAACGTAAATAATCCCGGATTCCTTCCGGGATATTTTTTTAACCTATTCAATGTTTCACGTGAAACTTTTAAATTAGTGCTCTTTTTTTCTAACAATCCTAATAAAACAAAAAACCTGCGCTCCAGATAACTAAAACGCAGGTTTTCCCCTATGTTACTATATATAGTAACAGAATCAATTTTCTGTTTCAGGGTTGTTTTCTTCTTCTTTACTTATCTCCTGTTCAGGATTTTCATCTTCTTGATAAACCGTACTGCAGATTGAAACAATTCTGTCAGATTCTGTCTTCATCTTTACAACTGTAACACCCTGAGCGCCACGCCCCTGAATTGAAATATCCTTTACGTGAGTTCTTATAGTAATACCGTTCTTTGTGATACAAACAACGTCATTTAAATCATTTACAGAAAGAGCAGTAACTATATAACTTGTCTTTTCAGCAAGCTTATAGATTGTCTGTCCTCCGGTTCCACGATGATGAGCCATAAACTGACTGTATTCAACCTGTTTTCCCTTTCCGGATTCAGTAATCATGAGTATTTTCTTACTTTCATCTACTTTTAACAGTCCTACGACTTCATCATCGGAGGCAAGTGAAATTCCCCTGACACCGTGAGTGACTCTACCCATTACCCTTACTTCATCAACGGCAAACTTCAAACCTTTACCGTTTTTCGTAACAATCATTGCCTGGCTGCCGCTTGTAACAAATTCGCAGGAGAGCAGGGTATCTCCTTCATCAAGAACAATGGCTTTAATTCCGTTCTTTCTTGCATTTATGAATGCATTCAGGGCTATTTGCTTAATTACACCCCGTCTGGTACACATAAGAATAAATGAATCTTCGGAGAAATCCGTAAAACTGATTACGGATGTCATTGTTTCATCATTTTCAAGCTTAGGAAGAACTGCTTTTATGCTCATTCCCTTTCCGATCTTCTGACCTTCCGGAAGTTCCCATGTTTCAAGGACAAATGCTCTACCGAGATTTGTAACAAACATGATGTGATCGTGAGAATTTGCAGTAAACATATACTCTACAAAGTCTTCATCACGTAATGTAGCACCTTTGACACCCTTTCCGCCGCGGTTCTGAGACTTATATTCATCTGCAGGAACGCGCTTTATGAAACCTTTATGAGTGGCAATAACAACGCATTCTTCTTTCTTAATGAAATCTTTATCAACAATACCGGAAATTTCACGTGCGCTGATTTCCGTTCTTCTGTCATCACCGTAATCATCGGAAAGTTGTTGTATTTCACTTTTTACAACTCCCAGCATCTTTGCTTCATCTGCAAGAAGTTCTCTGTAGTAGGCAATCTTTACTTCAAGATCTGCCAATTCATTGAGAATTTCCTGTGTCTCAAGATGACTGAGTCTTCCGAGCCTCATCTGAATAATTGCATTTGCCTGAATCTCAGACAGACCGAATTCCTGCTGAAGTGAAAGACTTGCAGCGTTGTTGTCTGCTGATTTCTTAATGATTTCAATTACACGGTCAATATTCTCAAGACCAATTTTCAAGCCGAGCAGAATATGCTCTCTTTGAAGTGCTTTATCAAGGTCAAACTGAGTTCTTCTTGTTGTAACTTCTTTCCTGTGCTTAAGATAGTAGAAAAGCATATCTTTAAGGGAAAGCAGTTTAGGTCTACCGTCAACAAGTGCCAAATTGTTTACATTGAAGTTGGATTCAAGGGCGGTATTCTTAAACAGATGATTTACAACAATTTCAGGAACAGCTCCGCTCTTAAGTTCAAGAACAAGACGGATTCCTTCTCTGTCTGACTCATCTCTTACAAGAGCAACATCTTTGAGAACATCATCCTTTCTGAGTTCTTCAATATGATCTTTCAAATCTCTTTTATTTACCTGATACGGAAGTTCAGTAAATACTATGGTTTCATGATTTTTGTTTTCTTCAATATGATAGCGACCGCGGATGACAATCTTACCACGTCCGGTTTCAAAGGCATCCTTTATCCCTCTCAGACCGCAGATAATTCCGGAAGTAGGGAAGTCAGGACCTTTGATGTATTCCATGAGCTGTGTAACATCAATATCGGGATTATCAATCATTGCGCACAAAGCAGCACAGATTTCCCTGAGATTGTGAGGAGCCATATTGGTAGCCATTCCTACTGCAATACCGGAAGAACCGTTTGCAAGCATAAACGGGAATCCTGCAGGAAGAACTGAAGGCTCCTGAAGAGAATCATCGAAGTTGTTGACAAAATCAACTGTGTTCTTCTCAATATCGGAAAGCATGACTTCACCCATTCGGCTCATCTTTGCTTCCGTGTATCTGTATGCAGCAGGTGGATCACCGTCAATGGAACCGAAGTTTCCCTGAGGTTTAATAACCGGATATCTCAGAGAGAAATCCTGAGCCAATCTGACCATGGCATCGTATACAGAAGCATCTCCGTGCGGATGATACTTACCTAAAACATCACCTACGATTCTGGCACTTTTCTTTGTTCCGCCGGATGCTTTTATTCCCAGCTCAAACATATCGTACAGAATTCTTCTGTGAACAGGTTTAAGACCGTCTCTTACATCCGGAAGCGCACGGCTTACAATTACGGACATTGCATAATCCAGGTATGACTTCTTCATTTCCTTGGAAAGATCGGAAACTATTACTCTGTTTTCACTGTTCAAATCCATAGCCATCCTCCTTATGCATCAATATTTGCGTATGTAGCGTTGTCTTCAATGAAAACACGTCTGGGTTCGACTTCTTCTCCCATAAGCATGGAGAAAACCTGATCTGCTTCAACGGCATCCGAAAGATGAACCTGTGTAATGAATCTCCTTGTCGGATCCATTGTAGTTTCCCACAACTGTTCCGGATTCATTTCACCAAGACCTTTGTAACGCTGAATCTTATAACTCTTTTCATCCTCAGCCTCAAGGTTGTTTTCGGCAAGAATCTTTACACGCTCATCCTCATCATAAGCGTAGAAATCTTTGTTCTTGATTGAAATCTTGTATAGCGGAGGCATTGCAAAATAAACAAAGCCTGCATCAATCAAAGGTCTCATATATCTGAAAAAGAATGTAAGAAGCAATGTTCTTATATGTGAGCCGTCAACATCGGCATCAGCCATGATAATAACCTTATGGTAACGGACTTTACTTATATCAAATGTTGCGCCCAGTCCTGCACCTATTGATGCAATTACAGGCTGAAGTTTATCGTTTACGGCAACTTTATCCTCTCTTGTTTTTTCAACATTGAGCATTTTTCCCCAAAGAGAAAGAATTGCCTGGGTTTTTCTGTCTCTGCCCTGGTTTGCTGAACCGCCTGCAGAATCTCCCTCAACAATGAAAATTTCGCGGTTTGCCGGATCTTTTTCACTGCAATCTGATAACTTACTGGGAAGTGAAGAACCGTCGTTTTTTCTGCGTTCTTTTTCTCTTGCAGTCTGTGCCGCTATTCTGGCTCTTGCAGTATTTATGAGCTTATCCAAAAGATTTTCAATGAAAGACGGATTCTCATCAAAGAAATCCGATAGCTTTTCATTTACAAACGACTGAACAAGACCCTGAACAAAAGTGCTTCCGAGTTTTGTTTTTGTCTGACCTTCAAACTGAGGATGTGCAAGTTTTACAGATACAACTCCCGTAAGACCTTCTCTGACATCCTGATTGATTCCATCCAAAAAAGCAGCACTCTGAATAAACTCGGAAAGTTTTTTATCTTTCTTGTACTTTGTAGTAGTCGTAATCTGTTTCTTGAATACTGCAGAAAGACCTGACGTGAATCCTATCTGATGTTTTCCGCCTTCACGTGTATTGATGTTGTTTGCAAAAGAGTAAATTCTCTCGTCGTAACGGTCAGTATACTGAAGGGCAATTTCAATTTCGGCCGTTCCTCCGTCATTGGAACGGGTTCCTTCAAAATACATAGGTTCTGAATTTTCAGGAATCTTTTTGTTGTTTTGCGTGAGATAAGCAACAAAATCTTTGATACCACCCTCAAAACAGAACTGTTTTTCAACAGGCATTTCTCCACGGTCATCTACGGCATTGATAATGATTCCCTTATTCAGGAATGCAAGTTCTCTGAATCTTTCGCAGAGAATGTTGAAATCAAAATTATCCGATTCCATTACATGCTGCTTATCACCTTCATGGGTTTTTGCATCCGGATGAAACTTGATAACAGTACCCGTATGATTGGAATCTGTTGTTCCTACAACGGCTACAGGACCATCCGGAACACCGGTTTTATAAGTCTGGCGGAAAATCTTTCCATCACGGTAAACAGTGGCTTCCAACCAATCCGAAAGTGCGTTTACTACACTGACACCAACACCGTGCAGACCGCCGGATACTTTGTACCCGCCATCACCGAATTTTCCACCGGCATGCAGGTTACACAAAGCAAGCTGAAGTGCACTGACTCCTTCTTCCTTGTTGATTCCTGTGGGAATACCACGCCCGTTATCTTCAACGCTGACGATATTTCCTTTTTCAATCCTGATGTCAATGTGTGTGCAATAACCTGCAACAGCTTCATCTATACTGTTATCCACAACCTCGTAGACCATATGATGAAGACCTTCAGGACCTGTTGTTCCTATGTACATACCCGGAGTATTTCTTACTGCTTCCAGGCCATGCATTACAGTGATACTTTCTTCGTTGTAATCCTGGGTTACACGACCGATGTTTTCACCTTCTACAACACTGTCTTTGTATTTTTCTTCGCTCATCAAAAGCATTCCTTTTTTTACCGCTTAAAATGCGGTTTTTCAGTTTTCCATATTCTATATATAATAGTTGTTTGAATCGTATCATTTTTCATATATTTCTTCAAGAAAGCCATCTAAAAACATACTATTTTTAATTCTTTATGTTACAATAAATTACGATGCATTTTGACATACCTGCCAAAATTTGTGAAAAACCTTAACCTTGAAAAGTGAAAAATTAACCATTATCATATCGAACTATGTCATCTGAAACAGAAAGAAAAACAGAAGAAATATGGGCTGATGCTCTTTCTCAAATTAAGAATTCAATGGCTCAGGGAGAGTTCTCGTCATGGTTCTCCCGTCTGACGTTCGGAGAAGAAAAAGACGGCAAAATCATATTCTATGTCCCTTCGTCTTTT
>JAZLMO010000048.1:0-49522 GCA_045598675.1 Sphaerochaetaceae bacterium
ATTATAGGTATTACAGGCGGAAGCGGAAGCGGTAAAACCACTGTTGTGAGAAAAATATCAGAGGTCAGTGACAGATTTGTCTATATTTCCCAGGATAATTACTACAAAAGTGCCTCTTTTGTTAACAATTCCAATATTACGGCTTTTAACTTTGACCGTCCCGATGCTTTTGATACTGAACTTATGTGCAATCAGCTGCGTGATCTTAAAAACGGTAAGGCCGTTGATATGCCTCAGTATGATTATGTTACACATTCAAGGAAAAAAGAGACAGTTCATATTGAACCGGCTCCTGTGATAATTGTTGACGGTATAATGGTTTTATATGATCAGCGTCTCAGAGATCTGATGGATTTGAAAATTTATGTAGATACTCCTGCAGACATTAGATTCATCAGAAGACTACAGAGAGACATCAGTGAACGTGGCAGAACAGTTGAAAGTGTAATCAAACAGTATATGGAAGTTGTAAGACCGGGGCATTATGAGTTTATTGAGCCGTCTAAAGAATATGCCGATATTATCATTCCCGAGGGCGGATATAATGAAAAGGCTCTGAAAGTATTGACTTCCTATGTTAAAGAGGTCATTTCCTGATTTTTCTTCTGAAAAAGGTGTATTTTTCACGGATTTCACTGAATGACCATGTTTCGGGAACAGGGTCTTCACCGCCCAGATAGTGTTTGGAACATCTGAGGATTCTTGCAATTCCCATGATTGTTCCCCTTATGATTCCGAATTTTTCAACTGCCTGTATGAAATAGGTGGAGCATGTAGGAGTATATAAACAGTCCGGACATATAGCCGGAGATATGAAACGTTTGTAAAAACGTACGGGTAAGAGATATAGTTTTCTTATTATATTTCTGCTCACATAGATGAAAATATATTTTCGTAAAGTTTTATGCAACATAGTGTTTGACTAAAACATACCTTTACGGTATATTAGCAACGTTAACAGAATATTTGGAGGAGTCGTATTATGGCAGGTGCTGTATCAAAGAACGCTCACCGTGAAGGTGAAAGAATTCTCACAAGCCGCTGGGGTGGTCAGATTAAAACAAAGTCTGTATTTGAGAACGGTAAGCTTCATCATTTAGCATATTGCACAAAGACCGGTAACACAGCCCGTAAACCTAAGGACTTGATGTAAGGCTCTTTTGCGATAGAGAAAAGGTTCTGCTTTTGTTGTAGAACCTTTTTTTTATGTGTATTATATAGATATCAGGAGATTAACTGTATGAAAAAAGTTTCAGTATTATTTCTTTTGGTTGTAATGGTGTTTTCTCTTGTAGGTTGTGAGACTCTCATTGCAGAAGACAAGCTTTACGTTCAGTCCGGAGCCTCTGCTTCAATACTGGATTGGACTGAAAATGCAGCTAATGATGCTTCAAACTGGGTTAAAAAAGCAGCTGAAAATGTTGGAGATGTTGCCAAAAAAACCGGAGATAAGACAGTTGAAATTGTTTCCGATGTGAAGAGTTCTGTAGTCGATACTTCGGAAAAAGTTTCAGAGAAAGTATCTGAAAAAGTTTCCGACATTGCTGCAAAATCATCTGAAAAAGTTACAGAGACTGCCAAGAAGACTTCAAATGCTCTGAATGATGTTCTTAATAATATCGGAAAGAAAACACAGAAAGCCGAAAAGCAGGTTGAGAAAGAGACAAAAACTGAAACAACCGCAAAAGCAGAAAAAACAGCAAAAGCTGAAAATACAGTAAAAGCTGAAAAAGCAGCAAAGGCAGAAAAGAATCCTGCGGAAAGTTCCGGTTTTGTTTTAGTTCTGATTCTGGTGGCTCTTGGTCTTATAGGTGTTGCAATTGCATATTACTGTATTGCTTTGAAGAAAAAGAACAGAGATAAAAACTGATTGACTATTTTCTTCAATTACAGTAAAGTCATTTTTGTTCGCTGAACACATTCCCTTGTAGCTCAGTCGGTAGAGCAGGTGGCTGTTAACCACCCTGTCGGCGGTTCGAGTCCGTCCGGGGGAGCTAGGCAGGTTTATACCTGCCTTTTTCTTTTTGTTTATTACGTTTTGATTTTCTGTTATATTTTGTATGAGGAGTTTCACAATGGATAACAATGCTTCAGTTGAGAAGTTTTTAAGAGAATTGGAAGAAAAAAGAGGCGGTCATATTGAATGGAGAACGATTGCTCTTTTTTACGGAGATTCCGATAAGGTTTCAAAACAGTCTCTGTTTCTATATAAGATAGGTGATACTTTCTTTTATGAAGATTTTGAAAAAGAACATACAGTTTTGGGGTTTAAAGTAAATCCTCCCAAAAACTACAAATATGTAAAATTCGAAGGCTCTTTCAAACTTAAGGACGTCAAGTCGGTAGAAAGGGTTGTAACGTCTTCTGCCAGAAAATACTGTGAGGGGAAACGTGATTATATTAAGGAAGCCGGTAAATTGGCTTCAAAGTTCACACAGACTGCTCTCAAGATTGGATTGGGAAAAGACAGATTTGTTATAATGGAAATGCTTCGCGAACAGGAATTTGTTCAGATAATAGACAAGAGGTGAAATAATGGGTGCTTTTCATGCTTATGATATCCGTGGTGTTTACGGACAGGATTTTGACAAAAATACAGCTTATAAAGTAGGTTTTTTTCTTACGAAACTGCTTCCTTGCAAATATGTTGTAGTCGGCAGAGATGTCAGACTGTCAAGTAATGAAATCTTTGATTATCTTACAAAAGGTATTACAGATGCCGGTGTTGATGTTTGGGATATAGGTCTTGCAACAACTCCGCTTGTATACTATGCAACTGTGAAACTCAATGCGGATGCATCTGTTCAGATTACTGCAAGCCACAACCCTAAAGAATATAACGGAATGAAAATTTCCAGAACCAAAGCCGTTCCTGTAGGAGGGGATTCAGGTCTGAAAGATCTTGAGAAGATGGTAAATGAAGAAGAGGTTGTTCCTGTGGAAAAGAAGGGAACAATTATCAAAAAAGACATCTATGCAGATTATATTGCTTATCAGAAGCAGTTCATGCCAGATCTTTCTTCCATGGATATAACCATTGACTGTTCAAACGGAATGAGTGCATTGTTTGTTCATCAGCTGTTCGGAAATACAAAAAATATTCATTACATCAATGATGTTCTTGACGGAACTTTCCCGAATCATGCTCCGAATCCTCTTGAGGAGAAGAACTGTATTCAGCTTGAAAAGGCCGTTGTTGCAAACGACAGTGACTGCGGTATTATTTATGACGGTGATGCAGACAGGGTTCTTTTCATTGATAATAAGGGTCGTTTTATTCAGCCTGATTTCACAACTTCCATAATAGGTGATTATTATCTTTCAAAAGAGAAGGGTTCAATTTATGTTGATATCAGAACTTCCCGTTCTACAACAGAGTATCTGAAGAGACAAGGTGCAACTGACGTTATCATCTGGAAGGTCGGTCATGCATATGCAAAGAATAAAATCAGAGAATTGGGCTGTATTTTCGGCGGCGAACTTGCAGGTCACTATTATTTCAGAGATTTCAACAACTGTGACAGCGGTATTCTTGCCTCACTTCTTGTTCTTCAGACCACAGTAAAGATGAAGAATTCCGGCTCTTCAATCAGCAGTTTCATTGATAAGCTGGTTGTATATGCAAACAGCGGAGAAGTAAATTTCAAGCTTGATCATAAAGATGAATGTATTAAGGAAATTTACGATACTTTTGCTTCTCAGAATCCTGATAAGATTCTCGATTTCGACGGTTATAGAATAGAATTCCCTACATGGTGGTTCAGTGTCCGCAAGTCCAATACGGAACCTTTCCTGCGTCTTATTGTTGAGGCAAAGGATAAAGATGAACTTGATACTCGCTTGAACTTGCTCAAGTCTATAATTGAAAAATACAACTGATGGATACTTACGTTCAGAAGGATTTCTCGAAAATTCTGAAAAATAATGCTCAGTCTCTTCGTCATGACAAATTGCCGGAAGGAACTGATGTTTTCAGAATTTACGACAGGAATCTTGAAGTTTTTCCCGTTACTGTTGATCTTTACTCAAATTATGCCCGTGTCGTTGATTACGGAGATGTAATAATGACAGATGAGGTAAGGGAAATCTGTCTGGATATCATCTCCCGTTTTGCCTATGTAGACAGGGATAAAATCATATACCTCTACCGCTCAAAACGAGAAAAAGGGCAACAACATGAGAAAAACCAGGCAGAACCTGTGATTGTTTCCGTAAAGGAGAACAATCTTGTATTTAAGACTGACCTGTCTTCTTATGCTGATTCAGGTCTTTTCCTCGACCATGTGAACACCAGAAGTTTCATCAAACAGAGCAGTGCAGGTATGGATGTTCTGAATCTTTTCTCCTACACGGGAAGTTTCTCCGTCTATGCTGCAAGCGGACTGGCTAAATCAGTTACCAGTGTTGATTTGTCTGCAACTTATACAAAATGGGCTGAAGAGAATCTTTCATCCAACGGTTTTGAGGGTGAAACATACAAATGCGTTTGTATGGATGCTTCAAAATTTGTTGATGATATGATGAATAATAACCAACGTTATGACATAATCATATTCGATCCGCCGAGCTTCTCTAACAGCCATAAGATGGAACATGATTTTGATGTTCAGCGTGATTTTTATTATTGGATTAAAAGACTTACCGGAATACTGAGAAAGGGCGGTTTTATTCTTTTCTCCACAAATCTGGGCAGTTTTAAGATGGATAAAAGACGCCTTAAAGGTTTGAGCGTCAAAGAGCTTACAAATATTATGTGGGCAGAAGGTTTTGTTAAGGGCCGTAAAGGTACGGTCAGGAGTTGGATTATGAGTATGAATGATGACAGTCTTTCATTGGATTGGAGCGAAGATAAAAAGAGTGCTCCTGTAAAGAGAGATAGAGCAGAGAGAAGGGATTACAAGAGTTCAGATCGTCCCAGAAGAAATTACGATGACAGAGGATATGACCGTCCCAGACGTGAGCATTCTGACTCAGAACGCAGATCTTCATACGAGAGCAGATCTTCATACGAACACAGGGATGACCGTCCGAGATATGGTCGCAGAGATGACCGTCCGAGATACAGACACAGTGAAGACGACAGAAGATCTTCATACAGTCGAAGAGAAGATGACAGAAGTTTTCGTCCGAGACGTGAACATTCTGACACAGAACGCAGATTTTCACACGAACGCAGGGATTCATATAAACACAGAGATTCTTATGAGCATAGAGAAGACCGTCCAAGGTACGGACACAGTGAAGATTCCAGAAAAAGTTCTGCAAAACGTGAAAAACCTTACGGTTATGATACATTCAAGCCTGCCAGAAACAGAAATGACAGTTCTGACTTCTTCTGGAACAGCGATGATTTAAAGCCTAAAAAATAATTTACCTGTGTCTGTTTTTTTGAGTGCATTCTTTTTTGTAAATAAATCTTAAAAAGAATACAAAAATGTGACTTTTAGCAGAAAAATTATTAAAAAAGGTTACATAATGCATAACAACCCTTGAAGTGTAATAAAAATGGTCTTGGAAAGGAAAAACAAGACCATTGGAAATTATTGAAAACTGTTTAAACCGTTACTTTTAAATCAGAGACCCATCTTGGCTTTCTGCTTTGCCCAGGAATCTTTGAGAGTAACAGTTCTGTTGAAAACAAGGTGCTCAGGGGTGCTGTCATAATCCGGGGTAAAGTAACCGCTTCTTATGAACTGCAGGTAGTCACCTGATTTAGCATCTTTAAGTGACATTTCAACTTTTGCATCATTTACGGTTACAAGACTCTCAGGATTGAGATCATCCAGATAGTTACCTGTTTCTCCGCCCGGATATTCTGTGAGGAACAGTTTATCGTAGAGACGGACTTCTGCATTCAGACAGTATTTTGCAGAAACCCAGTGGCTTGTTCCTTTGACTTTTCTCCCGTCCGGAGTTTCTCCGCCGCGGCTTTCAGGATCATAGGTACAGTGGACTACTGAAACTTTTCCTTCAGAATCTTTTTCACAGCTTACAGCCTTGATGAAATAAGCCCCTTTAAGTCTGATTTCATTACCGATATAAAGTCTGTGGTAACCTTTGGGCGGTTCTTCCATAAAATCTTCGCGTTCAATGAACACTTCTTTTGTAAAAGGAAGTTCTCTTTTCCCGGATTCGGGATCTTCCGGATTATTCTCGGTTTCAAAGTATTCGACCTTGTCTTCAGGGTAGTTGTCTATGACTACTTTGATAGGATCAAGGACTGCCATAACTCTCTTTGCCCTCTTATTCAGGTCATCACGTACACAGAATTCCATGAGAGAGTAATCTACAACTGATTCTACTTTTGCAACTCCGACTCTGTTTACAAAGTCTTTCATTGATTCAGGAGAATAACCGCGTCTTCTTATACCACTGACGGTAGGCATTCTGGGATCATCCCAACCGCTTACAATTCCCATGTTGACGAGCTGAAGAAGTTTTCTCTTGCTCATTACAAGGTAGTTGATGTTAAGTCTTGCAAACTCATACTGGTGAGGTGCATGTTCAATGTTGTCTATAGAACATGCCCAGTCGTATGCAGGGCGGTGATCTTCAAATTCAAGAGTGCAGATTGAATGAGTGATACCCTCAATTGCATCACTAATAGGGTGGGTGAAATCATACATAGGGTAGACACACCACTTGTTCCCGGTTCTGGGATGTTCTGCAAATTTGATTCTGTAAAGGGCCGGGTCTCTCATGTTGATATTAGGAGAAGCCATGTCCAGTTTTGCTCTTAAAAGATACTTCCCTTCAGGATATTTACCTTCACCCATTTCTCTGAACAATCTGAGGTTTTCATCAATACTTCTGTCTCTGTCAGGACTATTCTTTCCGGGTTCCGTCAAAGTACCGCGGTTTTCTTTTACCTGTTCCGGTGTCTGACTGTCCACGTATGCCAGGCCTTTCTTGATAAGATCAATTGCAATTTCATGGAGTTGATCGTAGTAGTCTGAAGCATAGTATTCATGCTTTCCCCAATCAAAACCAAGCCAATGAATATCACTTTTTATGGAATCAATGTATTCCATGTCTTCTTTGGCAGGGTTTGTATCATCAAGTCTCAGATGACATTCACCGTTGTATTTCTGAGCAAGACCGAAGTTCAGACAAATACTTTTGATATGACCTATATGAAGGTAACCGTTCGGTTCAGGCGGAAAACGGGTTATTATCTTGTTATCAGGGACTCTGCCGTTTGCCAAATCATCTTCAATGATTTTTTCGATGAAGTTCAGAGGTCTTTCTTCCTCTGTTTCTTTAATGATTTCTTCCATTATTTCCTCCGTATGTCCTTCCAAAGGGACCCTTTGGTATTATTAACGCGATTATGATATACTTTGCACATGATTGTTGCAATCGGAGAAGCCTTAATTGATTATAAGAACAACAAACCCTTCATAGGGGGATGCCCTATGAATGTAAGCCTTGCGCTTTCCCGACAGGGTGCTCCGGTATCCTTTTTGGGAGGTATTTCATCTGATGCTGAAGGACAAATGATTCTTCAGTTCATAATTGACAATTGCATTCTCTTTGATCCTCTGTTCTGCGGATTAAAGGAAAGGACAATGACTGCAAATGCCATTGTTGAAAAGGGAAGTGTCAGGTACGAATTTGACTGGAAAGGAACATCTGCATTTCATTTAACTGAAAATGATCTGAATGCGGTATTTGCAAACAATTCAGATATAAACAGCATTTTTTTCGGTTCAGTAACATTCTCCGACCCTATAGCTTCAGGTCAAATACTGTCGTTTCTGAAAAAAAGGAATAATATTTTCAAATTCTTTGACCCGAATATAAGGAGTTTTATAATTTCAGATAAGAATGAGTATCTGAAAACAGTTGAAGAAGCGGCAGGTCTTTCGGATATTGTCAAAGTCAGTGAAGAAGATCTTATGTATTGGGGAAAAACAGAACAGCAGGTTCTTGAAATCTGCAAGGAAGATCTTATTGTCACAAAAGGTGAAAAAGGCTCAATATGGTACTCCAAAGCACTTGAAAAGGCATTTTCGGTACCTTCAGTTAAGGTGGAAAATGTAAAAGATACAATCGGATGCGGAGATACTTATTCTGCTACGGTTCTTGCTTGTCTTAATGACATGAAAAAGTTTGAGAATTACAATCTGACAGAAGAAGAAATACTCAGTATTATGAACAGGGCATCAAATGCTGCTGCAATAAACTGTACAAGAGAAGGGTGCAATCCTCCACAATCCCATGAGATTAAATAAAAAACCGTTTTCTGCTCTAACACTTGTCCTATTAATTTCAGTCTTGTTATTCTCTGTTTTGTTTTCCTCATGCAATGTTAAAACATATTTTTATTCTTCAAAGAGCAAAACAAGTCAGAGATTTTGTTTCGGAACTCTGTGCTCGGTTACCGTATACGGAAAATTCAGACATTCCGATAAGGTATTTGATGAAGTCTGGAAAAGGATGAATGAACTGGAAAACACAATCAGTTGTAAGATACCTGATTCTGCGGTTTCCAAGCTGAATAACGGCGATTTCAACCAAAACAACGAAGACGTTATTTTTCTGATTTCCACCGGTGAAAACTTTGAAAAACTGACAGGTGGAGCGTTTTCTCCTTACCTTGGGAAAGTATCGGATCTTTGGGGAATAGGAACAGACAGTCCAAGGGTGCCGTCTTCTGAAGAAATAGCAGAAGCTCTTAAGGAACGCAAAATTGATTTCGGAGCCTTGGGCAAAGGTTATGCATCTGATGTTGCAAGAGAAATTCTTGTAAATAACGGTGTAGAAAGTGCTGTAATAAACTTCGGAGGAAATATTTGCTGTATTGGCAGCAAACCTGACGGAAAAGACTTTCTCATAGGACTTCAGGATCCTGATTCAGAAAGAGGAAAATATAAAAGTACTGTAGAAGTGTCCGATCTTTGCATTGTTACTTCTGGGAATTATGAAAGATTCTTTATTTCAGACGGCATACGGTATTGTCACATAATGGACGGCAGAACAGGATACCCTGTTTCAAACGGAATCCGTTCTGTTTCGGTTATCGGTGAATCAGGTCTTATATGTGATGCTCTGTCCACCAGTTGTTTTATTTTGGGTGAGGATGAAAGTCAAACTCTTCTTGCACACTTCCCGACATACAAGGTAAAATTTTTCAGATGAAAATCAGAAACAAAGTTGTAAAACTAATTCTCATAGGATTGATTTGTGTTATCTCAATTGCCGTTTTAGTCATTCTTTTTTCTTGGACAAATTCAGTTGAAGCCAAAAAAAGGGAAAATGAGCTCAGAAAAACAATGAAGGAAGTCATAGGTGTTTACGGAGAAAAAGGACTTCTGGAAATGGCAGGAGTTCCTGTAAACAATATATTCTACGGAGAGGACGGAATTACACTTTTCAAAGGTGATAATGCAACATGGCAGTACAGTGCAGATGAACTTCAGAACATCACTGTGTTTGAAAAATGCAATCAGGCTGTAGTTCATATAGGAACTCAGTATATAGCCAGTGTTTCATCGTTTTTGGATGCAATACCTTCAAATGGAGTAGGCTCGGGATTCTTTGTGTCTCAGGACGGATACATTGTGACAAACAGTCATGTTGTCAAGGACGCAACAGATATTGTGGTAACAACCTTTGACGGCAAGAAGTATGATGCACAGATTGTAGGAATGGATGAGGAAAACGATATTGCGGTTCTTAAAATCACCGTACCTTCCGATGTTAAGCTTACTGTTCTGGAATTCGGTAATTCTTCTTCTCTTACAGTAGGACAGAAAGTCCTTGCAATAGGAAATCCGTTCGGTTTTGACAGAACAATGGCCAGCGGAATTATTTCAGGGCTGTCCAGACCTATCAGAAATGATGACGGAAAGGTTCTTCTGGGAATGATTCAGACAGATACTCCTATAAATCCCGGTAATTCGGGAGGACCTCTTCTCAACTCAAAGGGCCTTGTAATAGGTATATCTACATCAATTTACTCAAGTTCAGGAATAAGCGAGGGAATGAACTTTGCCGTTGAGTCCAATACTGCCTCATCAAGTGTTCAGGACTTGATCAAGTACGGAAAAGTCAACAGAGGCTGGATAGATATAATACCTGTTCAGCTTACACAGCAGATAGTCGATTATGCAGGACTGAAAGTTAACAGCGGAATTCTGGTAAGCCAGGTATCACCTGCCGGAAAGGCTGAAAAAGCAGGTCTCAAGGGCGGAAAAGACCAGGTAAGATACGGATCTTCGATAATTTACCTCGGAGGTGATGTAATTACATCCATAAACGGTGTTTCTGTCTCGGAATACGGAGATCTTTTTACAGCCCTGTCAAATACAAGACCCGGGGATAAGGTATCTGTTACCGTAAACAGAAACGGTGTTGAAAAGACTTTTAAAGTTGAACTTGTGCAGCGCAGTGCGGAAAATGTTAACTGGATAAACAGATGACAGAAGATATTGTAGATTCATCATGGGGAGGAGAAACCATCTCCAACATTCACGGAAGTGTTCAGTGGATAGATAACCCTTTTAAAGTTCATGCTCCTTTCGGAACATCCGGAGATCAGCAACAGGCAATAGACAGGCTTGCTCAAGGTGTACTGTCAGGTGACCGCTTTCAGACATTAAAAGGCGTTACCGGTTCCGGAAAGACCTACACAATGGCAAAAATAATAGAGAAGGTTCAGCGTCCGACTCTTGTCCTCTCACACAATAAAACGCTTGCGGCTCAACTGTACAGGGAATTCAAAAGCTTTTTCCCGGATAACAGAGTTGAGTATTTTGTGTCGACCTATGATTATTATCAGCCTGAAGCCTATGTGCCGGGAAAAGACCTCTATATAGAAAAAGATGCCGATATCAATGCCGAAATAGACCGAATGCGTATGTCTGCTTCTTTCTCTCTTATGGAAAGAAGAGATGTAATAGTCGTGTCCACGGTTTCCTGTATTTTCAGTTTGGCGAACCCGGTTTCCCTGAAGGATATGACCCATGTTCTGCGTAAAGGAATGGTTTTCAAGCACAATATTGAACTTGAACAGCTTGTCCGAATGCAGTACGAAAGAAACGATTACATCCTTTCTCATGGAACTTTCCGTTCACACGGAGACGTAATAGAAATATGGCCGCCTTATCTTGAAAGTGCGGTCCGCCTTGTTCTGGACTGGGACACGGTATCTTCCATTCAGTGGTTTGATCCGCTTACAGGGCAGATACTGAGGGAACAGGAAGCATTTACACTTTATCCTGCAAAACAGTTTGTAATGCCAAAGGAACAGGTAGATAATGCTTTGCAGAAAATCCGTGAAGAAATGCAGGAGCAGTATGAACTGTTTATGAATACCGGACGTCCTGTTGAAGCGGAAAGAATCAAAACAAGAGTTGAGTATGACCTTGAGATGCTTCAGGAAATAGGTTATTGCTCAGGAATAGAAAACTATTCAAGACCTCTGTCCAACAGAGCCCCGGGTGAGAGACCTGCCGTACTGTTGGATTATTTTCAGCCCGATTTTCTTACATTTATTGATGAAAGCCATGTTACTTTGCCTCAGATAGGGGCAATGTATGAAGGAGACCACAGCAGAAAAGCAAATCTGGTGCAGTACGGTTTCCGTCTTCCTTCTGCCTTGGATAACAGACCTTTGAAATATGAAGAATTCGATGAGGTTGCAGGACAGAGAATATTTGTGAGTGCAACTCCGGGAAAGACAGAGAAACAGCTTTCTTCACGTATAGTTGAGCAGATTATAAGACCTACCGGACTTCTTGATCCTGTGATTGATGTACGTCATACAGAGGGGCAGATAGAAAATCTGTACGGAGAAATAAAAAAATGTACGGCAAAAGGGGAAAGGGTACTGGTAACTACACTTACAAAGAGAATGGCAGAAGACATTGCCGATTTCTTTGCCAACAAAGGTGTACGGGTAAGATACCTTCATTCAGAAATTGAAACCATAGAAAGAGTTGAGATTCTCACAGCACTGAGAAAGGGTGACTTTGATGTCCTTGTGGGTATAAATCTTTTGAGGGAAGGTCTTGATCTTCCGGAGGTTGCTCTTGTTGCCATACTGGATGCGGATAAGATAGGTTTTCTCAGAAGTACTACTTCCCTTATTCAGATTGCAGGACGAGCAGCCAGAAATGCAGAAGGCCGGGTAATCATGTATGCGGACAGAATAAGTGAAGCCATGGAAGAAACCATAGCAGAAACATCCAAAAGAAGGGCTATTCAGATAAAATACAATGAGGAACATGGAATTACTCCGAAAACAATAAAAAAGGCTGTAGAAGACATTCTTGAGCGTGACAGGGAAGATAAGATAGAAGATGAACAGGAAGAGCTGAAGGTAAGGAAAGCCTCATATAATCTTCTTGATCCTTCTCAACGTAAAAAGTACATTAAGGAACTTGAGGCTCAGATGCTTGCCTGTGCCAAAGATCTTGAATTTGAGAAAGCGGCAGTCATCAGAGATGAGATAGAAAAAATCCGTAAGAATGATTTCTCAGGTTGACAGTTCTCCCAGATAGAAGAAAGCAAAACAAAGCACAATCAGGATTGTTCCCCAAGCACAGGCCCCCTGATAGTTATAAGAGGAAATCATATGTTTTATCTGCAATGGAATGGTATTTATCTGTGAATTTCCCAGAATGACGGTTGCATTCAGTTCTCCGCAACTCAGACAGAAACAGAACAGAAATGAAGAAATTATCGGTTTTTTCAGAATCGGCAGTTCCACTAGGGTAAAATATTTATACTGTGAACATCCTTCCAGACGGGCAATTTCCCCATAACTTTGAGGAATCTTAACATAAATACTTCTGATGGATTTAAGTGCAAACGGCATGGCAATCACAGAGTGGGCAAGAATTATCAGAATTGTATTCGGAAGAAAACTCAAGTGTTCAGAGACTACCAGATATCCGAGGCCTACAATTGCAGAGCTTACTACAAGCGGGAGCATAGTGATTATGCTGTTACCTTTTCTCAATATACCCAAGGCAATGAATACGGCAATCAATGCCGAAGATACTCCGATTGAAAATGTCTGTTTCAGGCAATCCCAGCTCAATGACCTGTAGGCGTTCAGCGACAGGAATACTTTCCCGGCTCTGCTTGAACTGGCAATAAATGATCTGATTACTACGGAAACAACAGGACAGACAATGAACAGAACAGATAAGATTACATAAACATTTCCCAATAGCTTTACGCTTTTGCTGATGATTCTTTTTTTAGTATAAACAGATATTTCCTCATGAATCACACTCTTGTTTTCGAGTGTATTTTGTAAAAATAAAATCAACATGACTATAGTAATGGAACACAGACTCAGAGATGCAGCCATGGGAATATCAAGGTTGATTCTGGCAAGTCTGTATATTTCAACTTCAGTTGTTGTCATTGCAGGACCGCCACCAAGTATGAGTACTATTGCAAAACTTGTGAAACAATAAAGAAAGACCATAAGAAATGATGACAGAATGGAGTTCATGAGTCTTGGCAGGGTAATAGAGAAGATTATTCTTAAATCTCCGGCTCCGCTGTTCTGTGCACTTTCTTCTATTCTCCTGTCAAGTTTTGACATTGCATCTCCTGTAATTGTTATTACAACAGGAAAATTGTAGAAAACGTGGGCCATGATTACGGCTTTGAAACTGTACATCAAATTGAGTTTATGTCCGATGATTCTGCTTAAAAAACCGCTGTTGCCGTAAAAAATGACAAATCCAAGTACAACAAGAATTGAAGGGAGGATAAATGGAATTGCATAGATTGATTTGACTGTTTTCTTAAACCTGAAATCAATGTTATTCATTATCCATGCACCCGGAAGCCCTATTAATAGTGAAAAGAATGCTGAAAGTACAGCTTGAATCAGGGAAAACCCGAGTATGTGCCTGTAGTATGGCTGATTCAGTATTGTCTTTATGCTCTGAGTATCCGCATTTGCAAGAGTCAGAATTACAGGAATGAAAAATATAAGTGCAAATATTGAAAAAGCGAGGACGGAATATGTAATGTTGAATTTTCCTCTGATCATTTCAGTTCACTATATTAAGAGTCCATTTTTCAATGAGCTCTTTTTGGCTTCCTCTGTAATTCCCGGTATCCAGTAAGTGTACCGGTCTTAAACAATTCTCAAGAGCCTTGGGAATATCAGTTTCCCGATTGGCAGGAAACATTGTGTTTGAAACTGCTATTCTGCTTTGGCCTTCGTTGAGTATGAAGTCTCTGAACTGTTTTGCCTGATCTTTCATGTCAGAGTTTTTGAGAATCCCTATGTATTCAGTTGTTTTTATGTGGCCTTCTGCAAATTCAACGGCTTTAATATCATAGTTGTTTTCATTGATGATGTGATAGGCAGGACTTGTTGTATAACTGACTACAATCGGTGCTTCATTTTCAGTGAACAGTCCGTATGCAGAAGACCATGAATCGCAGACTGTAAGTGCATTATTTATTGCTGTTTTCCACCATGACATTGCTTGCTCTTCACCCATTGTCAGAACAGTCCATTTCAGCAATCCCAGTCCTACGGATGAGGTTCTGGGATCTACAAGTATGTATTTTCCTTTGTATTCAGGTTTAATCATATCTTCAAAAGATATAGGTATTTCACTTATCTCATTTTGATTGTACAGAAAGCAGTAATATCCGTAATCAAATTCTTCTAGGCTGTCGAAAATACTACTGTCTATGTCCATATTATCCGATAGTCCCAATACAATATCAGCCGGGGTGTCTTTACCTTCAAAAAGCAGTCTGCTGTACATCTCAACTGCACCTCCGCAGCCTACCAGATTGACTTTGATACCCGTTTTGTTTTCAAACTCACTGACAAGTTCGGCTCCGGGTCCCCATGAATCCGCAAAAGAGTCATAGGCATAAACAGTAAGCACTTTTTCTTCTTGCTTACGGCATGAACCGAACAACATAACAATTGTAATGAGCATAATGAATATTTTGATTTTTCTTTGCATCTCTTCCTCCGCCGGTATTAACCGGATCAGGTTCTGGGGTTTAATCTCAGCTTTTTACAGCACCCCCGGATAAGTAAATGCTATCTCTATTGGAATATTAAATCAATGATAATATAATCAGGTTATGGTGCAACTTTACCTTATTTCCGAACTGTTCCTTGTCTTCTGTGCCTGTCTGATTCTTTCAGATACATGGGGTGCATCTTTTTTTCTGCTGAGCAATCTCAGAAAAACAGTCTATGGAAGCAAAAAGGGAAGGGTAATTACATTGGTTCTGGGTTTTCTGCTGATGCTTGCTAATTTTATTTTTCCATTAGATCCCGGTCCAGTGTTCCTGGGAGATTTTATTGTTGCAGTCACCATTTTCATTAATCTGTTTTATTTTACAGTGAAATTTCTGAGAAAGGATTTCAAAATAGATTTGTACAAAAAAAATGACGCCCTGGGATATTTCACCTTAGGCGTCGCTGTCGTTCATCTGCTTTTTCCACAGATTATACTATTGTAATCTATTGTAATCTATTGTAATCAGAGAATTGTTCCGTTTGGAATCTTGGCAAATTTGTTGATGATAATGATTCCGTCATGGATTGAATAGTTTTCATTATCACAGTCCTCTCGTTTGATATCATCAATACCGATTCTGCATCCTTCGCCGATTCTAGCATTCATATCGATAATGGCTCTTTTGATGATTGTACCTTTTCCGATTCCTATATTCGGTTTTCCTTTACTTTGGTTTTCAGCCTTTTCTTCCTCTGTTTCGTATCTTGTTGCACCCATGACATATACACCGTCAAGAGAGGCTCCGCTTTCAATGATTGTTCTGACTCCTATGATTGAATTCACTATGTAAGCGTTGGTTATGATTGACCCTTCGGATGTAAGTGAACTTGAGATATTGCAGAAATTGATTTTTGAGGCAGGTAGATATCTTCTGTGTGTGTAGATAGGCATCTCCTCATCATAGAAATTGAATCTCGGAAGTGCACTTGCAAGGTCTATGTTGGTGTCATAGAAAGCTTTGATTGTTCCGATATCTTCCCAGAAATCGTTGAACAGGTAGCTTGCAAGACGATTTGTTTTCAGAAGACCCGGAATAATTTCCTTTCCGAAGTCCGTTTCTTTTCCCTTTAATGCATCTTCCATTACTTTGGCTGAGAAGATGTATATACCCATTGATGCAAGATATTCATTTGACTCATCTGCTTTTATGTTGAGAGAGGATTCAAGATATTCTTTATTAACCTTGAATTCCGATATATCAAGATCCGGTGCAGGTTTTTCATAGAACTTTGTAATCATTCCGTCTTTGTCTGTTCCCATGATTCCAAGTCCTGTTGCTTCTTTTCTTGAAATAGGTTTTGCAGCAATTGTAAGATCTGCACCGGTACTTATATGGCGCTGGAGCATTTTGCTGAAATCCATTCTGTAAAGCTGATCGCCTGAAAGAATGATATAGTAATCTGCACTCTGATCATGGAAATGGTTGATGTTTTTTCTTACTGCATCTGCAGTTCCCTGATACCATGAGTCACTTGAATAAGTTTGTTCGGCAGACAGTATTTCTACAAATCCTCTGCTGAACTGGTCAAAGTTATATGTATTGGTAATATGGTTATGCAGTGATGCAGAGTTGAACTGTGTCAAAAGGTAAATCTTTTTAAATCCGCTGTTGATGCAGTTTGAAATAGGAATATCAACAAGTCTATACTTTCCTGCAAGAGGAACTGCAGGTTTTGAACGATCCTTTGTCAGAGGATAAAGTCTTGTTCCTTTTCCTCCTCCGAGAATGATTGCTAAAACTCTGTCTTTTTTCATATGTATATCTCCTTATTTTTCATTTGTTATCTGCTTATACACTTTGATGTACTCATCCGCTGAGGCACTCCATGAGAAATCCTGACTCATTGCACGTTTTCTTATAGTGTTGAAATCATCACGCTGGTAAAGCATTACTGCTTTCTCTACATGGCTGTAGATTGTCTCAGGACTCAGGTTGCCGAACAGCAATCCGGTACCGTGAAGAGGATCATCATCCAAATCTGTTATCGTATCTGCAAGACCGCCTGTCTGTCTGGCGATGGGAATTGTCCCGTATCGTAAGGAATACAGTTGGTTGAGGCCGCATGGTTCATATCTGCTTGGCATAAGGAAGAAGTCACTTCCTGCTTCTACAAGATGGGCTGCTTTGTTTGAAAACAGGATGTTAACCGAAAGATTGTTGTTTCTTGAGGCAATATCAAGAAGCTGACTTTCTATTGAAGAATCTCCTGTTCCTATTATGACAAACTGTATTCTCATGTTTTTAAGCATTCTTTCAAGACATCCCAACAGAGCATCAAAGCCTTTTTGGGAAGCAAGTCTGCTGATCATTGCAAACAGCGGAACATCAGGTGCAACAGGTAAATTATACTGTTCCTGTATAAGTTTTTTAAGTTTTGACTTTCCTGAAAAATCATTTACGGAAAAATGCTCCGGAATAAGTATATCTGTTTCAGGATTCCATTCATCAACATCAATTCCGTTTACTATGCCTTTCAAATATGCAGATCTTTTCACCAAAACAGAATCAAGTCTGCAACCCTGTTCCGGCTGCTGAATTTCCCGGGCATAAGTCGGACTTACAGTTGTGATGAAATCACTTGTTGCTATTCCGCTCTGCATCATGTTCAGCTGACCGTTCAAAAAAGACGATTCATTCGGTTTTGTATCAGAAAGAAGAAAGCCCATTCTGGAGAAAATTCCCTGATATGCAAGGTTATGTATTGTAAATACAGTTTTTGTATTCATGAAGAATATGCTGTTCAGGTCTTTGATAAATACCGGTATGAGGCCGCTTGTCCAGTCATGGCAGTGGATGACATCCGGTTTCCAGTTCAGGTTTATGCACATGTAAAGAGCAGCCTTGTCGAACAGACTGAATCTTTCAAGATTGTCTTCGTATGGGGCAAAACTTGTATCGCCGTAAATGCCCTTTCTTTCGCAGAACCATGGGTGACAAACAAAGTAGTATGTTGTTTTATTTACAATCTTGCTTGTAATGACGATATGCTCGCTTGTAGAGAGCATGGGAATGTCGAATTGACATTCAAAATTTCCGGCATCCTGCGGTTTTGTGTTGTACGCAGGTACAACAATTCTTGTATCAAAACCTTTTGCAATGAGAGCAGGGGGAAGAGAACCGGCAACGTCTGCAAGACCTCCGGATTTGGAAAATGGAACAGCCTCGCTTGTTATCATTAGTATATTCACATGAATATATTAAATCCGCGCGCGGAGTAAGGCAAACAAAATATACAGCAAATTTGTGATATCAGTGGAATATCAGTACTTTGAGCCCTCAAGTTCGTCTATGTACTCAGATGCAAAATGTGCCGCTATTGCACCGTCGGATGCTGCAGTTACAACCTGTCTGAAAGGGGTATCCCTGACATCTCCTACAGCAAACATTCCTTTAATACTTGTCATCATACAGTTGTCTGTTTTGATGAATCCTGATTCTGTTTTCTCACATTCCGGAACAAGAGATGTCTGAGGTTCATTTCCTACGAACACAAATACGGCATCAAAGTCTTCTGTATACTCTTTGTTTGTTGTTTTATCAAAAAAAGTTACGGAACTGACTTTGTTGTCTGCAGCATTGATGCTTACGACATTATGATTCATTTTATAACTGACATTTGAATCGGATTTAAGTTTATTGACAACTGCCATCTGGGCTCTGAAACGGTCTCTTCTGTGACAGATTGTGAGTTTGTCAGTAAGTTTTGTAAGGTATACTGCTTCCTGAACAGCACTGTCTCCGCCACCGCAAACAAGAATTTTCTTACCTTTGAAGAAAGGTCCGTCACAAGTTGCACAGTAGCTGACTCCGTGTCCCTTAAGCTGCGCTTCTCCCGGAACTCCCAAAGCTCTGTGTTTTGCACCTGTTGCAATTACTAATGCTTTTGCTTCAAGATTGCCGTTAGAGGTGGAAAGTGTAAATATATTATCATTCTTAACAATAGCTGAAACAGAAGCGTAAATTATTTCACAGCCAAAAGATTCAGCCTGTTCCTGAAACTTCATTCCTATTTCATAACCGGCAATTTTACCAAGTCCCGGATAGTTTTCTATTTCATCGATAATCATAGTCTGACCGCCGCATGCCATCTCTTCAACTACAGCGGTTTTTCTTCCTGCCCTTGCACTGTACTGACCGCAGGAAAGTCCTGCAGGACCGCCTCCGATGATAAGAACATCATAGGTTTTGTCTTCAGCCATTTTGTTCCTCCTTTTTCAGCCTTTCTTCAAGTGCTACTTCAGCATCACTTTTTCTCAGGTAGACAGGTCCCTGTCCAACATGGTCTGCACCTTTTTCATCAAGTTGCTTTTTGCCCAGTTCTATGAGAGACACTCCCAGGCTTTTGTTTTCATCAAAGTGAGTTTCTATCTGTTTTGAACCCTTATAAAAAACATCCATTATTGCGGCAAATGCTTCTGAATCCGGACCTGTGACCAGTATCTTGGAATACGGTTTAAGTACTTCTTCCAAATCTGTCATGGTGCCGTCAACATCATTGCAGATTCTTTTTACAATTCCTTCTCTGATTTCAAATGCAGCCAGGTAATATCTCTGCTTTTTAGCATCAAGGGCACAGACGACAGCTCCGTCATAATCATCTATTCTGTTGGCATAGGCTTCAAGAGTTGAAACGGAAACAAGACTTTTACCGCTTCCGAAAGCTATGCCTTTTAATGCAGACATAGCAATTCTGAGTCCTGTAAATGAACCCGGACCTCTTGTACAGATAAGTAAATCAAGGTCCTTTGCCGTGATTCCGGCACCTGAACACAGTTCATTGATTTTGGGAATCAGAGTCTCGGAGTGCTGAAGACTTGAATCTACGGAGCTGTACTCTTCGTAATAGGAATCTTTCTGAATTGCTGCTGTAAGAATAGAATTGGATGTATCAACTGCCAGGATATTCATTTTATGCCCTTGTAATTTCAACTGTTCTGCTTTGATCTTCGTTTACGGTTATCCGGATATAAATTGTATTTTCCGGAAGTAAATCAGAGATTACTTCCGACCATTCAATAAGACATACTCCGTTTGAATAAAGCATATCTTCGCCGCCTATCATCATGAAATCTTCCTCTGACGAGATTCTGTAAAGATCCATGTGATACATTGTAAGCTTTCCGTTGTATTGCTGGAGCAGGGTAAAGGTGGGCGATACTATGGCTTCCTCTATGTCCAGACTTCTGGCAACACCTCTTGCAAATACTGTTTTTCCTGCTCCGAGGCTGCCTCTTAGGGAAATTACCTCTCCGCCTTTGAAACTCAAGCCCATCTTTCTTCCGAGGTCTTCCATGTCCTGTTCTGTTTTACATGTAACAGTTTCCGTTTTCATCAGATTTCCTCGTGATGACGGTGATTTTCATGATCTTGTCTGTGAAGTTCTTCAAAATCTTCATCTGTGTAGATTTCTTCCTTGACAATATCTTTTACCGTATCACCTGATTTTTTTTCATATTCGGTAATTACATACTTCAATTGAGGATCGTTTTTATCCAAAGAACGTGCCTTTTCTATGCAGATTCTTGCTTCTTCATATTCACAGTCAGAGACATGAAGGAATGCAAGATTCGTAAGGTATACAACGCTTTCGGGATCAAGATCAGAGGCAATGTCCAGATAGCTTTTGGCAAGTTCTATATTGCCTGATTCTCTGGCGCAGATTGACAGTTCATTGTAAACTTCTGCATTGTTTGACTCCAGTTTAAGGCTTTCGAGCAAATCTTTCTGAGCGCCGTCAAAATCTTCAAGTGTTCTCTTTGCCCAGCCTCTTATGAAAAAGGCTTCCCAACATGGGTCGTTTGCTGCAAGATACTTGTTGCAGACATCCAAAGCTTCATCACTGCATCCCATCATCATTTTGTCATAAGCATACAGAATCTGATCTTTGGAACTTATCATACTGTTAAGTTTATCAAGAGTTCCCTGAGCCTGTTTTTTATCTTTTTCATCTTTTGAAAGTTTTACGAATTTATCAAGATTATCCCTTGCATTTTCAATATCTCCGTGTCTCATGTGAAATGCGGAAATTTCACTGTATGCCGGTGCGTATTCAGGGTATTTTTCAATGCACTCGTTCAGGATTTCACTGATTTTGTCATCATATATGTCTGCTTTGATATCATCACCGTTTTTATGATAATCAACAGTCATTTGGGCATAAAGTACGGCAAGATTGATGTATGATTCCGGAATCTCGCAGATGTGGTTTATTGCAAGCATCAGCTCCAGCGCAAAATCATAATCTTTCTTTTTACTCTTTGCTATTGCCGCAGCATTCAGTTCTTCCACTACATTGGGCTGCATTTCCAAAAGAATGTTTCTGTAGTATCCGAAATGTTCGTTCTCGTTATCGTATGCGGCAACCTTTATAAGACCAGCAATTATTGAAGTAAGCTGAAGGTCCTGAGGTTTCTGATCTTTTTCAAATTGAACAGGTAGGGGAATATCACTTTGTAAGAGGAAATTTCCGATTTTTCTGTTCTTGGGAATGTTAATGAACTGAATGTCCTTGAGTTTATCTGTCATGTTTTAAAATCTATCACAATAACGTATTATTTACCATAGTATGTGACTACGCCGGTCGTATACAAAATTTGGATATTTTTGTTGATATTAAATATGAAAAATAGGTTAAAAATAGGTTAAAAATGACCTGAACACAACAAATTCAGTGTACTCTTCAAAATACAATGCAACTGTTATATACTCTGGGTATGCAGAATAATATTGTGGTAGTTGGTGGTTCAAATATAGATATTTGTGCCAAGTCAGGTTCAAATATCATCATTCATGATTCAAATATCGGACATGTAGAATTCGGTCTGGGTGGTGTAGGAAGAAATATTGCAGAAGTTCTATGTCTTTTCGGCGTAGATGTAAGTTTGCTTACGGCTGTAGGCGATGACAGTTTCGGGCGTGTAGTAAAAGACCGTTCGGATGAACTTGGTATGAAATTGCTGATTGAGCCTTTTGAAAATGCCAAAACCGGAGTGTATGCATATACTTCAGACTATGACGGTTCCTTTGTCTTGGGAGTAAATGATATGGGTATTACAGACGGCATTTCTCCTGAGATTATTGAAGAAAACATCAATTCACTTCTGTTTTCAGATTACGTTGTAATTGAGGCAAATCTGCCTGAAGAGACAATTGAGAAGGTTGCAAAGTACGATTTGAAATTAATTGCAGATTGTGTATCAGGCAGAAAATGCAGAAAGCTTATGGGTATTCTGGATAAAGTATATCTGTTGAAGTCCAATAAAGTTGAAGCATTTGAAATGACAGGAAAAGACAGAGTATCGGATGCAGTAAGAGCATTTGCAGAGATGGGAGTAAAGCGTGGAATCATTACTCTTGGTTCTGACGGAGCCATGTGCTTTGAGAGTGTGGCAGGTTCAATAATCACGTATTCAATTCCCAATATGCCTGATGAACCTGTTGTTGATGTTAACGGATGCGGAGATGCTTTTCTGGCAGGGTTTGTATTCGGACTTCTCCGTGAGCATGATATGAAAGAAAGTCTTGTTTACGGTCAGAGTGCTGCTTATCTTAATTCATTGAGTCTTTCCTCTGTAAACCGTGAAATGACATGGACAATGCTTAAAGATGCAGTCCATAAGTTCAAGGAAAGAACACAAGTTAAGGTCAGTGAAATATAAGGTTAAATATAATGAATAAATACATTGATTTTTCAGATGAAGTTAAAAACGCTCTTGAAAATAACAAGCCTGTAGTTGCTCTTGAAAGTACTATTATCAGTCATGGAATGCCATATCCCAAGAATGTTGAGACCGCTATGGCTGTTGAAAATACAATCCGTGAACATGGTGCTGTTCCGGCTACTATTGCAATCATAAAAGGACGTCTGAAGGTAGGATTGACACCTGAGGATCTTGAATACTTCGGAAAGAAGGGTACTGCCATAACAAAGGTTTCAAGACGAGATATTCCGTTTATTGTAGCTTCTCAAGAAGACGGAGCTACAACTGTTGCTGCAACCATGATGATAGCCTCTATGGCAGGGTTGGAAATCTTTGCAACCGGAGGAATCGGAGGGGTCCACAGAGGTGCTGAAACCTCAATGGACATCTCTGCAGATCTTGATGAATTTACCAAGACTCCGGTTATGGTAATTTGTGCCGGTGCAAAGGCTATTTTGGATTTGAATCTAACACTAGAATACCTTGAGACAAAAGGTATTCCGGTTTACGGCTATCAAACATCTGAATTACCTGCATTTTACAGCAGGGAAAGCGGTTTGAAAGTTACGTATAGAGTTGACAGCCCCAATCAGCTTGCCAGAGCATGGCAGACAAAGAAAGAGCTTGGAATTCAGGGCGGTTTTATTGTAGCCAATCCTATTCCTTCTCAATTCAGTATGGATACAAAAGTAATCAACCGGGCAATAAATCAGGCAATTGAAGAAATGAAAAAACTGGGAATAAAAGGCAAGGAAACAACGCCTTATCTTCTTGATAAGATTCAAAAACTTACAGGCGGAGACAGCCTTGAAGCAAACATCAAACTTGTAATAAATAATGCCGCATTGGCTGCTGAAACCGCTGCGGCATTGAAAGTGTTGGAGAAATAATTATTTCCCGCTCTTTTTGTCATTGGCAATGAGCTGTCTTACGGCAGCAACTGCCAATTCAATTACTTTTGATGTGTCGTGAAGTTTGGGATTATCCATTCCCAAAGCTTCTCTTTCCTGATTTCCAACTGTAAAGAAAACGGAACCGCATCTGGCATGCAGTTTTGCTGCAACTGTAAATAATGCAGCACTTTCCATTTCGGAAGCCAGTACGCCAAGCTTCTTCCATGCCTCCCATTTTTCTTTCAGCTCATAACTTACAGGCATTTCATCAGGATTGTGTTGTCCGTAAAATGAATCCTTACACTGAACAACTCCTACATGATATTTGACATCTGATTTCTCAGCTGCCTGTATACATGCGTTCAGAACATCATATGAAGCTACTGCCGGGTACTCTATAGGTGCATATTCCCGGCTTGTACCTTCGTTTCTGACAGCTCCTGATGCAATTACCGCATCTCCGCCGATTACTTCAAGGGCAATACCGCCGCAAGTTCCCATTCTCAAAAACGTATCTGCACCGCATTTGTAAAGTTCTTCCATTGCAATTGAAGCGGAAGGTCCACCTATGCCTGTGGAAGTTACACTTACAGGTTCTCCGTCCAACGTCCCTGTGTAGGTAACGTATTCTCGGCTGTCTGCAATTTGTTTTGCGTTTTCCAGATGTGCGGCAATAAGAGGAACTCTTTTGGGATCTCCGGGAAGGATGACATAACGTCCTACGTCACCTTTCTTAATTTTGAGATGATACTGAATCCCTGTTCCGTTCATGTAATCTGACATAATCAACGCATTCCTTTATCGTATGGAATACCTTCTGCCTTAGGTGCTTTTGACTTGCTTGAGGTAAGGGCAAGAACAACAAGTGAAATAATATAGGGCATCATGTTGTAAACAGTTGAAGGCAGGTTGAGCTGAACAAGGAAATTAAAACCGAAGTATGTATTTCCCAAGGCTCTGAAGAATCCGAAAATCAATGCACAAACTGCAATTCTGAGAGGTTTCCACTGACCGAAGATCATAACTGCCAAGGCAAGGAATCCGAAGCCTGCAACTCCGTTTTCAAATTTCCATTCTGAAACACCGGAAAGAATATAACAAATTCCTCCGAGTCCTCCGAATGCACCTGACAACAGAACTCCTGACCATCTCATTTTGAATACATTGATACCTACGGATGCTGCTGCCTGAGGATGTTCACCGCAAGCCATAAGTCTCAAACCGAATTTTGTTCTGTAGAGGACAAAGTAAGCAACAAACAATACTATCAGAGTAATCAGCATGAACCAGTTGAATTCGAATGAACCGAAATAAACAAGGAACTTCTTCTTTGGCTGGATGTACTGAATTGTTGAACTTACATCATTCGGATTTGCAGCTGTATTAATAGCTTTTACGATAACTGTTGCAAGTGAGGTTCCGAGCATATTAAGAGCGGTTCCTACAATTGTCTGGTCAGCTTTAAAGTTAATACTTGCTACACCGAGAAGTGCTGAATAAGCAACAGAGATAAGCAGTGCAAACAGAATTACAAGAAGAATGAATAAGAATGCAGGCATTCCGAGCGGTAAATATCTCATTGCCAAAGCACCGCCCAATGCACCCATTACCATGATTCCTTCAAGACCCAGGTTAATGACACCCGAATGTTCTGAATAACAACCGCCCAATGCGACGAGGATAAGAACCGATGCAAATATAATTGTATATTGTATAAGAAGTAACATTAGTTTTTACCTCCTTTCTTTTCTTCTGCTTTCTTGGCAATTTTTTCAATTGACAATTTAATGAAAAGTACAAATCCGCAGAGGTAAATGATTATTGAAGATATTAAATCTGAAATCTGTGAACAATACATACTTCTGTCTACATACGCTCCGCCGTCTGTAATGTGCTGGATGAAGAAAGATGCAAGAATTGTTCCTATAGGATTCAATCCACCGAGGAAGGTTGCAGCAATTCCGTTGAATCCCATTCCCGGTACAGATGCTGTTGAGCACTGCCACTGGATGTATCCTGTCTGATAGTAGAATGATGATGCCCATCCTGCGAGAGCTCCTGAAATAACAAGAGTGAGGATGATGTTTCTTTTTTCTGCCATTCCGCAGTATTTTGCTGCATTTTTATTACAACCTGTGGCCTTAAGTTCATATCCGAACTTTGTTTTATCAAGGATAATCATGATTAAAACAGCCATTATGATGGAAAGCGGAATTGCTATTGTAACATATTCATTGTTGGCAAAAAGTTTATCAAGACCAAGTCTTGGAAGAAGTGCTTTAGGTCCGGCATCTCTGAGCATGAATGTGTATGGACTGGTTGCTTCCTTTACATTTGTCAGAATTGCGTTTGTTCCGTAGAGAACTATCCAGTTGAGCATGATACCTGAAATAACTTCGTTAACATTGCAGTATGCTTTGAGCAAGCCTACAATTGAAGCTACTGCTGCACCTGCAAAAATTGCAAAAATCATACATGGGAACCAACCCCAGTGCCACTTAAGTGCAGCATATAGGCAGGCACAGATTCCTGCTGTGTACTGACCTGAACAACCTATGTTGAAAAGACCTACTTTATATGCAAACAGAATTGAAAGTCCGCACATAAGGAGTGGGGCAGTCTTGGAAAGTGTATTTCCAAAATATTTGATTCTTGCAGTTTTGATATTGTAATGGAAGAAGTTTTTGATTACTTCAATCATTGAAGAGGATGCACCTGCAGGGTTGATGATAAGAAGTGCAACATATCCGAGCAAGAGACCCAGAATAATACACAGTAATGAAGCTATCAAAGCCTGAACGGCTTTGTTTTTAAGCAAATTCTCTTTCATGCTTTGACCTCCTTTCTCTTTGCACCTGCCATATACAGACCAAGTTCTTCCTGTGTTGTTTCTTTAGGATTGAATTCTCCTACAATTTCACCTTCGTACATAACAAGAATTCTATCAGGAACGTCCATGACTTCATCCAGTTCAAGGGAAATGAGAAGAATAGCCTTTCCTGCATCTCGCTGTGCAATAAGTTGTTTATGGATGTTTTCAATTGCTCCTACATCCATACCTCGTGCCGGCTGGACAGCAACAAGAAGATCAGGTTTCTTATCTATCTCACGGGCAAAAATAGCTTTCTGCTGGTTTCCGCCGGACATTGCTCTTGCAGGTGTAATCGGTCCCTGTCCGCTTCTGACATCGTACTGTTCTATAAGTCTGTCTGCGTACGACCTGATGTTATCACGTTTTAGGAATCCTGCTTTTGTTATGAATTCATCTTCAAAATATCTCTGAAGGATAAAATTGTCTTCCAGTGTATAATCCAAAACCAATCCGTGTTTATGTCTGTCTTCAGGAATATGGCTCATTCCCATTTTGCTTCTTTGGCGGATAGGTAGTTTTGAAATTTCCTTGTCTTTAAACTTGATTGAACCGCTGACAAGAGGTTCAAGACCTGTCAGACCGTAAACAAATTCACTCTGTCCGTTTCCGTCAATTCCGGCTATACAGACAATTTCACCTTCATGTACTTTCAGACTGACATTCTTAACCGCATTATTTGCATGTGATTTTGAGGCAACTGTCATGTTTTCAATTTCAAGAATTACTTTTCCCGGATGAGAAGGACCTTTCTTGACATGGAAGTTTACGTTTCTTCCTACCATCATTGCAGACAATTCTTCAATGGATGTTTTATTTGTTTCAACAGTTCCTATATATTTGCCTTTTCTGAGAACAGAACATCTGTCTGCAACAGCCATGATTTCATTGAGCTTATGAGAGATGAACAGGATACTCTTTCCTTCGTTTTTCAGGTTTCTCATAATCTGCATCAGTTCATCTATTTCCTGAGGAGTGAGGACAGCCGTAGGTTCATCGAAAATAAGAATTTCATTGTCACGATACAGCATTTTGAGGATTTCAGTTCTTTGCTGCATTCCTACTGTTATGTCTTCAATCAATGCATCCGGATCTACATGCAGACCGTATTTTTCAGAAAGTTCCATGACTTTCTTTCTTGCAACTTCCTTTTGAAGAATACCGTGTTTTGTCGGTTCAACACCTATTATGATATTGTCAAGAACAGTAAAACATTCAACAAGTTTGAAATGCTGATGTACCATTCCGATTCCCAAATCATTTGCAATGTTAGGGTCATTGATTTTTACTTCTTTGCCGTCTTTTTTGATAATTCCTTCTTCTGCTTGATACAGACCGAACAGGACACTCATCAGTGTAGATTTTCCTGCACCGTTTTCGCCTAACAGTGCATGGATTTCTCCTTTTTTCAGCTGAAGAGTTACATTATCGTTGGCAATTATTCCAGGGAATCTTTTTGTGATGTTCAACATCTCAATTGCGTACTTTGATTCCATCCAGAGGCCTCCTAAAATTAGCTTTGAAGAAATTATATTCCATATAAAAAAGAAATGCGACCCAAAAGAGTCGCATTTCATAAGTTTGTTTGATTACTATTCAAGGATTACTTGAGGTTTCCGAGGAATGTAACATTAGCAACCTTTGAAAGGTCTACTGAAATGTCATTGTCTACTGTAATCTTTCCGCTTTCCATGTCAGCTACAAGACTCTTGTAATCATTGAGTGAGAAGTCAGAATTAAACTGTGTGCCTGCACCTTCAGGAATTCCTACGAATCCGCCCTTGATTCCAAGTGTAGCAACCTTACCCTTGAGAGAATCGAATGCATTTTCTTCAACGATCTTCTTAAGAGCATCCTGTGTTGAGTTGTAAAGTCCCTTCATTGCAGAAGTTACTGTAATTCCCTTTCCGTAAGCGCCGTCAATGATAGGAGCCTGGTCTACGTCAACACCGATAACCTTTCCGCCGAACTTTGCTGCTGCTTCTGCTGCTGATGTATAGATACCGCCACCGCATGCGAAGACACATTCTGTTCCGGCTTTGTACCATGTATCCATAGCTGCTGTAATATCAGCATCACCGTAGAACTGGTTACCGTAAGCATACTTGATTTCAATACTCTTGCCGTTAGCTGCTGCGTTTGCACCCTGTACAAAACCGTAACCGTAACGTACTACTGCAGGAACTGCCATACCACCCAGGAATCCGAGCTTTGTATATCCGAGCTTGACTGCTGCATAACCGGCCATGTAACCGCAGAGTTCTTCCTGATAAATCATTGAATAAGTGTTTGCAGGAACCTTTGCATCTGTAAAATCGAATTCTGAAATATCAAGACCGACAAACTTTACATCAGGATATGTAGAAGCAACTGTTGAGATTGATCCGCCGAATGCGTATCCAGGTGCTACAAGAATCTGGTAACCGTCGTTGATTGCCTGTTCAATTGCACCGACTCTGTCTGCTTCTGAGTCTGTTGTAGGCTTATAATATGTAAAAGGAATGTTGTGCTTATCGCAATAATCCTTACATGCTTCATAAGTTGTCTGGTTGAAACTCTGGTCTGTAATATCACCATAGTCTGAAATCATTGCAATTTTTGTTTCTGCTTTCTTTGCTGAGTTGTCCTTCTTACAGGAAACCATGGCAAATACGCAAAGAACAATAAGCAATACTGTCATTATTTTCTTCATGATCTATACCTCCAATTAATATAAATCGCAAGATTAAGCTGTTTTTTATGATATTGCAAATAATGTATGTTTTCAACAATTTATCAGTATATAATTGTAACGTAACGGAGGATCTTTTCATGACTGAGAAAGATATTGAATTACTGATAAAAACTGCCGCCGAAATGCGTAAAAAAGCTTATGTAAAGTATTCTCATTATTCTGTCGGTTCTGCACTTATGACCGGCAACGGAAAGATTTATACCGGATGCAATATAGAAAACGCTTCTTTTTCTCCTACTGTGTGTGCAGAAAGAACTGCATTCTTCAAAGCTGTCAGTGAAGGGGAAAGAAAGTTTACTGCAATTGCAATTGTTGCCGGACAGACCGGAAGAAAAAGTTCCGAATATCCTTCTCCATGCGGTGTTTGCCGTCAGGTTATGATGGAATTCTGCAAACCTGATAAATTCATTGTGATACTAGCAAAAAACGAAAAAGATTATTTGGTTTATACTCTTTCCGAATTGCTTCCGCTGGGATTCGGACCGGCTAATCTTTGTGCAAGTTCCAGTACAATTTCAAGATAAGTTCCGTAAGTAGTGAATCCCATGTTTTTAAGGCGGCCTATATTCCAGTTTTCCGACTCCAGTTTATCTGCGGTAAACAGAATCTGATAAGTTGGAATATTCTTTGCTTTTGCAACTGCCATAATGGATGCACATTCCATTTCAACACATATACAGTGTTTGTCCCTGGCCTCTTTGAGAGCACCCGGAGTCTCCCTGTAAAATGCGTCTGTCGTCCATGTTGAACCCATTCTGTGAGGAACCTTTACAGAATCAAGAAAAGCATCTGTGAACTGAGCGGTTTCTATTTCTATAAATTCATTGTCTGCAGGAAGATAATGATAACTGGTCCCTTCATCTCTCAAGGCTCTTGTAGGTACAATAAGATAATCTGATTTTTCATCTAAAAGACTTCCGCAGGATCCGATGAAAATGAATCTTTCAGCACCAAGGGCAGCCATTTCTTCCATCATCATTGAGGCAATTGGTCCTCCTGCTGGAAGTAGCGCAAACCCTAATGAAATTCCGTTCAGTTCGAAAACCTTTGTTGTAACTGAAGTGCCGCCGGCACATAGTTTTTTGTTATAATCGGAAACTGTAAATCTTTTTGATAGTTCGCTGAGAAATTGAGTTTGCCAGGTAAGAATAACTGTTTTAGGGTAACTGTCATCTTTTTTGTATAAATTTCTGGCGTTGAATATTCCGTTCTGGTTATAGTATTTCAGCATTTTTTGCAATTACCAGAGACGGGACTTGAACCCGTACGGCCGTGAAGCCAGGGGATTTTAAGTCCCCAGTGTCTACCATTCCACCACTCTGGCAACGTCAAAATAATAATTTAAAACATTACTGCTCGTCAACGACATCCTTTTCGGAAATCAGTTTTGCATCAGATTTTCCCGGAAGAATCCTCTTCCAGAAAGATTGTGTTCCGTTGTAGATTGCCTCAAACTCTGATTCTGAATCTTTCAGGGCACTCTGCCATGCAGCACCGAAACCGGGACTGTTGATTATGAGACGGTCAACAGCTTTCTGATAAATCTGAAGTTGACGTATTTCAGCTCTGCCCGGTTTCTGCATAAGATTGGCATTTGTGACTCTTAAATTCTCATTTTTCTTTTTAAGATCTTCATTTTCATTTTTGAGTTTTGAAAGCCCATCTGACTCAAGATCCATTCTTTGATTCAGCATTTCCTTGAGGTTTTTGATTTCAAGATTTTTCTCTTTTACGATTGATTTGCGTTTCAGCAACTGGTAAATAAGAACAAAAAGGGCTACCAACAGTCCTATTCCGAAACCTATTAAATATTCTTTCATAAATAACTCCTGATGAAAATCTAACAAAACAAAGTCAATCTGACAACATCTGCATTATTTTTTGCCGAATCTTTTTACTACGGCTTCTTTACTGTTCTCTATGGCCTTCGGCATTGTAATTCTGCCGTCAAATACTGCCATGTCCTTGAATCCTATTCCTGTAAGAAGAACGCATACTTCAACATTTTTTCCGAATTTCTCAACAAGATTATCTTTGTCTTTTACAAGAGCAGCCCAAGCAGCAGATGATGCAGGTTCGGCAAATACACCGCTGTCATGAACAAGTGACATCTGAGCATCCAAAATTTCTTTTTCAGTTACTTCTACTGTCCATCCGTCGAATTCTTTGAGGAATTGCACTGCCATTCTGCCGGAAGCAGGACAGTCTACGGAAATTGAATCGGCTCTGGTAGATGCTTCAATGTTTTTAAACTTTCCGGTTTTGAAAGCTTTGCTGATAGCATTTGATTTTTTACTCTGACAGCACACTATATGAGGTACTTTTTTTATAAGACCTGATTTCCATAAGTCGAAAAAGCCCTTGTAAACACCGCTGATAATACATCCGTCACCGGTAGGCACATAAACAACATCCGGAACATGTCTTCCCAGTTGTTCGAAAAGTTCGATTGAAACACTTTTTTTACCTTCAATTGTCATAGGATTGTAAGCAGTGTTTCTGTTGATTCCGCCGAATTGTTTTGTGTATTCAATGGAAAGAAGATATGCATCGTCATAAGTGCCTTTTACAGGAACAACTGTTGCTCCGTAAAGGACGCTCTGCATAAGTTTGTTTACAGGAGCTTTTTCCGGAACAAAGAGAATTATATCAAGTCCGTAAGCGGCGCCTGCACAGCTCATTGCTGCTCCTGCATTTCCTGTTGAGGCCAGAGCAATTTTCTTTGTATTGTGAGCAATAGCCTGTGCTGCAATCAGTTGACTTGCACGATCTTTGAATGAACCGGACGGTAAATATGCATCAAGTTTGCAATAAACATTATCAAGACCCAGTTTTAAATTCAGACGTGCAGGTTTGACAATAGGAGTATTTCCTACAGGATAAACTTCCGGAGTAGGTACACTGTACGGGAAAAAGTCATAAATCGTGACATGATCTTTTTTCTTAAGTCTTTTAAGTTCTTTTTCATCCAGAAGAACACGCAACATTCCTTTCGGGAACTCTCCGGGTTTTTCAGTTCCTCCGCAATCCGGACACTGATAAATAATGTCATCTGTCTCAATAATTTTGCCGCAGTCTACACACTGATACTTGAATTTCATATATACCTCAAATAAAAAAGCTGACAGAATTCAACTTCTGTCAGCCATTTGTAATCTCGTAAATTATTTCTTTACGACTTTCTTATTTGCTTTTTTTACAGGAGCTGCTTTCTTGGCTGGAGTTGCCTTTTTTGCAGGAGCTGCTTTTTTTGCAGCGGCTTTCTTTACAGGAGCCTTTTTTGTCATAGGCTTACCTGAAAGGATATCCTTGTTGAATTCCTGAATAAGCTTATCAATCTTTTCAGCCATAGGAGGAATTGATGTCCAGTAGTCTCTGTCATACCACTGCTTATTGATTTCCTCATATGTCTTACCCTGCTGTTCAACCCATGTGTAATACTTGAGGTTGTGGATGCGGAGTCTGTCATAGTAGCCGAGTTCAAGAGCATCCTGAATACTCTGATGGAGAAGAGAACCGCTGAATACTCTGGCAGCTGTATCAGATGTGAATGCACCCTGAATTTTATTCTGTTCTTCAAGTCTTGACTTGTACATAACTGAAGAGTCTGTGCAGATTGTGAAAAGACAATCATTATCTTCAAGTTCATAGTACTTAGCCATCTTGATAGCTGAAAGTGTGTTGCCGATTCCTGAAATGCCCATGTACTGCAAATCTTCAATCTGTTTCTTTGAAAGACCGACAGTCTTTGAAAGATATTCGATACCTGCAGGTTCATTGAACAATCTGTAAATATCAATACAATCCTGATCGTCAATAGCGCAGATCATGTCTGTATTCTTTACATTGTGAATCCAAGGTACATGCTTATCTCCGATACCTTCAATTCTATGTCCGCCGAAACCGTTTCTGAGGAGTGTAGGACACTGCTTTGCTTCACCGGCTGCAATCTTAAGACCAGGGAAATCCTTCTTAAGTCTGTCACCTGCTGCAAGTGTTCCGCCGCTTCCTGTTGAAGATGCATAACCGAAGACATTTTCAGCCTTGATTTTGTTCTTCTTGATTATTTCTTCAATAGCTGCACCTGTTACTGTGTAATGCCAAAGATAGTTTTCAAACTGCTCAAACTGGTTGAAGATAACAATGTGCTTGCCACGTTCTTCATCAAGTTCGTGACACTTATCGAAGATTTCCTTTACATTTGATTCACAACCAGGTGTTGCAATGACTTCACCTGCAACTGTTTTGAGCCAATTGAATCTTTCCTGAGACATTTCTGCAGGAAGAATTGCGATTGACTTACATCCGAGAAGTGCGCTGTTGTAAGCACCGCCACGGCAGTAGTTTCCTGTTGAAGGCCATACAGCCTGCTGGTTCTGTGCATCGAAATTTCCTGTTGCAAGAGCAGGAGCAAGACATGAATATGTTGCACCGACTTTGTGAGCACCTGTAGGGAAATATTTTCCTACAAGACAGAAAATTCTTGCCTTAACACCGGTAAGTTGCTTTGGAAGTTCAATGTAATTGACACCACCGAAGAGACCGCCTTTTTCTTTTGGTTCATTGTGCCATGTAATTCTGTAAAGATTTACAGGATTTACATCCCAAAGACCTGTCTTTGCAAGCTTTGCTTTGATTGAAGCAGGAACTGCAGAAGGATCAACCATCTGCTTGAATGTAGGAAGGAGGATACCTTTCTGACGGCAGACTTCGACATTTCTGGCTCTTACTTCTTTGTTTACTTTCAAATTAATAAGCATAGAAACCTCCGCTTAAATTTCTCTAAAATTTTTAACAATCAAGATTATTGCACGCGAGTAGCGCGCTTGTAAATAATAAAAATCCGATAATTGATGTAAAAATCAAATTTATTCAAAACATTTATGTATTGAGCAATTCTAACGGAAAAAATTTATGTATTGATAAATGAATCAAATAAAAATTTTACTTATCTACAGAAAAGAAATTTGTTGCATCTTGTTGCAAAAATGTTTGAATTTTATTGACTTCTGAACTATATAGTCTAAAATTTTATTGAATTAATATTTTAAATTCGGAGGCTATATATATGAGCGACATTATGAGACCGGTTCCTTTCGGTGAACTTATCAACAGAATGTTTACAGAGTACAGAAATCATGGTTCCATTTTCGGAATTCGCAAAGAAAATTTTTACAAAGGTTCATCAAACAGTATTGAAGTATTCGGACAGAAATGTGCAACACCTCTGGGGCCTGCCGCAGGTCCTCATACTCAACTTGCTCAGAATATCATCAGTGCATATCTTGTAGGCGGCAGGTTTATTGAACTTAAAACCGTTCAGATTATGGACTATCTGGGTGAAAAGAAAATGATCAGCAAACCTTGTATTGATGCAAGGGATGAAGGACATAACGTTGAATGGTCAACGGAATACACACTTCCGAAGGCTTATGATGAGTATGTAAAAGCATGGTTTGCCATACATGTTCTTCAGGCACTTCTGACAGGAAAGAAATCAGAGCCTGATTTTATCTTCAACATGTCTGTAGGTTATAATCTTGAGGGAATCAAACAGCCTAAAATGCAGGATTACATCAACGGTATGATTGATGCGTCTACCAGACCGAATTTCAATCAGTATAAAGATGAATTGGATGCCCTTCTCAAAGAAGGTGAGTTCTATTGCGGAACAGACCTTGAAAAGAATGCAGGGGCATTGGATGGCATTACTTCCAGAATAAGCAAGAACATCAGTCCAAGTGCAACTATTTCAACAATGCACGGTTGTCCGCCTAAGGAAATTGAAGCCATCTGTTCCTATATGCTTACGGAAAAACATCTCAATATTTTCGTAAAGCTCAATCCTACGCTTTTGGGATATGACAAAGTCAGGGATATTCTCGACTCTATCGGTTTTTCACATGTAGGACTTAAGAGGGAAACTTTTGAACATGATCTTCAGTATCCTGATGCAGTTGCAATGCTTCACAGACTTACAGATCTTGCAGCAAAAGAAGGTCTCGGCTTCGGTGTCAAACTTACAAATACATTGGCAAATGTCAATAACGATAATGTCTTTGAAGGTGATGAACGATATATGTCAGGAAGAGCTCTTCTTCCTATTTCAACAACCGTTGCGGCAAAGCTTTCCGAAGAGTTTAACGGAAAACTTCCTGTTTCTTATTCCGGCGGTGCTACTGCATATTCTGTAAAAGAAATTTTCGATACCGGAATAAGACCTATTACCGTAGCAACGGATATGCTTAAACCGGGCGGATATGCAAGACTTCAGTCCATGGTGGAAATCCTGAATAAGGAAAGTACGCAGTGGGGCAAAAATACCATAGATGTACAAGCAGTAAAAAATCTTTCTCATAATGCTGCAAAGGAATGCTATTCTCAGAAAGAATTCCGCGGTGACTATAAGGCAAAGGTCAATGATGATCTTCCTATGTTCAACTGTTTTGTCTCTCCTTGTCAGACAGCATGTCCTATCCATCAGGACATTCCCGACTATGTAAGTCTTGTCGGAAACGGACAGTACAAGGAAGCTTTGGAAATAATTTATGAAGACAATGCTCTTCCCAATATGACATGCAACATCTGTGATCATCAGTGTATGTATCATTGTGCAAGAATGGATTACGAAGGTCCTGTTCAGATAAGACAGATGAAAAAAATTGCTGTAGAAAAGGGCTCTGAAGAATATTTTAAAGAATGGGCAAAACCTGATAAGGCTAGAGAGAAAAAAGCTGCAGTTATCGGTGCAGGTCCTGCAGGTCTTTCTGCCGCTTATTTCCTTGCAAGAAACGGATTCGATACAACAATATTTGAAAAAGAGCAGAATGCAGGCGGTGTTGTTGCAAATATTATTCCTGATTTCAGAATTTCACCGAAAACAGTTCAGGCTGATATTGACCATGTAAAGGCTCATGGAGTCAAGTTTGTTTTCGGAGTTAAAAAGGAAGATGTTAAAGTTAAGTCTTTGAGAGATTCCGGATACGAATTTATTTACTACGCAATCGGTTCTGAAAAGGATAATGAAATCAAGGTTGGAGGTGATACTTCAAAACTTATAGGTTCTCTTGAATTCCTTTCATTGTTCAAACATAATCAGGCAAAACTTGGAAAGCATGTTGTTGTTACAGGCGGCGGTAATACGGCAATGGATTGTGCCAGAGCAGCTGCAAAATGTAACGGTGTTGAAGATGTTGCCGTAGTATACAGAAGATCTCAGAAAGAAATGCCTGCAGATCCTGAAGAATTTGCCTGTGCAAAATCAGACGGTATTTCGTTCTATTTCCTTGCCAATCCAAAGAAGCTGGAAAACGGAAAACTGACCTGTGTAAAGATGGCATTGGGTGAACCTGATGCATCAGGAAGAAGACGTCCTGTTGAGACATCTGAAACTGTTGAACTTGCATGTGACAATCTTATTACTGCAATAGGTGAGCATGTAGATACGGAAACTGTTTCCATGTTCGGAATTCCTGTAACGGAAAAAGGATGGCCTGAAGTTGATCCTGAAACAAATGAGACAAAGATTTCAGATGTTTATGCTATCGGAGATATGGCCAGCGGTCCTTCAACTATTGTCAGATGTATTGCATCGGCGAGAAAGGCTGTTGAAGCGACATTGAAAAAATTGTTCGGTGATGAGAAAGATTGTGACTGCGATTGTGATTGTAATTGTGATTGTGATTGTAATGAAAATTGCAATGGAAATTGCGGTGATTGTTGTGAGTGTGAAGAAGATGATGAAGAGTATCTTGAAGAAGAGGATAAATTCTTTGCAGATATTCAGAACAGAAAAACTCATATGTGCATAAAAGCGGAAAAAATCTGTAAAGATTTTGAAAAGTTTGCCAAACAGGAAGCCAAGAGATGTATGGACTGTACATATTATTGTTCAAAATGTGTTGACGTATGTCCTAACAGAGCCAATGTTGCAATTGATATGAGATTCAGTGAATTCACTGATGATCCTTTCCAGATTCTTCATCTTGATGCTTACTGTAATGAGTGCGGAAACTGTGCTGCATTCTGTAACCATAAGGGAAAACCTTACAAGGATAAGTTTACACTGTTCAGCAGAATTGATGATTTTGAGGACAGTACCAACAGCGGTTTCTATGTTGAAGGTGATAAAGTCAAAGTAAGAATCAACGGAAAGATTACAGACTGTAAAGTTGACGGAAACGGAAATGTTTGCGGTGATATTCCGGAACTTGCCAGAGATATGATTGAACAGGTATTCCTCTGCTATGATTATCTTCTGGGCAGAGTAGATGAATAGGAGTAATACATGATTACCGTTATTGAAAATGCAAGAGTGATTCAGACAAAAACACCTGTTGAGGTTCTCAACGGAGTTGATGTCGTAATAGAAAACGATTTGATTAAAGAAGTCGGCAAGAATATTAAATCAAAGTACAAGGCAGATAAGGTTATTGACGCAACCGGAAAAACAGTAATTCCGGGATTTGTCTGTGCCCATCATCATTATTACAGCGGGCTTTCCAGAGCAATGCTTATTTCTGCAGGTCCTCAGACAGACCTTATTCAGATTCTCAAAGAATGGTGGTGGCGTCTTGACCGTGCCCTTGATGAAGAATCCCTATATTACAGTTCTCTTATTTGTTCTCTTGATGCAATCAAGAACGGTACAACTACCTGTATAGATCATCATGAGAGTCCCAACTGTATCAACGGTTCCTTGTCTGCACTTGCAAAGGGAATGGAAGAAGTAGGTGTCAGAGGTATTGTTGCATACGGTATTACCGACAGAAATTACGGAATGAAGGAAATCAAAGACGGTGTAGCAGAAGGAATACGTTTTACAAAAGAAGTTGATTCAAGAAAAGCAAGAAAGGAAAATGTTCTCTGCGAGGCTATGGTAGGTGGTCATGCTCCGTTTACAATTCCTCAGGAAGGTCTTGAGATGCTTGCTGATTCTGCCAAGCAGACCGGTCGCGGAATGCATCTCCATGTTGCTGAAGGTGAGTATGATGAAGTTTGGTCTCATCACTTCTACAATATGGATATCATGGATAGGCTGGATAAGGTAGGATTGCTGGATGAAAAGACTCTCCTTGTTCATGGAATCTATCTGAATGAACATGAGATTGAACTTATGAATGAACGCGGATGTTTCATAGCCCATAATCCCAGAAGCAACATGAACAATCAGGTGGGAATCAATATGAATCTTCCCAAGATGAAGAATCTTGTTATGGGTACGGACGGTTGCGGAAGTAATATGTTCGAAGAGTGTAAGATAGCATTCTTCAAAAACAGAGATGCAAAGCTTCCGTACTGGCCGGGTGATTATCTTAATGCCGTAACAAGGGCAAATGAATTTGTGGAAAAATACCATGATGGAAAGTACGGAAGAATTGAAGCCGGATATAAGGCGGATATAGATATTCTGGATTATCAGAATCCTACACCTTTGCTTAAGGAAAATGCTGCCGGTCATTTCATCTGGGGAATGAGCAGCAACTGTGTTGAATCTGTTTTCGTAAACGGTAAACTTCTTTATGAAAACCATAAATTCAACGGTATTGATGAAAAAGAAATATATGCTAAGGCTGCACAGGTCGCTGAAAAGCTCTGGGAAAGAACAGATAAGCTGTCAGCAGACGGAACAAGCGGCATAGTTCGATAGGAGAAAAAATGGTAACAGAAGACATTTCAAAGTCAATCAGAAGGATTGATGCTGTTGCTAAATGCGAAGGAACTGCAAAATACCTTTGTGATTATGACTTCAGTGATTGCCTTTGGGCAAGAATGGTGCGTTCAAGCGTTCCTAGGGGAATTATCAGGAAAATAAATATTCCTGTTCTTCCTGAAGGCTACACTTTTGTAAGTGCAGAAGATATTCCTGAAGGCGGTCATAATTATCTTCATATGATTGCTACTGACTGGAGATGTTTTGCAGATAAGGATGTCAGATTTGTAGGTGACTGTATAGGTCTTCTTGTAGGTCCGGATAAAACGGAACTTGAGAATCTGTTCGAACAGATAAATGTGGAGTATGAAGAACAGGAACCTGCAGTAAGTATCGATGAAGGTCTTGCCTGCAAAGGCGGTGCTTTTGTCAATGACAACAATATCCACTGTCATCTGAAACTTGAAGTCGGAAAGAATGTAGATGAAGTATTTAAGGACTGCGCAAAGATTGTTGAGGAAACAATTGAAACCGGTTTTCAGGAACATATTTATCTGGAAACCAATGCAGCCTGTTGCAGACCTGTAGATGATCATTATGAAATCACCGCTTCTGCCCAATGTCCTTTTTACATCAGAAAATCCATAGCTTCGATACTCGGAATTTCACCGGAAAAGATTATTGTAAAACAGTCTACCACCGGTGGCGCTTTCGGAGGAAAGGAACATTTTCCTGACGTACTTTGCGGACCGCTTCTACTTGCAGCGTATAAGACCAAGAAGGGTGTAAAAATGATTTTTGACAGAGAAGAAGATATTGAATTCTCAGTCAAGAGACATCCTTCAAAAGTTGTTTTCAAAACAGGTCTTGATAAAGACGGAAATATTCTTGCAATGGACAGCAAGGTTTATTACAACGTAGGTGCCTACCTTTCGTCCTCATATGTTGTTCTCCAGAGAGGATGTTTCCATGTAACAGGTTGTTACAATTTCCCTAATTTCAGGAGTGAAGGATTCGGTGTTGCAACCAACACATATCCCAGCTGTGCTTTCAGAGGTTTCGGTGCGCCTCAGACTCTTTTTGCCGTTGAAACTCACATGTGTCACATTGCCCAGAGTCTGGGAATAGATCCGCTTGAATACAAAAGCAGATATTTTATCAAACAGGGTGATACAACAAGTACAAACGGAAAGATTGTTGAAAAAGTTATGATTCCTGAAATGCTAGATCAGGTTCTCAAGGCTTCTGATTATCTGAAAAAAGTCAAGGAATATAAGACCGGATGCGGAAAGGGAATAGGAATAGCATTCTACAATCACGGAGGTGCATTTACAGGCAACGGAGAGTCTGCTCTGATTAAGGCCAAAGTCAAATTGCACAAATACTCAGACGGTACTGTGGAAATACTCTGCGGTCAGACTGAAATGGGACAGGGCTTCCATACTATACTTCCTAAGATTGCTGCTCATGTTCTTGAGATTCCTCTGGAAAAAGTTGTTTTCAAAAATCCTGATACTTCCAGAGTTCCTGATTCAGGTCCTACGGCTGCATCAAGATCAACAATGATTGTAGGATATCTTGTGGAAAAAGCAGCCGAGCTTATGAAGGATAGATATTCAAAAGAATCGGAATTTGAAGTAGAGACAAATTATGAACATCCTGAAGGGTATCCTTGGGATCAGAATACATTCCAGGGATATGCATACCTTGGTTACGGCTGGGGTGTCTGTGCAGTTGAAGTAGAAGTTGATCCCTGCACAGGTGAAGTATCCACAAAGGGTATATGGTCAAGTCATGATGCCGGTCATCTTATTGATGAGCTTATCTGTCACGGACAGGTCAACGGCGGTATTCTTCAGGGAATCGGTTGGGCATCAACGGAAGTGCTTGATAACGTAGGAGGTCATTTCAAACAGACTTCTATCAGCGATTATATTGTTCCTACATCCATGGATTATCCCAAGCAGGGTGTTTTCTTTGTTGATAATCCGTATAAGTGGGGTCCTTTCGGTGCTAAAGGTATGGGAGAACTTGTATTCAACGGAAGTGCTGCAGCCTATATAGACGCAGTATCCAGGGCTATAGGAAAGGAAATCAATTCTATTCCGGTTCCTACGGAAAAAGTAATGGAATACATGCTTCATGGTTCTGATATTAAGGAGGCTCTCTGATGGATGTCAGATTATCTTTTAAACTGAATGGCAAAACAGTCAGCATTACAACAGATCCTCTCAGACGTTTGATAGATGTTTTGAGAGAAGATTTTTCATGTAACGGCGTAAAGGAAGGATGCAGTGAAGGTGAGTGCGGAGCATGTTCTGTTTTATTGAACGGTAAAATGGTTACATCCTGTATTATTCCTATAGGTGCTGCAGACGGTCAGGAAATCATGACCGTGGAAGGAATCACATCAACTGAAAAGGGAAAAATTATAGTAGATGCGTTTGCAGACGGAGGAGCCGTACAGTGCGGTTTCTGTATTCCCGGTATGGTTGTTGCGGCATACTTTCTACTGAACAATAATCCTGATCCTTCAGAAGATGATATCAGACTTGCCATCAGCGGAAACATCTGCCGTTGTACCGGTTATGATTTGATTGTTGAAAGTATAAAGCTTGCTGCATCCCGCGGAGGTGATATATGGAAGAAATAAAATGCTATATCCCCAAAACCCTTAAGGAAGCTTTGGAAATCAAAAGTAAAGTTGACTGTATTCCAATGGCCGGCGGAAGTGATCTAATGGTGAGTAATAAGAGAACAATCGGACTTACTCCCGTGTTTGCCAAACCTGTAATGATTATCAGAAAAATCCCCGAGTTGAAAAAAATATATTTGAATGACAAGGGTGAATGTTGTATAGGTGCCGGTTGTACAAGCTATGAAATTGCTTCAAATAAACTTGTTCCCTGGCATCTGAGACAGGCATGTTCAAGAATGGGTGCCGTAGGTTTGAGAAACAGTGCCACTATCGGAGGAAATATTGCAAATGCATCTCCGAAAGGTGATACTCCGGGTCCTCTTTACCTGCTTGATGCAAGAGTAAAGCTTTCTTCTGTCAATGGAGAAAGAGAAGAACTTGTTTCAGATTTCATAATCAAATTCAGAACAATTGATTTGCATGATGATGAGCTTATTACAGAAATCATAGTTCCATATTCAGAAGACGATTTCGATTATGTGTTCTGGCATAAGGTCGGAACAAGAAAAGCCAATGCAATCAGCAAAGTTACTGTTTCAATGGCTGTAAAATTCAACTCCGATGATACAGTTGCCGATTTCAGATTGTCTGCGACGGCAACAGGTGCAAAAACCAACAGAAGCAGAGATGTTGAGAGAATTCTCATAGGTAACAGTATTTCAGATGACCTGATTGAAAAAGTCGTTGTTGCATTTGATGAGGTCATTTCACCTAGGGCAATGCCTGAGTTCAGACGTGAAACATGCCGCAGAAGTATCAGAAGGTTTTTGAGTACTGCTTCCAAGCATCCTGTCGGAAAAATGATTGATACTTATGACGGTTACCACATGCCGGGAGCCCCCGAAGTCAGAGAAGGAAAATGAACGAAAAAGGAATTTTTTTAAGCGATATCTATGCTCTTCTTTCAGATACTGAAAAGCCTGTTCTTTCCGGTATCGATATGATTATTGATAACGGAGTGATAAAGAAAATCGGTAAGGATTTGGAAGTGCCTGTAGGTTACAGGTTTATTGATGCTTCCAAACTGGCTGTTGTCCCCGGTTTTGTTAATACCCATCACCATTTCTATCAGACACTGACCAGAAATCTTCCTGCTGTTCAGGATGCCAAACTTTTTGATTGGCTTGTATATCTGTATGAAGTCTGGAAGTACATTGATGAAGAGGCTGTGTATACATCATCTCTTCTTGCAATGACTGAACTTCTTAAAACAGGATGCACCTGTTCAACTGATCACCATTACCTTTATTCAAAGGCATGTACAGGTGATCCTATGGCACTTCAGTTTAAGGCAGCAGATCAGCTTGGAATGCGGTTTTCCCCTACAAGGGGAAGTATGAGTCTTTCCAAAAAAGACGGAGGACTGCCTCCTGATACGTGTGTTCAGACAGAAGAACAGATTCTTGAACACAGCGAATCCTGTATAAAAAAATACCATGATTCAAATCCTATGGCCATGCATAAAGTTGTTTTGGCTCCTTGTTCTCCTTTCAGTGTCACTAAAAAATGTATGTTGGAGAGTTCCCGCTTGGCAAGAAAGTACGGAGTAAGGTTACATACTCATCTTTGCGAGACAATTGACGAAGAGAATCAGTGTAAAGATATGTATGGTTTAAGACCTCTTGAACTGATGCAGGAATGTGAATTGATCGGAAATGATGTTTTCTATGCCCATGGTATTTGGTTCAATGATGATGAGCTTAAAACTCTGGCAAAAACCGGTACGCATATTGCCCACTGTCCGTCTTCAAATATGAGATTGGGTTCCGGAATCTGCAGAACAAGAGAAATGCTTGATTTGGGAATCAATGTTGGTATTGCCGTAGACGGAAGTGCATCAAATGACAGTTCCGATATGCTTTCGGAGATGCGTAATGCTCTTTTGCTCGGCAGAGTGAAATACGGAAGCACGGCACTGAAGGCAAAAGATGTTTTCAAAATGGCTACCGTTAACGGTGCGGAAATGCTTAATTTCGGAAAAGTCGGGAAACTTGAAGAATCCTGGGCTGCTGATATTGCATGTTTTGATGTTTCAACTGTTCCGTATGCGGGCAGTCAGAGTGATCCTATTGCTGCACTCTTGTTCTGCGGTTGTGATCATACAGCAAAGTATACAATAGTCAACGGACAGATTGCCGTAGATAACGGTAAGGTTGTCGGAGTAGATGAAGAAGAATTGGCGGAAAATGCAAACAGAATAGCTGCAGATCTTCTGAAAAGGAGGGAAATTTATGGTTGATCAGCTTTTTATTGCTAAGAATGAAAAAGAAGTTGTTTCCTGCATGAAAAAGGGTTCTGTGATACTTGCCGGCGGTACGGAAATCAACAGGCTTGATTCCAAAGTCAAGGCATCATCATTGGTATCAATCGGCAGAATCCCTAATCTTGATAAGATTGAAAGAGTTACAGTAGATTCTGCACGATATATCAAGATAGGTTGTATGTGTACGTTTCAGGAGGCTGTTGAAAACAACAGTGTTCCGGATTATCTGAAAAAAGCCTGTTTGTATATGAGTTCAAGAACGAAACGTAATATGGCTACCATAGGGGGCAATATTGCAGCTTTGAGAGATGATTCATATCTTTGGTCTGTTTTACTGGCAGCAAAAGCCAAGATAGAACTTCAGAGTCTGAACGGGAAAAAGACCACAGTAGATGCAGATATGTATCTTTCCAAGGCTGATAAGTATAAATCTGCACTGATTCTTTCTGTTCTTCTTCCTGCAAGAAAACTGAATGTTGTTTCAAAACGTTATGCAAATACCGCTTCATCTCATGGTTACATTACAATGGCAATTGCAAAATCCAAGAATGAGTATTGTGTAGGTTTATGTTTGAAGAATTCAGGAATCTATTCGTCAAATTCGCTTGATCTTGTTTCCGTCGTTCCTGTAAAAGATGATATGTTCGGAAGTAAGGAATATAAAAGATACCTTTTGAGAATTACTGCAGAAGATCTTGTAAAGTCTCTTGGAGGTACAAAATGAGAATTGACTGTATTATTAACGGCAAACCCAGAAGTTTTGATGTTGAACCTTCAATGAGATTGAGGGAAATGCTTGTTCTCAACGGCAATTTTGATGTCAGGGACAGTGATGACTGCGAAGGTTTCTGCGGAAGTGATACTGTTCTTGTTGACGGAACTCCGGTTTATTCCAACCTTGTTCTTGCCGGAGAAGTAAACGGATGTGAAATAAGAACTCCTGACGGACTTGGCGATTCTGCACATCTTACAGTTGTTCAGCAGGCTATGATTGATGCCGGTGTTGTTCAGAGTGCCTACAATGCACCTGCTGCAGCACTTCTTCTTACATGGCTTTTGGAAACAAAACCGGAGCCTACAAAAGAGGACATAAAAGATGCATTGTCCGGTATCTTTATCCGTGATGCAGGTTACGAGCATTATTATCTTGCGGTAAAACTTGCTCAGGAAAAAATAGCAACGGGAAAATATAAAACAAAGGTTTCTCCTTCATTTCATTCTGAACTCAAGGTTGTTGGAAAACCTATGGCAAAGATAGACGGACCTTCACTTGTTGCCGGGGAAAAAGCATTTGTCGAAGACTTTGTTGACAAAGACACTTGTTACATGGTTGTCCTCAGAAGTCCTCATGCCAGTGCATACATAAACAGTATTGATGTTTCCAAAGCAGAAAAAGTTGAGGGCGTTGTAAGTATTCTTACTGCATTCAATACGCCTGAAACACATTATATGCAGGCTGGTCAGGGAAATCCTGAACCTTCTCCTCATGACAGAAGACTGTTCAATATGAAAGTCCGTCACGTAGGTGACAGAGTTGCTGCGGTTATAGCAGAAACTTATGAAGCAGCATGTAAGGCCAGAGATCTTATTAAAGTTGATTACGAAGTCCTTCCTGCTGTATTCACTGTAGAAGAGGCTATGGCAGAAGGTGCTCCTCTTGTTCACAACGGAGTTGTTGAATATAGAGCCGGTGCTCCAAAAGACCTTGCAGCATATAATAAAAAAGCCGGAGATCCCAGAGAAGGAAAGGTTATTTATCAATTTCCTTTAAGAGCTGATATCAGAAAGAATATTGCAGCTTCCAATAAGGGTGAAATAGGTAATGTCGATAAAGCCTTTGCAGAAGCAGATGCCGTAATTGAACATACATATCAGACAAGTCAGATTCAGCATACTCCGCTAGAACCTCATCTCTGTTTTGCAAAGATGGAAGGCGGTCGTCTTGTGGTTTATGCTTCCACTCAGGTTCCGTACCATGTAAGAAGAATTGTCGGTTGGGTAACAGGTCTTCCTGAAAATAAAATTCATGTTATTAAAACAAGAGTCGGAGGCGGATACGGTTCAAAGCAGGATATCCTGATTGAAGATCTTACTGCTTATGCAAGTTTTGTAACCGGACGTCCTGTATATTGCAGAAATACAAGAGAAGAAGAATTCATTGCCAACTCAACCCGTCATCCTATGAGAGTTCATGTTAAGATGAGCGGAAAAAAAGACGGTACTATTACGGGAATTTTCATGGAGGTCTGTGCAAATACAGGACCTTACGGTAATCACTGTCTTACTGTTCCTATGAACAGCTGTTCCAAAACACTTCCTCTCTTCAAGTGCGATAATATGCGATATGATCTTAAGGTCTATTACACAAATACTCCTCCTGCAGGAGCCTATCAAGGCTACGGAACACCAAAAGGAACCTATGGCCTTATGATGGCTATGGCAGAACTTGCAGAAGCACTCGGTTGTGACTACAAGGATATGGTTCTAAAAAATCATGTAGATGAAGGATATATGCTTGAGATTCTCAAAGGACTCGGTGAAGGAAGGGAAGGTAATGTTGTTCCTGTAGGTTCATGCGGTCTCAGAGAAGCAGTTCTCAAAGGCTGTAAGATGATTAACTGGGGTAAGAAAGAAATCTCCGAAGACCCTGATTGGAAAATAGGAAAGGGCTTTGCAATGATTATGCAGGGTTCCGGATTGCCGGGGCTGGATCACAGTGAAGCAATTGCAAAACTTGAAACAGACGGTTCTTTGATTCTCAACAGCGGCGGTGCTGATATCGGAACAGGTCTTGATACATTTTCCGCAAAGATTGCTGCAGAAGTTCTTAAGCTTCCTGTAAGTAAGATTACAGTTGTTTCAGGTGATACCGATTCATGTGCATTTGATACCGGTGCCTATGCTTCCTCAGGAACATTCTTCAGTGGAAATGCATCTCTTGTTGCTTGTAAGAATCTTGCAGATATGATTATCAAAGAGGCCTCTTATCAGATGAATGAGAATGCTTCGGATTTGGAAATTGTCGCACCGGGCGCTGTCAAGTCAAAAAAGACAAATGCCGTTCTTTCTTTCTATGAACTGTCACATACTGCCTGTTCCGGTTCAGGTCACGGCCAGATGATTGCTCATGGAACTTTTGTTACAACAGCATCTTCTGTTCCGTACGGTGCACATTTTGCTCAGGTTGCGGTAAATATCAGAACCGGTGAGATAAAGGTTCAGAAATTTTATGCTTTGCAGGATGCCGGAACGCCTATCAATCCTGAGATTGCATTATGTCAGATGTACGGTGCCGTGATGAAGTCTATAGGTCACAGTCTTTATGAAGATATGAAACTTGACAAAAAAGGCAGATGTATCAATGCCAATATGACAGATTACGGAGTTCCGATGATTACAGAGGCTCCGGATGACTTTAAAGCCGTTCTGATTGACGTAACTGATAAGTTCGGTCCTTTCGGAGCCAAGAGTATTTCGGAGATAGCCTGTAACGGAGCGGCTCCCGCATTGGGTATTGCAATTCATGATGCAGTAGGAGTCTGGGTCAGAAGCTGGCCTATGACACCTGAAAAGATTCTGCATGAAATGGGTAAATTCTGATTATTTTTTGCAACAAATTGCAACAAATCTGATTTACAACAGAGGTTGTTGAATATTAGAATATAGATAATGAAAACTATGGAGGTTTTTTATGGATTTTGCTGCTATTAAGAAAGCTGCTGAAGCATATGGTCCTGATATGACTAAGTTCCTCAGAGACATGATTGCTATTCCTTCTGAAAGCTGTGAAGAAAAAGGTGTTATTTACAGAATTAAAGAGGAAATGGAAAAACTCGGTTACGACAAGGTAGAAATCGATAAACTCGGAAATGTAATCGGTTGGATGGGAACCGGAGACAAGATCATTGCCATTGATTCTCATATTGATACTGTCGGTATCGGTAATATCAAAAACTGGACTGACGATCCTTACAAGGGTTGGGAAAACGAGACTCAGATTTACGGCCGCGGCGGTTCTGACCAGGAAGGCGGTATGGCATCTGCAGCATACGGTGCAAAGATTATGAAAGACCTCAATCTCATTCCTGAGGGATATAAAATCATGGTTGTAGGTTCCGTTCAGGAAGAAGACTGTGACGGTATGTGTTGGCAGTCAATTGTCAACGAATACTTCAACGGTCCTGAAGATGCTGCTAAGCAGATTGAATTTGTTATTTCAACAGAACCTACAGACGGCGGTATTTACCGTGGTCATCGCGGAAGAATGGAAATCAGAGTTGATGTTAAAGGTGTATCTTGCCATGGTTCAGCTCCTGAAAGAGGCGACAATGCCATTCACAAGATGGCTGAAATCATTGAAAACGTCCGTGATCTCAATGAGAACAAAAAAGAAGATGCTATTCCGGGTCTTGAGAAGATGCTTGATGAAAAGTTCAATCCTGAACATTATGAAGATGCTCAGTTCCTCGGTCGCGGAACCTGTACAACAAGCCAGATTTTCTATACATCACCTTCAAGATGTGCTGTTGCAGACTCATGTGCAATTTCAATCGACAGAAGAATGACAGCCGGTGAAACATATCAGAGTTGTCTTAAGGAAATTGAAGATCTTCCTGCCTGCAAGAAGTATGCTAAGGATGTAAAAGTTTCAATGTACATGTATGATCGTCCGGCATGGACTGGTCATGTTTATGAAACAGAATCTTTCTTCCCTACATGGATCAACAAGGAAAGTGCTCCTCATGTCAAGGCTCTGGTAGATGCTCATAAAGCTCTTTGGGGCGATGAGAGAATCTGGGCTGATGACAAGGCAAAATCAACAAGAGTAGGCAGACCTCTCTGTGACAAGTGGACTTTCTCAACTAACGGAGTTTCCATTCAGGGTCGTTACGGAATCCCTTGTGTAGGTTTCGGTCCGGGCGCTGAAAGTCAGGCACATGCACCTAATGAGATTACATGGAAACATGATCTTGTTGTTTGTGCTGCTCTTTATGCAGCTGTTCCGGGTCTCTATAATCCTGGTGATAAGAAAGAAAGTGCTACCAGTTTCCGTCAGGAACTTACAGGTAACAATATCAAATAATTTATTTAGGAGTTAATAAATGAGTAAAACAGTTGAATTGGCAAGACATCTTGAAACTCTTCATATCAACAACATGTACAAGAATGATTTCTTTTGGACATGGGATAAAACAGATGACGAAATAGATGCTATTTTCACAGTAGCAGATGCTCTCAGAGATCTCAGAGAAAGAAATAAGAGTACAAGAATTTTCGACAGCGGACTGGGTATTTCAATTTTCAGAGATAATTCTACAAGAACAAGATTCAGTTTTGCTTCTGCATGTATCCTTCTGGGTCTTGAGGAACAGGTTCTTGATGAAAAGGTTTCACAGATTGCACACGGTGAAACAGTTCGTGAAACAGCAAACATGGTCAGTTTCATGGCTGATGTCATCGGTATAAGAGATGACATGTTCATAGGAGAAGGTCATAAGTACCAGAAGACATTCATTGATGCATGTGAATATGGTTACAGACACGGAATTCTTGAACAGAGACCTACACTTGTAAACCTCCAGTGTGATGTAGATCATCCTACACAGTGTATGGCTGATATGCTTCATGTTATTCATCAGTTCGGCGGAAAGGAAAACCTTAAAGGCAAGAAAGTTGCCATGACATG
>JAZLMO010000049.1:0-3996 GCA_045598675.1 Sphaerochaetaceae bacterium
CTTATCTGCCATTGTAAGAGCTTCAACCTGATCGTGTGTAACATAAATCATTGTAGCCTGAAGCTGATTATGCAACTTTGAAATCTCAGCTCTCATCTGGACACGGAGTTTTGCATCAAGGTTTGAAAGAGGTTCGTCAAAAAGGAATACCTTAGGTTCACGGACAATTGCTCTTCCGACTGCAACTCTCTGTCTCTGACCACCGGAAAGAGCTTTTGGCTTTCTGTCCAGCAACTCTTCGATTCCGAGAATCTTTGCAGCATTTTTAACACGCTTATCAATCTCTTCCTTTGAGAATTTACGGATTTTGAGACCGAATGCCATGTTGTCATAAACTGTCATGTGCGGGTACAGAGCATAGTTCTGGAATACCATTGCTATATCTCTGTCTTTAGGTGGAACATCATTGACAAGCTTGTCATCAATGTAAAGTTCTCCGCTGGTAATGTCTTCAAGACCAGCTACCATTCTGAGGGTGGTTGATTTTCCACAACCTGAAGGACCGACAAGTACTACAAATTCCTTATCTTTAATCTCGATATTACAGTCTTTTACAGCCTGAACATCACCCTCATAGGTTTTGCAGATGTGTTTTAATGTTACTTCTGCCATCTATGATACCTCCGGTGCGTACCGAACATCGGCACTGAAACACCGATAGTAATGATAACACTTGATTTATGTGTTTTACAACAATTATTTATTTTGAGTCTTTCCAGGAGAAGATCATATTCCTTATGCTTCTCGGACCTAGTTTTGTGTTTTCTTCTTCAAGCAGTCTATATATATTTATGTCTTTTTTCTCAATCGCATATTCCCTCATATAGTTATGTCTGATTAGAAGAAGCTTTACTGCATCTGCGTGAGATAATGCAATTCCTGCAAATCCCGGAACTATGAAGCATGTGCATATTGAGATAGCCAACTCTACAATTGTTTTAATTGTCAAACCTAAGGTAAACAGCTTGTTATTGAGTGTAAGAGCCAAACATTTTTTGAATGTCATGAATGCGGTGTCTTCGTCCATTATGTTTGCAAGCGGAAAATAGTACTGCATTGATGGAATAATCAACAAAAATGCCCAGAACATAATTACAGTAATGATAATCCCCATGTAGCTGTGAGAAGAAAGGTAAAAAGGAATAAGAAAAACTATACAGAAAAAGACCAGAACAGCCAGTGCATAGAAGAAAAACAGGTGTTGTGTCTTTTTTGCTGCATTTTTAAACCCTTCAAAGAATTCGGAACTGTAATTTGCCCATTTATGAACACTTCCGCTTATTCCAAGTGCAATAAAACATAAAATGAGGAAAAAAAGTGCACAAATCAAAGCGAACGTGCCTATCTGTAGCTGCATATTAGCCCTTACTGTTGTGTAAAAAACAACAGCAACTATCGAAAATGTGATATTTGAGAGAAAAAGAGGCAGAAAATTGTCCCATCCGTCGAAAAAACTCTTCTTTATAAGGAATTTAAACATGGAAAAAGTCTAATATAAAAAGCTTTATCTATCAAATACCTTGACTATAAATCTTCCGAGTATGATAATACCTGACTTTCGAACGAAACGTTCAAAAATAGTGTTAGTTCAGGCTTTTAAGCATCCCAATTCATAATTCTTTTAACTTGAGAATCTGTCAAAAGGTAGTTGGTCAGAGGCAAATCTGTGGCCTTGGCAAGATCACAGATGAACTTGTTTTTGGCAGTAATATTAATGGATTTGTTTTCACCTTTGACAATCTCAAACTCTTTGAAGAATTTGCAGATTTCTTCAGAGGAATATTGATTGTTAAGAATCTTGAACTGGAAAATTCTCTGTAACAGAACTGCAAGATAACAGATAAGGAAGTGCCCCTTAATAGTTTCTTCTTTCTGTAAGAAAACAGGTCTGGCATCCAAATCAGATTTCATGATTTTGAAAGATTCTTCAATTCTCCAAAGATTGTGATAAGTACTGTAAATATCCTGGTCTTCCATTTTGGTTTCTGATGTAACAAGAAGATTGTAACCGGCAAGCGATAAATCTTCGTCTACAGCATCTTGATTGATTGAAGGAAGAATCTTGGAGTTAGAACTGAATTGTATGTACTTACCACTATCTCCGAACTCTGAACGCTTAGCCTGTGAATAACACATACCTTTGGCTTTCTCAACCATCTTGAGAATTTCAAATCTCTGTTTTTGAGATAGAGCATAGTTGAAAGTAAGAAGTCTTTTTTCTTCAAGAAGAATCTTCTTTTTGTTGCCGTTTTCATCTATGTAGTCGTAAGGGAATTTGTCTATACAGGATTTGTACTTGTACACAGGTTGATTATCTGAATTGCAAACGATATGCCAATCATCATTATCAAGAGTAACCCATACTTTCTCTGATTCCGGTAATTGCTTTACAGACTTTGAAAAAATGTATCCATCACCGTTTTTGAGTGCTGTAATGATGTTTTCACTACAGTTAAGCCCTTTGTCTGCAACCTGAATAGTCTTGCCCTTAATATTGTTTTGCTTCTTGAGGTCGTTGATTATCTCTCTAATCACAGGTTTCTCAGATTCATTTCCGGGATACATTTTCATCCCGATAGGTATCTGATTTGCATCAAGTAAAAGTCCGAGTCCGACAATAGGGGCTTTCCTGTTTTCCTTAGATGGTCCGTTTCTTCTGAAATCATCTTCTCTGTCAATTTCAAAGTAGAAGTTGGTACAGTCAAAGTATGTATGAGATGTATTCAACTTGTAGACCTCATTTACCTGATTGGCAAACAATTCAACAATCTTTTCATAATCATTGCCATAAAACTCCAGCGCACTAAGAAGTTGGTCATAAGAGAAGTAACAGCCTTCATGCAGGTAAGGAAGAACCTCATGAAATGTTCTGGATTTTGAACATGGCTTTACGCAGCGTGCATAAATCAGAGATGACAGAACTTCATAAAGATCAAAGTCAAAGTTAGTGGAAAACTTGAAATAGTTGATGTATGTCTGAATCTTAAGTTTCTTCATAATGGCTTTAAGAGGAAAGTACCCTAAATATCTTCTGGGAGACTTTTCGGATATTTCTATTTGTTTGTCTTTTGCCTTTTGTTTATTAAGCTCTTCAACTTCCTTTTTGTAGAAAGCTACAGGATCTTCCATTCCGGATTCTTTTAGAGATTCTACAGATGTAAGTGACTTGTATATGCGATGCGAAGCACCTTTCTTCTGAGGATTGTAGAAGCTTTCAACGATAGAAAGATAAGTTCTGTTTTTAAGTTTTGTCTGTTTCAAAAAGTAAGCCATAACACACCTCGATAAAATAACACTACTAACACTATGAAAAGTATCACAAAAAAAGAATTTTTGCAATACTTTTAGAAAGAAAAAACCTACATTTCTGTAGGCTAAAATGATGTTTTTATTATGTTTCCTAAGTTTTCAGGTTCTAAACTTTCTGGTGTTAACTTCTAAAGACGGGTATTGAAATTTCTCTGGCCGAGAGTTAAAATCAACCAAAAATTATTATGCAACCTTTGTGAGGTTGGAGGTAAAATATGAAAAAAACACAGATCGGAAAGTTGATGTTATCAATTTTCTTATTCGCAATAACTGCTATTGCATTTATTGCTTGTGACTCTTCTGTCCCTGCTCCTGCTCCTTATGTAGAAGCAAAGACAATAAACTTTGAAAGGACAAGCGATTCTGATAAGTATTTGACATCAGGAAAGGCAATCTACTACAAAGGTTGGACAAGTGATGGTGCAACCGACGGTAAGATTGTTCTTACATCTTCCAATGCTTCCCTTGTTAAGATTTCATCTGTAGATACATCTGATGCAAAGGGTGAAACAAACGAACAGTATTGGAAAGTAGAACTGGTCGAAGACGGTTGGAAGAACGCATATGAAGCTACAGGTAATCAATTTGTAGTTCCTATTGTTGCCATTACAGCTCAGTATGATAATGTAGAAGATGGTAATATCTATACTACAGTAACAGACACAATCCTTGTAGATCCTATTAAAG
>JAZLMO010000050.1:0-7678 GCA_045598675.1 Sphaerochaetaceae bacterium
TATCTATATTATATAAGCATGATAGATTATAAATTGAATAAAACAGATGATATCAATAATTGTTTTAAAAACTTTTATGAAATTGTTTCATATCTAAGAGATCCTGTTAACGGATGTCCATGGGATAATGAACAGACACCAAAAGATATTATCAGATCTATGCAAGGAGAAATTTACGAATATATTGATGCATTATCCGATAATGATAAAAACCATCAGAAAGAAGAAATCGGTGATATATTTCTGAATTTATTTCTGTTATTAAAAATTCATGATCAGATCGGAGATTTCAAAGCAACAGACAGTTTGAATGAAGCATGTGAAAAATACATAAGAAGACATCCTCATGTATTTTCTGATGTTCAGGTAGAAAACAGTTCTGATGTTATAAACAACTGGCAAAATATCAAAAAGAATATTGAAGGAAGAAATGATTCAGAAGATAACTTCTTTGAAAATATAGAAAGGAACGCACCGGAACTGGAAAGATGTTATAAAATTTCCAAAAAAGCAGCTAAAGCAGGTTTTGAATGGCCAGATTTGGAAGGTGTATTTGATAAAGTTAAAGAAGAACTGGAAGAAGTTAAAAATGCATATTCTTCTGAAAATCTCGAAGAAGAACTAGGAGATTTATTGTTTTCCGTTGTTAATTTATGCAGGTATCAGCATATAAAACCGCAAGATGCCCTTCAGAATGCCAATAATAAGTTTATAAAAAGATTTAATTTAGTATATAAAATGGCAAAAGATGAGAATCATGAACTAAATGAGCTGTCTGCTGAGGAAATGGACAAACTGTGGGAAAAAGCAAAGGAGCTTATAAAGAAGCAAGATTGATTACTGTTCTTGTAATCTTACAATGAGAAGCAATATAAAATTTGTTCATTTCTTCTCCGAAAATTCCCTTAAACAGATTCTTTTCACCTTTCACTACTAGTTTATAGCCGTTTTCTGTTTTTGAAGCTTTAAAATACTCGTTATTGCAATTATTCAATGCATCTGAGATTTTATTATCTTTGATATCTTCAATTGAGTATTCGGAAGAAATCAAATTACTGGCAAGTGAGATTTTCTTTCCGGATTCAGGAATTCTGATAATTTTATATCTCTTAAGTAAGAAACCGGTTGCCAGGTTATTATTCATTTTTTCTATAAGTGAATCATTAATTTCGGATTCCGGAAGTTCGCAAAGTAACAGTTCATTATTACCGTAAACACCCATTGACAAAGGATTTAGAAATTCCATTTTAGGTTTTGGATTATAACCTTCCGTAAATTTGATATTAAGACCGGACCTTTGGAATGCCATTTCGAATTGTCTCATGACTGCCATATGAGAATTCAATACTGCTCTACCCTGCTTACTGTATTCTATAATTACCTGTTGATAATCAGACACATCTTTCTTTTCGATTGAGTCTAAAACTATTTCAGAATTGTCAGCGGTAATTGTTCTATGTACTTTAGAGCAAACGCCGCATTTATGTTTGCAATTTTCTGAACATGTATCTGTAATTATTCTTTTTGAAGCATTTTCATATTCTTTTAATAAATATGATTTGGAAACATTCATTGAAATATTATCCCATGGAAGTTCATCATTAATATCAAAACTTCTTTTTTCAATATCAAAACCGGATGATTCAATTGCTTTATTCCATTTCTCTATATCCAGATACTCATCCCAGGCATCAAGTCTGCAACCTGATTCATAAGCCTTTTCTATAAGTTTACATCCTGAAATATCTGAACGTGAAATAAGGCCTTCAAGGAATGAAATGTATGGTTCATGATATGATACTTTTATTCCCGGAATTGCTGAAACCAATGCTTTCTTAATGGATTTAAGATGTTGATTGGATTCTTCCAAAGTAAGTTGTCTTACCCACTGAAAAGGCGTATGTGCTTTTGGAATAAATGTACCTATATTAATATTCATATTAATCTTAGTTGCATTTCTGATAGTTGATAGGAAATCGACAATATTCTTTTCTTCTGTATCAAAATCAACAAACGGCAGACCTACCATGAAATAGAATTTTGCCAATTTCCACCCACGTTGTTTTGCTACAAGTATTATGTCTATAAGCTGATTGACATATACTTCTTTGTTTAATGCTCTTTGGTCGTTTAATAAAGGAGTTTCTACTGCAAATGTTAAACCGCTTTTTCTGACTTCGGAAATCTGTTCAAGAATATCCAGTGAAAATGTACTGACCTTAAGTGAAGGTAATGAAAAAGAAATATTCCGATTCTTATATTGAGAGTTTAAAATCTTTATTAAATTATCAAGATTCGGATAATCTCCTGAAGATAAAGAAGATAAAGTAATTTCCCTGTATCCGAATTCTTCAACATTCTGTCTTACAATATCCGATATGGATTTAATATTTCTTTGTCTGAACGGTTTGTAATACTGACCTGCATGACAGAATCTGCATCCATTCGGGCATCCTCGCATAATTTCTGCAGTTCCATGATCCTGTACAACTTCAAAAGAAGAAACAGCGTAATGATTGAAAATATGATTTACTTCATCTTCTTTCCCGAACTTGTCGTTTACTGCCCTAATGGCTGATTTTTTTCCATAATACCAAAGACAGTCAAAATTCTTCAGTTTACTTAATTTTTCAGAACGGGAAATCTTTTCACCGCATATATGGACAATATCATTCAGATATGCTTCTGATTCTCCAATATAAACAAAATCAAAAAATTCAGAAAAAGGCAAAGGATTGGTAGAAGCAGGTCCTCCGGCTATGATGATAGGATCTGAATCAGTTCTGTCTTTTGCATGAAAAGGAATATTACTTAAATCCAGAACCTGTAGAATATTTGTACCGGCAAGTTCTGTTGAGATGGTAAAACCTAAAAAATCAAGATCTTTGACATTGAAATTCTGTTCTACGGTAAATAGCGGAACATTATTTTCTCTCAGAAGATTTTCAAAATCAGGAGCAACAGAAAACAATCTGTCACAGTATATATCATTACAGTTATTAAGCTGATTATAAATAATCTTAATACTGTTATTTGACATTCCTATTTCATATAAATCAGGAAAACATATTGCACTTTTTATCATGCCGTTACGGAATGATTTTTTACCTTTAATGTATTCACATGGAAAATATCTGGAAGGATTTTCAATTTCAAGTAATTTGTCTTTTAAGATGTTTTCTATTGTCATTTTAATTTAAGAGATTTTTGGTAATAAAGATTTCCGTTGTAGTAATCATGAAGTTTACAACAGATATCACCTTTGATTTTATAAACTTTTGAAAGTATCTTATTGTCAGAGTAAAACATATCATTGTTTTCTATAGAAGAAATCAACTGAAGACATTCAGATGTAATATCATCTGCTAAATTCAATGCAATAAAATCACTGAATAAATCAAGGTATTCATCAATATCTTCTTTGTTTAACAGTTCGTACCAGGAATCGAATATTTCAAATGTAAAAGGAATATTGCAAGGATAATCAATTAAAATTCTTATGTATTGAGATATGCTTAAATCAGATGCCATGTAATCATTCAATAAATTAAATGCATTATCATATTGTCCCATATTGAAATAAGACTTAAACAGGACTGTTTGCGCTCTTACACCATCTGACGGTTTTAAAACTAAGATATTTAGTGGATCGGAATATCCCAATTCTGTAAACAGCTTAACAGGAAGAGTCCGTTCATCAGTTGATTCAGCCATAAGAAGGTACAGTAATGAACTTTCCCTTGCTTCTTCATTTCTTCCTAAGTTAACAAGTGTTTTGATTTTAAGTAAATGATTGCTCTTTGAAAGAACCTTTTTTGAGTTTAATGCAGATAAGGCTTCTTCGTATGAACCTTTGTCATACAATGCTTGAGCATTGTTACAGGAAATCAGAGTAAAGGAAACAAAAAATAAAAGGAGGATTGATATAAACTTCAATAGTTTCATAAATCCTCCTAATCAATAATAAAGAAGCTTCTTCATAAGCCGAGTTCTGTTTATGCAATCATCTATCTAGTATTAATGTCTCCATTAATATCAAGCGGTTTACCCACATGTATAGGACGGACAATCCACATGTTTCTTAACCTTGCTCCTGATGAGGTTTACCTAGCAAACATACATTACTGCAGTTCCGGTGAGCTCTTACCTCACCTTTTCACCCTTACCTTATTCAGGCGGTTTGTTTTCTGTTGCACTTTCTGTTGCCTTACAGCACCCGGGCGTTACCCGGCATCATTGTCCTGTGGAGCTCGGACTTTCCTCCTGAATTAACAGGCGATTGCTTGAAGAACCTTCAAATAATCAATCATCAAAAAGTTTATCGTCTTCAACGATAAAGTCTTCTGCAACTTCAGCAGAACCCTCTTCTTCTGTATGAACATCACCGTGAATCAAATCATCAAGTTTTTCATCTTCTTCTGATTCTTCATAGAATAATACACGGCTGCAATACGGGCAGAAATTAATATCATCGTTCTTTCTGACTTCATTGGCAAACTGCTGCGGAAGTTCCATATGACAACCTTGGCAAATTATACCGTGAACAGGAACAACTCCGACACCGCCTTTGTTTCTAATTATACGTTCAAACTTAAATAGAAGATTCTTGGATAAATCTTCAGACAATACATCACGTTCTTTAATTACATTATCAAGAAGAACCTGCTGTTCAGCTATTAATTTATCTTTCTTTTCTCTTTCTTCTTTTACTTCCTGTTCCTGAATATCAACTATTTCAGCACTTGCTTTAAGTTTTTCTTCAAGTTCTCCAAGGTATTTACTCTGTGCATTATAGTTTTTAAGAAGAGACTGCTCAGATTCTTTGGCTTCTTCAATTTCTTTAAGAAGACTTTCACATTCTCTTGAAAGAGTAGTAATTTCGATAAGTTTTTCCTTTTGTTCCCTTAACTTTCCTACTTCTGTGTACTTATTCCAAAGATCATTTACCTTTTGCTTGATAGCTTCATACTTATTATGCATATCAAGGTAATCCATCTTGGTCTTCTGAAGGACAGCTTCCTTATCATTCAAATCATTGGGAATATCTTTGATTCTATCCTCAATTTCGAACATCTGGGCCAATACATCCTGAAGTTTTTTCAGTGTATCATAATTAACGCTCATCTTTATCTCCTAAATACAAACTGTATAATAACAAAATACGATAAAAATTGTAATTATTCTTCAACAAAATCCTTAAGCTGTTTTGCACGCTTAGGATGTCTTAATCTTCTTAAAGCCTTGGCTTCGATCTGTCTGATTCTTTCTCTTGTTACTTCAAAATACAAACCTACTTCTTCCAAAGTAAGTGAATATGCGTCTTCAAGACCGAATCTCATCTTAAGAACTTCCTGTTCTCTCGGAGGCAAGGTTGATAAAACTTCTCTGAGCTGCTCCTGTAACAAAGCAAAAGAAGTCTGTGTAGCAGGATTTTCTACATCTTTATCTTCAATAAAATCTGATAATAAAGAATCTTCCTCTTCACCGACAGGTGTTTCTAGACTGATAGGTTCTCTTGCAACATTTTTGACAGTTTTGACTTTACTTGCAGGCCAGCCGAGTTTTTGAGCAATTTCATCATCAGTCGGTTCTCTTCCGAGAGTCTGCATAAGCATTCTTGATTCTCTGACAACTTTATTGATCTGTTCTATCATATGAACAGGAACTCTAATTGTTCTGGCTTGATCTGAAATACTTCTTGTAATGGCCTGACGAATCCACCATGTTGCATATGTTGAAAACTTATAGCCTTTTCTGTATTCAAATTTTTCAACAGCCTTAATCAGACCTATATTTCCTTCTTGAATCAGATCGAAGAAATGAAGACCTCTGTTTGTATATTTTTTTGCAATTGATACTACAAGTCTCAGGTTTGCCTGAATCAAACGGTCTTTTGCTGTTTTAAGCATATTCATACCAAGTTTGATTTCCTGAGCCTGATTCAAAATTTCATCACATACATCTTCAAATTCAAGTTCAATATTTCTGAGATTTCTTAAAGTACTTTGATATTGAGTTGTTAATTCACGGATTTCTTCAAATCCCATATCAAGGTTCTTTTCTACCTGCTCTCTTTTACTGGCCGTGGACAAATCTCTGGACAGTTGTCTGGCATCTTTTAAATTTGTAAGATGCAGTTTCTGTTCAAGAACGGCTCTGTCGTTTTTAAGCTTATTGATATCTGTTTCAGCATTTACGAATTTATCAGTAAACATATTGATTTCTTCAGGCTGAAGTTCGATATTTGAAAGCTTTTTCAGTATTTGAGAACGTTTTTTCAGAAGTTCTTCATTATGAATTATTTCTTCGCCGTTTGTTAATTTGTGTTGTTTCAGTTCCGAATAATTTCTTAAAGCGCTCTGACATTCCTTAAGCGGATCTTTATAGAAAGACAGGTAACGTTTTTGTTCCTGTATAAGTTCTTTCTGATCCTTGGCATTGAAATCTTCGGATTCTTCAAATTTTTCATTGATTTTTGAAATGATATTTTCAAAACAGGATATCATTACACCGGACTTATGAATTACAGATGTAATGATATTGGAACCTTCTTCCATCTGTTTGGAAAGATTCACTTCTTCTTCTGCAGTAAGAAGTGTTTCCTTTCCGATTTCTCTCAGATAAAGTCTTATAGGATCATCAGAACTTGTATCAGTTTTATCTGTTCCTAATACAACGGCTCTGTGAACTACGTGTTCAACATCTTCATCGATGTTGGTAATTGAATCCATCTGAGTATTATTTTCATCGAAGTTTTCCAAGATGAAGCTTTTTGTAAAGGAAGATTTCTCATCATCTTCCTCTTCTTCATCTTCAAAATCCTCGTCATCTTCATCTTCTTCAGCCTGGATTGCATCAAGTTCTGAATCTGTCGGTTCGTCAAGAACGTCTAAAGAAACATCTTCTTCGTCATCTTCGGACAGAAGATCATCTTCAGAGTCTTCTTCTAAATCTTCCATTTCTTCAGAGTCAGGCTCTTTGAAATTATCATCGGAATCAATTTCCTTTATGATGAGATTTAGGTTTGTCATTTCGTTAATGAAATATTCAAAATCAGCTTCTTCAACATGTTTGCTGATTAGATATTCTTTTAAATCTGATATAGTAAACTGATTTTCATTTTTAGCAGAATAAATCAGTTCCTGTAGAATTTCCTGGTTGTTGTTTTCCTCTTCCATTAAATTCCTGAATCCTCTATTTTTCTTAATTCCTCAATTTCATGGTCAAGTGTATTCTTGGCCTCTAACAGTCCCAAATACTCTTCGGAACTCAAATTATCCATCTCTCCGCTGTTAATAAGACTAATTATGTTTTTTCTCTTATTGATAAGATTGTTCAAAGTTATAGCATTGATATAATCGTCAATTGCTCCCTGAACATTATCAACATTATTAAAACCGTCAGAAAAACATGATGAAACAAAATTTCTCAAACTTGCATTCTCTATCATCTGAAGTATTGCATCATCTGAGTTAATCTTCGCTCTCTGACTGTCTTCCAAAACCGTATACAATGTTCTGGCATCAGAATCTGTCAGAGAATTAATTCTCAACTTTTTTCTGAAATAGTCAAAATATTGTCTATGTGTAAAAACCAAAAGAAGTACATTTAATTCAGTAGATATTTTCAGCGGATTATATATCTTAACATCAGGTTCTTCAGTAATTTCTTTTTCCTG
>JAZLMO010000051.1:0-34938 GCA_045598675.1 Sphaerochaetaceae bacterium
TTCTCTTGCAATAGCACAGAGTTTTAATAATATGGCCGGAGGATTCAGCGGAATACTGAAAATTGCCGGTATTGCTGTATTTGTAATAGGACATGCGTTGAATCTTGTAATGGCGCTTCTCTCCGTAGTTGTACACGGAGTAAGACTTAATCTTCTGGAATTTTCGGGTCAGCTCGGTATGGAATGGTCCGGAATTTCATACGAACCTTTTTCTGAAAATAAAGAGTAATTACTTTAAGGAGAATAAATTATGAATATTCAATTTATCGGAATGGCATGTGCTCTCGGATTGTCTGCCATGGGTTCTGCTTTTGGGGCAGGTTTTGCAGCTCTTGCATCTGTAGGTGCATGGAAAAAATGTTATGCCAACGGAAAGCCGGCACCTTTTATCATGGTTGCTTTCTCAGGGGCTCCTCTTACTCAGACAATCTACGGATTTCTTCTGATGAACTTTATCTCAAGTGCTGTTGCTGCAGGATGTAACGGAATGCTTGCTATGTTTACCGGAATCTGCGGTGGTCTTGCAATAGGTCTTTCTGCATTTTTCCAGGGAAAAGTTGCGGCTGCATCAGCAGATGCACTTGGTGAAACCGGCAAGGGAACTGCAAACTACTTTATTGTAGTAGGTATTATTGAAACAGTTGCTCTGTTTACATTGGTTTTCTGCCTGTTGCTTCTTCAGTAGTAAATATTTTAACAATTATCGGGCTCCTGAATTTTCAGGAGCCTTGTTTTTATGTTAATATACACGCATGAGTAAAGTTGTAAATATAGGATCTGTTAAAATCGGCGGATCAAATGATGTTGCCGTTCAGACCATGTACGACATTCCGCTTTGTTCCATAGAAGAAAATTTTGAAAGCAGGATGAATATTCTTAAAGCTATGGGATGTTCAATCATACGTTTTTCTTATCCGGATATTGTTGAGCATGATTATCTGTGTGATGTTGTAAGAAGATGTCCTATGCCTGTGGTTGCAGACATCCATTTTGATTACAGAAATGCTCTTGATGCTTTGGATTGCAATGTTGCTAAAATCAGAATCAATCCGGGAAACATTGGTGCAAGATGGAAGACTGAGGAAATAGTCAGAAAAGCCCTTGATAAGGGTGCTGCAATCAGAATAGGACTCAACAGCGGTTCTCTTCCTGAGAACACGGCAATGAAGGATATGCCTTCTCTTATGTGTGATACGGCTTTGGAGTATATTTCATGGTTTGAAAATCTTGGGTTTTACAATACGGTTGTATCCTTAAAGGCTTCCGACAGCGAGCTTTCGTATTTGGCTTATAAAAAGTTTGCTTCTCTTTCTGATTATCCTTTGCATCTGGGTGTAACGGAAGCCGGTGGTACTGTATCTTCATGTGTAAAATCTACATGGACAATGGGCAGGCTTTTAAGTGAAGGAATAGGAAGTACTCTCAGATATTCAATTTCAGGTCCTATTGAAAATGAAGTTCAGGCCGGTGTTGAACTTCTCAGGACGCTGGGACTTAAAAAGAGCGGAACAAGAATTGTCTGTTGTCCTATGTGCGGAAGAAAAAGTTTTGACAGTCAGGGATTTCTAAAGAAGGTTGAAAGCAGAATTCTTGCATGCAATAAAGATATCTGTGTTGCAATTATGGGTTGTCAGGTTAACGGACCGGGGGAAGCAAAAGGTGCAGATATTGCCGTATCAGGAATAGGAAATAAAGTTTACATTTACAAAGACGGAGAGATTTACAAACAGGTCAACAATGATAATGCAGAAGAAGAGTTGTTTGATTTGATGGATAAGTATGAAAGATAAACTGATTATCAAGGGTGCCAGAGAACATAATCTTAAAAACGTAAATATTAAACTCGATAAGAATTCGTTGATTGTTGTCAGCGGTCTTTCAGGATCCGGAAAATCTTCACTTGCATTTGATACGATTTTTGCTGAAGGCCAGAGAAGATATGTTGAATCGCTTTCCTCTTATGCAAGACAGTTTTTGGGAAGACTTGATAAACCGGATGTTGATCTGATAGAGGGGCTTTCTCCTGCAATTGCAATTGAGCAGAAAACGGTTTCAAAGAACCCACGTTCTACGGTAGGAACCATTACTGAAATATACGATTACTACAGATTGCTATGGGCCAGAATAGGAGAGGTTCATTGTCCTGAATGCGGACGTAAGATAGACAATATGTCCGTTGATCAGATTATCAGTGCCGTATTTTCCAAGAATTCCCAAATGACAAAACTTATGATTATGGCTCCTGTGGTTATAGGTAGAAAAGGTGAGTATAAAAAAGTATTTGAAGATGCAAAGAAGGCCGGATATCAAAGAGTTAAAGTTGACGGTACCATGCATCTTCTTGATGAAACTTTCAACCTTGATAAACAGGTTAAGCATTCAATCAGTATTGTTGTTGACCGTCTTGTTCTTTCAGACGATTCCAGACTCAGACTTGCAGACTCAATAGAAAAATCAATTGAAATGACTGACGGTCTTGTAGAGGTGGTTTCTGTTGCAGATGACGGGAATGAGAACTCGGAAATCTATTCTCAGAAAAACAGCTGCCCCCATTGCGGTATTTCCGTAGGAGATATCCAACCCAGAATGTTTTCTTTCAACAATCCTTTCGGAGCATGTGATGATTGTAAAGGATTGGGTTATAAAACCGTATACGATGTCAGGAAAATAATACCTGATATGACTAAGAGCTATAATATGGGAGCAATAGCCTGTATGAATCCAAGTGCTTCATGGACAAGAATAGGTTTTGAAGGTTTTGCAAAATCTGCAGGTTTTACACTTGATACTCCTTTTAATCAGCTCAGTGATAAACAGCTTGATATGATTCTTTACGGAAGTGCCGGTAAGTACAGAGTCCATTATGAAGACAAGATGGGGAAGATGGATATCAACAGACATTGGCATGGTGTAGTAAATGATCTTCAGCGCAGGTACTTGCAGACTCAGAGCATTGCCATGAAGGCTTGGATAAGCGGCTTTCAGACTCAGATTGAATGTCCTTCCTGTAAAGGTGAAAAGCTGAAGAAACAATCCTTATCGGTTTATGTAGGCGGAAAAAATATCAATGAGGTCACAAAGCTATCTGTCAGTGACAGCTATGACTTTTTCAAAAATCTTAAACTGACTGAAACACAGAATGATATTGCATATCAGATTCTCAAGGAAATCATGAACAGACTGTCATTTCTGAAGAATGTCGGACTTGATTATCTTACATTGAACAGAAGTGCCGGAACCCTGTCCGGAGGTGAAGGTCAGAGAATAAGATTGGCAACACAGATAGGTTCTGCATTGAGCGGCGTTCTTTATGTTCTTGACGAACCTTCAATAGGTCTGCATCAGCGTGATAATGAAAAACTTATAGGCACTCTCAAAGACCTAAGGGACTTGGGAAATACAGTTCTTGTTGTTGAACATGATGAGGAAACAATCAGAAGTGCCGATTATGTTGTGGATATGGGGCCCGGTGCCGGTGTCAACGGCGGAAGTGTAATTGCAAAGGGGACTCCAAAGGAAATAGAAAACAATCCTGACAGTATTACAGGACAGTTTCTCAGCCGGAAGATTTCAATTGATATACCTCTTATCCGAAGAACCGGTAACGGAAAATATCTTAGGCTTGTCAATGCAGATAAAAACAATGTACATGGACTTGATGTGGATTTTCCTCTCGGTAGGCTTATTGTTCTTACCGGTGTATCAGGAAGCGGAAAGAGTACTGTTCTTAATCAGATTCTTGTTCCTGCTCTGAAAGATCATTTCAATAAAGAACCTGAACAATTTAACGGCTATGAGAGAATTGAGGGCTATGAGAACATAGACAAGATTATTAACATAGATCAGAGTCCTATAGGAAAATCTCCCAGATCAAATCCTGCAACTTATGTTGAAATGTTCCAACATATAAGAGACTTGTTTGCCAGTCTTCCTGAAAGCAGGGCACGTGGTTATAAGAGCGGAAGGTTTTCTTTCAATGTGTCAGGAGGAAGATGCGAACACTGCCACGGAGACGGAACTCTTAAGATTGAAATGAATTTTCTTCCTGATGTTTATGTTACATGCGATGTCTGTCACGGAAAGCGTTTCAATGAAGAAACTCTTTCAGTCAGATTCAAGGGAAAAAGTATCAATGATGTCCTTGAAATGACTGTATCGGAAGCATTGTCTTTCTTTGAGGCATTCCCTCCGATTAAGAGAAAACTGCAGACTTTATCTGATGTAGGACTTGATTATATTAAACTTGGTCAGAGCGCCCTTACACTTTCGGGAGGAGAGGCTCAGAGAGTCAAGCTCAGTCTTGAACTGAGTAAAATCGGAACTGGAAAAACTCTGTATGTACTTGATGAACCTACAACAGGTCTCCATTTTGCAGATGTAAAGAAGCTTATGGAAGTTATCAACCGTCTTGTTGATAAGGGAAATACCGTCATTCTGATTGAACATAATCTTGATGTTATAAAACAAGCTGACTGGATTATAGATCTTGGTCCTGAAGGAGGAGATAACGGAGGCAAGATTGTCTGTCAGGGCACACCTGAAGATGTTGCAAATTGTAAAGACTCTTACACCGGTCATTTTCTCAAATCCGTTTTGAATCCATGAAACATAAGCGTCTGTTTTTGATTCTGATTCTGATTGCTCTTTCTTTGTCGGTTTTTGCAGAAGAAAATTATGCAATTAAAGTTGTATCAGCAGATAGGATGGATGTAGACGGTTCAATTGTTACTCTTGAAGGAAATGTTGTTCTTGAATTGAGTACTGAGTCTGAAGACAAGAATAAATCCAACAGAAAATTATCTGCCCGGAAAGTACTTTTCAACTTGGATGAAAACCTTCTACAGGCAACCGGAATGGTTCATATGCAGGAAGGAAAAGATTCAGAGTTCAACGGAGATGCAATTTCTCTGAACTGGAAAACTCTTGATGTTGTTGTATTTGACGGCGGAAGCTTTACCAACAGAAACAATGCTCAGGGCTCTGCTGTAAAATTCAGCACTTCCGGCAAAAGAGTTTCATATGAAGGGGAGACGGATTCCGTATTTTTTGAAAACGGTGTAGTTGCTACAAGACCGGATGATCCTTATTGGAGTATTCGTGCAAAAGAAATAGGAATGGCCAACTCTGATTTGTTTTTCAAAAATGCCACATTCAGAATGGGAAGAGTTCCTGTGCTGTGGTTCCCTGTCTTTTTCTATCCCGGAGCCAGATTGGCAATCAATCCTGCCATAGGAATGTCTTTAGATAAGGGAATGTTCATAAACACTACATTTGAACTGTACGGTCTTTATCCCAGAATGGGAGAGTCCGGTGATTCAGATTTCGGAGACAATAATGCCGCCGGAGCCTTTCTTGCCTTACTTCAGGATTCCGACGGTTCAGATTCTATCCGTGACGGTCTTACTTACAGAAAAATCAAACAAGGGGAAAAGTTGTCCCCAGTAGAAACCTGGGCGAGAAAAACGGGTAGCTATTTTGCCCTTTTTGCAGATGCTTTTGAAGAAAACGGTGTGTCATTGGGTTATGATACCAAAAACAGAACCAATGATTCTTCTCTGAAATTTGATTCAACGGGTGTTGTTGCTTTCAGAAACGAACCTCTTTATGACTACTACGGAAAATTCAGATATGCATTTGATTTCGGTTTCAACATGCGTGTTGATAAATCCAACATTGCACTTACAGTTCCGCTTTACAGTGACCCTGATGTCAAATATGATTTTCTGAACAGAAATACTGTATTCGGTCTTGATTCTGCTTTGGGGGTTATGCAGAATTTTCCTTCAACTTATTCTGATGTAAATGAATATGATATCAAGTTAAATGCTTCGTCGTATCACATGATCGGAAAAAACAGATTCAATATCAACAATATCAATTCCAATATCAAATATAAATGGAATTACCGTACCCGTAAATTTGAAGTAACTCAGGCTTCTTTCCCTTATATCTCAGTTAGTACCGGCGGTGATATTTTCAATATCAGCAAATCCTCTGAGAGAAAGGTCAATCTGATTTCCGATTTGGCCGGAGAATTCAATGAAGAATATGAAAAACTTGATCTTACCGATACAGAGTCTGCAGATTATTCAGCTGTCGGAAATATAACTCCTATGAAAGGTCCTGAAGTAAAGAATTCCGTAACTGATACTTCTTCTTTGAAAATGAGTTTTTCATATAGCCAGAATCTTGATAACAGATATGAAAATGAATTCAAACATACTTCTCTGAATACCAATATCTACACGGCTTTGAATTTATCCGGTAATGCCAAAAACCTTTTCAGTTTTACTGAATCCATCAGACCTGATTATTCCGCAACGTTTGCCGAAGGAACTTATAACACATCCAAATTGAAAATTACTTCTTCTCTTTCTGCATCAATTCCTGTTGCCGGTCTTTCTTATTCATTGGCTCAGAATGTATTCGTAGGAGAGAAAAAGGAAGGTAATGTTCATCATGAATTCGGAAACTGGGATAAATCAGACGTTTCAACGCACAGCCTGACTTTTGCAAAGTCTTTCGGGCCGTTCAATGTAAGTGTAAAACAGACATTGAGACCTTTGACTGAAACTCTGAATCCTGCTTTGTCTTTCTCTTCTGACGGATTCTCCGTTTCATACAGCACCTTCTTCAATATGTTCGGAGATTCATTTTTGGATCAGACAAAATCCAATCTTAATTTCGGGTATAACAAAACAAATTTCTCGGTAAATTTCAATAACTCTCTGGACCACAAAAAGGATAATCTGGAAGGGTATTCGGGATCTCAGAATCTTGCTTTTTACCTGTTTGACAGAAAATTCAGTTTCTCTGAAAATCTTGGACTGGGTAAAGACGGTAAAATGACCGGTCTTGCTTTTTATTCTTCGTTCAAAAACCTTTCGGCATCAATTAATTTCACCGGAGATGAATGCGAGAAGGAATCTTTCAAGATTAATTACAATTATTCAATAAAACCTTTCTACTTCTGGAAGAACAGAATAGGGTTGGAATCAAAACTCAGTACCGGTCTTGTTTACAATTTCATCAATGCTTACAACAGTTCATTCTTCATCAATTTTGATATGATATTTGCAATAAACAAGTTCTTGGATCTGAAGATGAGTGTAAAATCAGTTAACAATACTTTGTACAATTATCTTGATGAAAATGATAAATTCTCTTTCAAAGAGATGTATGATGATTTGCTCAGGTCTTTTGATTTCTTCGGAGACGGGAGAAAGAAGACAGGATTCAAACTGAGTTCTTTGGCATTGTCTGCCGTCCATTACATGGAAGACTGGAATCTTACAATGACAGCCGGTCAAAGTGTTCAGACAAATTCAATGGGAAAGAAAGAATTCAAGCCGGAAGTTACCGTAATGATTCAGTGGAATGCAATTCCTGAATTGAAGGTGAAATCCAAATGGGATTCTGATAATAAATGGAGTGAAAACTAGTGGCAGTAAGTTATGTTTTTGAAAATCCCAAAAGTCTTATTGCAGTATGCGGAAGCAATGATTGTAATATTGACTATATTGAAAATCTTTTGCAGGTTTCCCTTGCTGTAAGGGGAAACAGAATTGACTGTAACAGTTCTGATTCAAAGACAGAGGCTCTTCTTGTAAAACTGTTTGACAGATTGTCCGGTCTTTCAGAGATTACTGATGATATTTCTCAGCCTGAAATACTTATGGAGTTCAAAAGCATTCAGGATTCCTGTAATGAAATTCCGAGAAAACATATTTCAGTCGGTACAAAATCAATTTTTCCCAAAAGTAACAAACAGGAAGAGTATATCCGTGCCATGGAAGATAATCAGGTAATATTTGCAATAGGTCCTGCCGGAACCGGAAAGACTTTTTTGGCTGTGAATTACAGTTTGGGAAAACTTTTTTCCGGAAAAATTCAGAAAATTATTTTGACCAGACCGGTTGTGGAAGCAGGTGAAAGCCTTGGTTTCCTTCCCGGAGATCTTTCTCAAAAACTGAATCCTTATCTTAAGCCTTTGTATGACAGTATGGAGGCAACTGTTTCTCCTGCAACGGTCAAGAGGCTTGAGGAAACCAATCAGATAGAAATTGCGCCTCTTGCCTATATGAGAGGAAGGAGCATAAACAATGCCTGTGTTATTCTTGATGAGGCACAGAATACAACACCGTCTCAAATGAAAATGTTTTTAACCAGACTAGGTGAAAATTCCACCGCTATCATAACAGGGGATATTACACAGATAGATTTACCCAAAACACATATGAGCGGACTTCTGGATGCACAAAAGCGTCTTGATGATGTTGAAGGTGTGTCATTTATACAATTCACAGGAAAAGATACTGTACGAAGTCGTATCGTTCAGAGGATAATTAACGCATATGATGAGAATGCCTGAAATCTTTATTTGTAATAAAGATATGTATTTACAAATAATGTAATATTTTTTATATTTCTATTATGACCGTTTACAGTAGAGACGATACTTGTGAGTGGGATGATGAAAAGAATCTCATTAACATAAGAAAACACCACATCAGTTTTGAAACTGCCTCTAAAGTTTTTTTGGATCCTTTATTTTTGGAAATTGCCGATAAAGATCATTCTGATACAGAAGAGAGATTTCAAGGCTTCGGTAATATCAATGGAATAGTTGTAGTAACTGTTTTCTATACGGAAAGATGCTCTGACGGAAAAGAAAGACATCGTATTATATCTGCAAGAGGATTGGATCCTCAGGAAAGGAAAGCTTATGACGAATTTATCAGATCTTACACCGGAACAAATTAAAGAATTGAAAGAATTGGATAATTACCGAGTTGATTATTCGGATATTCCTCAGAAAACCGATTTCTCTAACGTAAAGTTTAAGTATTATGATTTCAAGCCAAAGAAAGAAGTTGTTACTCTTAGACTTGATGCAGATTTGATTGCTGTATTAAGAAGTTTGGGAAAAGGATATCAGTCAAAAATCAATGAGACTCTCAGAAAAGTATTCCTTTGATACAATGGTTGTACGAAGTCGTATCGTTCAGAGGATAATTAACGCATATGATGAAAAATAATAAAAATAACAACGATTTGAAATACACAATAACATTGTGTCTTGTTTGTGCTGTCATTCTTTCTCTGGCAGTAACAGTTCTGTATTATCTGCTTCAAATCAATACTTCCATGGAATATAGAAAGTACTACTCCAAGTATAAACCGGGTATGATTTGTGAAGATTCATTTGTACTGCCTTCAGATATAGATATCATTAATGAACAGGAGACGAAGGCTCTACGTGAAAAGAACCGTGATTCTGTCTTGCCGGTATTTGTATATTCATTGGAAAAAACTGTTGGAGTTTTGGAAAAAATAGACAGTCTGCGTTTGACAGAACTGGATAAAACAGATATCTCCGCAGCGTATGAAATTGCCAGAAAAATCCTTATTGATGGTTTTTATGTAGAGTCTGAAATTGAGAATTATAGTGAAATTTCCGTGATAAAAGAATCTGAAAGCACTGTTGAATTGGATGACAATGTTGTCACAAGAAGAAACCTATCGTTCATAGTTGACGAACTTCTCAGTCAGTATCCAGATTCTGTTCTTAACAGTGAAAACAAGCTGGTTGTAAAAACAATTGTAGAGCGTCTTTGCGAACCGAATGTGTTCTATGATGAAATGCTTACATCTTCCAGGAAAAACAATGCCTATGATTCAACACAGCCTGCAGTTACTTCATATAAGAAAGGTCTTGTAGTCCTTCAGCCTGATACTGTCATCTCAGAATATCAGATAGAACTTCTTCATGTTCTCGGTAACAGAAAAACAGTTCCTGTATTCAATATTATTTCAACATTTGTATTTTCACTTCTTGGATTGTGTCTCATTTTTTCAACTCTATACATTATGATAAAGTCCGACACGCTTCATAGAAATCATACTGTTCTTCTTATTACGATTTTTACTCTTATGGCAGTTGCCATCACATATTTCGGACAGATATGGAGTTTTATCAATAATATTGAATTTTTTGATGTATGTATTCCAATGTGTTTCATTCCGGTTGCAATTACAATGTTCACCGGAAAAAAGAGTTTGGGATTTGTTGCCGTATTTGTTACAGAGTTCATTGTTTCAATATTGCCGGGAACTGATTATTACACTTTCTTTTATGTAATTTTATGCGGAATCGTATGCTGCTATTCAATTCAGTTCATGAACAGACGTCTTGATATGTTGAAGCAGGCTTTGTTCAACCTTATTTCAAATCTGATTTTCACTGTTTTGTTTATGCTTATAAGAACATTCTCTTTTGCCGATATTCTGAAAGTACTGATTCTTTGTACAATCAACATTCTGGGAACTCATTTGTTTCTTGCAATTGCTATTCCGTTATTTGAAAGAATCTTCAACTATCCTACGTTATTCAGACTTCATGAGCTTGCTTACGGAGATTCTCCTTTGCTGGAAAAACTTTCCCAGTCTGCATCAGGAACATATAACCACAGCAGAAATGTTGCTGAACTTGCCGATAAAGCATGCAGGGATATAGGTGCCAATGCACTTCTTGCAAGAGTCGGAGCACTTTACCATGATGTGGGAAAGATTGATTACCCTGAATACTTTGTTGAGAATCAGAGCGGTGAAAACCTTCATGAGGATTTGAACCCGAGTCTTTCCGTTTCAATTATCAAAAACCATGTCAAATCAGGTGCGGATAAGGGACGTGAGGCAAAATTGCCGGTAGAAGTAATTGATATTATTGCAAACCATCACGGTAATGATGTTATTTCTTATTTCTATAACGAAGCAAAGAAACAAAATGAAGACAATCAGCAGAATCAACAGATAAGTTCCATAGACTATTCTTATAACAACTGTGAACTTCCCAAATCAAAAGAATGTGCTGTTGTCATGCTTGCTGACGGAGTTGAAGCGGCAATAAGAACTGTGCAGGATCCTACACCTGCTAAATTTGCCAAAACGATAAACAGTATTGTATTCGGTAAGATAGACAGAGGACAGTTGAATAACTGTTCGTTATCAATGAAAGAAATCAATACAGTATGTGATTCATTTCTTAAAACACTATCTGCAATTCATCATTCAAGAATCAAATATCCGGATGAGGTTAAAAAATGAATACTGTAGAGTTTTCATATGACAGCAAGAATTATGAAGAACTTGCTCCTAAAAAGGAGACCAAGGTTTTTCTTGATAAAATATGTTCGGAACTTAAATTGGACAACTGTGAATTTTCTGTAAGTTTTATTACAGAGGAACATATGCATGCTCTGAATAAAGAATACAGGAACATAGACGACAGTACTGATATTCTGAGTTTTGCGGTTATGGATGAAGTTGATGATTTTTCTTTTATTACTCCTGTGAAAAGAAAGAAAAACATAGGAGATATGCTTATCTGTCCTGAAGTCATGATAAGAAATGCCCAAACCTTTAATGAAACATCAGAGCGTGAACTGAAAAGACTTCTTATTCACGGAGTACTTCATTTAAGCGGTGAAAATCATCTTACAAATAATTTTGATTGTGAACCTATGCTGCAGAAACAGGAAACAATACTGAAGAAACTCAGTTGATTTTTGACTGGGCTCTGAGACCGGCTTCTATAGTGCTTACAATGTAGTTCAGATATCCTATATCAGAGCTTTCCGTTGAATCTGTGGATATACTAATAAGGTATTTAGGCTTTTCCAATGCAGGAACAGGAGAAATTACTGATGTAGGATATGTGTCATAATCTACTGTATATCCGAGCATGTCAGATGTGTATACTGAGCCTTCATTGAGAATGTTACCTGCATTATCCGTAACTTTTTCTATTACTCTTGTTACTACACCTTCCAATTGTGACGGCAGAGCCTTATTGACGGTATCTGTACTGTCAGGATAATCGTTCAAATCAAAATAAGGATATGTCGTACATGCAACGATATAACCTGTTTCGGTGTCTTCAATACATCCTGTTACTGTAAAACACCCTGTGTTTTCGTAAATTTTTTCACATGCAAGATCAAGAAGGTACTGAATATCCATATCTATGGAAAGGTATATATTGCTTCCGTATGTGATACCGGTATTCAGCTCCGGTTTCGGAGAAATAAGGTCTATGAGGTTCACTTCTGTTTCTTTGATAATCTGAGCGGCATGAAACTGTGACGGGTAGATTCGTCTGAAAGTTCTTTCAACTATTATTCCTGTTTCAAGACCCAGCATCTGAATGTCTGATTCAAGATTCTCAATAAGATTTCTGTCAATGTCTGCAGCTATCTGAATATAGGAGGACTTACTTTGAGCGCAGAGTTGTCTGATTTCAGAGGCTTTGTATTGTGTATAAATTGAAGCTATCTGACAGGCATCTTCAAGATTTGCAGAAGTCAGTCTTGCCAAGTCAAAGTACAGATTGTAAAGCGGAACCTGCATGGAAAGAATTTTCCCGTTGGTATCATATACAGTTCCTTCTATTACCCTTGATGCAACAGTAGGATTTTTATATTTTCCTGATTTTATGTTCTGAAAAATCATTAACTTGGCAATTGAAATGAACAGCGAGATCAATGCAATTATTGCCAGTATAAGCAAAAAAGGGGAAATATTGCCTTTTTCAGATTTAGATGACATAATCTAAATATATTATTTAAGCGATTCTGTGTCGAGTATTTGTTATGAGCATTGACGAATTGGACAACAAAAGTTCAAAAATTTTGATACTGACAGTTTTGCTCTCTTTGCTTGTCTGTTTTGTTGCAATCTTAATATGGCTCAATGCAATCAACAGAAGGAAAAGCAGGGCGGTTGAAGCTTTAACCTATGTTTCCACCCCTCAGGAAACAATTATTGAACCTGTAATAGAAATGACTCAGCAAGATCTTTCTATTGAAAAAGTATTGGTGGAATTACCTATAACAGAAACCGAAAGCATTGTGCCGGATTTTAAAAATGCCGAAGCAATCAGTTTTATGGAATATACCGTCAAAGAGGGAGATTCCGTATCAAAAATAGCTAAAGAATTCAATCTCAGAAATCAGACAATAGTACAGGTAAATGAATTGAAAACCATTTATCCGGCAAAAGGCTCAGTTCTTATTATTCCGAGTATTGACGGTCAGATTTATACAGTAAGGGAAGGGGATTCTTTCTTTTCAATCATTCAGAAATTTTCACTTTCAATGAGTTGGAATACCCTTAAGACTATAAACAATATTGAATCTGATGTCCTTCTTGAGGGAACCAAGCTGTTTATTCCGCATTCTTCTGTATCATTCAGTGACAGTTCTTCAGCTTCAGTTTCCGACAGTTCTTACGATGATTTTATTATGCCTCTCAAGAATGGCAATATTTCCGTTGAGTTTGCCCATTCAACGTCTGATCCTCTTACAGGAAGAAACACGGAACTTGACGGTGAATTGATTCAGACATTGTCTGCGGCAGATGTAATAAGTTCTGCATCAGGTTCCGTTGTAGACCGCGGATTCAACACTAACGGAACTAGTTTTGTCAAAATTTCACATGAAAACGGTTATACATCATACTATGATTACCTGACTTGGGTAAATGTTGAGGTAGGACAGCATGTTTCAAGAGGAGAGGCAATAGGTACCATCAGTGAAGGCAATACAAGACTGATAGTTCCTACGTTGTTTTTCAGAATTGAACAGGACGGAATTGCCCTGGATCCTTCATACTTCTTTTAAAGTTGAAAAATATTGCTGCATGTTTTTTCAAAAATGCAGCAATGTTTTTCTGTGTATGAATTTTTAAAGTCAGTAATTTTTAGAACTTTATTTCCTCGGTTGAAGGACTGTTGTTAACGTTGGCCTTGTATAATCCGTATTTGTAGAAAGCAATAACAGCAGAGCCTTTATCGTCATTTACAGGAACCATACTTACAACTTCCATTGTATCTGTATGAATACTTGATGCAAAACCGCCGGAAATACCTGATGTGACCTTATCATCAGATGCATTGATTTCATCGTAATATGAAGCACATCTGAATACTGCAACATTATTGACACTGTCATAATATGAAGGAGCTTGTGTTACATTATATGCAGGAGTACTTGCTTCATCCAAGAAAGAACAGACATACTCAGTGTCGTTTTTAGATATCTTGTAATATTCATAGTTGGAATTTTCGTCGCATGTAAGAATATAGAACTTATCCGTTGAACTTGTACTTTGGAAACCGATAATCTGGACTTTCTTTGTACTGTTTACGGTAATTTTCTTAAATTCAGTTCTTGACAGAATAAATGTACTGATACCGTCATAATCATCATTTTTATTTGTCTGTAAAAGAACAGTATCACCTGCCCAGAGCATTCTGATTACATCTTTAGGAAGGTTTGTGTATGAAGTATAACTGTCAGAAACTTTGTAAAGATTTGTTATGTTTGAATTATGGGCTTCAAGAGCATATCCGTTAGGTGTCAGTTTTGCAAAACCCGGTTTTGTTTCCAAAACTGAATTCGGATTGTTCAGACGATATTTTTTTATATTCCCGTTAATATCCAGTAAATAAAGATTTTTAGAACTGCTTTCATAAAATGCTTCCGAGAAGCTTCCGGGAATGATACATTCTGAGTTTTTGTAAACACCGCCTACTTCCAGGAAGTAATAATCTTTTCCACTTGAGTCATAGTGAATGAACTGCTTGATTTTATACTTTGCAGAAGAACCCTGTGTAACTACCTGAGCAAAAATACCTTCTGATGCATCCTGAGTACATGAAACAGCCAGAGGAATGAACAGAGCAAAAATAATAATTAAAGCAATAAGTATTTTTTTCATTGTCTGACCCTCCGTTATTTTCTGTAAGTCAATGCAAATGTAATAGGCAGGAAGCCTACAATCGCATTATCGTTTTTCAGGCTGCTTTTTGAATGAAGTTCTGCATTGAACCACATACCTGCATCAAGACCCAAACCCCAGCTTTCACCTATATATACCGAAGGATTTAATGTAATTGAAGCATAAGGCATCATAAACTTTGTATCGTTATATCTGTTGTAAGTTAAGCCAAGTGCAGTGTTGACTGCAAAATCAAACTTTCCAGTCTGAACGGGAATATATGATAATTTGGCAGTCATGGGAACTGTTGTAAGAATCTTATCTGATTGGGTGTAATTGAATCCGTAACCGATTTCACCGCCTACTGCAATCTTGGAATGGGTGAAAACCTGATAGGAAAGGGAACCGTAACCTCCGATTTTCGTATGCATCTTTTCCGGAAGGGACTTTGTACCGATTTCCGAGTTGTTCAGGAATTTTGCAAATCCCGGAACGGTTACACCTGCTTTGACTGTGAAAAATGTATTGCCTTTGTCATAATAATCTGCAGCGAACAGGCTTGCTGAAGAAAAGACTAACAAAAACAATAAAATTGATACGATGGTTTTTCTCATCTTTCGACCTCTGACCTTATATTAACATAAATTGAACAATAACTGGAAGTCTGTTATATTGTGTGTGGAGGAAAATACACATTGATTTTAAGTGGAACTGACCTCAGTTTACAGGTTAAAACTCAGATAAAAGGCTTATCCTCAAAGTTCTGTGTACAATTCGGCAGAAAACCGTCTTTGGCTGTAATTCTTGTAGGAAACAATCCTGCCAGCTGTATTTATGTAAGGAACAAAATCAAGGCATGTGAAGAAGCCGGAATCACACATATGGATTACAGATTTGACGATTCCGTTTCAGTGCATGAATTGCTTTCTTTTCTTGATAAACTGAATTCGGATGATTCCATAGACGGAATTCTTGTTCAACTGCCGTTACCGGATCATATTGATGAAAACAGAATAATCAACAGTATTTGTCCGGATAAAGATGTAGACGGTTTTACTCCTGCCAATATCGGGCATCTGCTTATCGGAGACAGCGGTCTTGTATCATGTACACCTAAAGGCATTCTCAGATTGCTTGATTTTTACGGAATAAACACTCAGGGAAAGAATGTATGTGTTATAGGAAGAAGTAACATTGTAGGAAAACCTGTTGCCGCACTTCTTATGCAACGAGACAGAAATGCAACGGTAACAGTGTGCCACACACATACAAAAAACCTTAAGGAAATTACTCTGAATGCCGATATTGTAATCAGTGCAACAGGAAAAGCCCATTTCATTACGGAAGACATGGTAAAAGAAAATGCTGTTCTGATTGATGTGGGAATGTGCAGGCTTCCGGATTCTTCAAAAAAAAGCGGCTATAGATTAGTCGGAGATATAGATTTTGAAAATGTCAGCAAAAAGGTGGCAGCCATTACTCCGGTTCCCGGAGGAGTAGGCCCTATGACAATTGCAATGCTTATGGAAAACACTCTTATTGCAGCCTGCAGGAAACAAGGCATTGAAGTGGAGAACTTATGAGCTCCTTTTTCATTGAAACCTACGGATGCCAGATGAATATTGCCGAGTCCAATGCAATTGAAGCATTATTGCTTGGTGCCGGATGGACAGCTTCAGAAAGTCCGCGTGATGCAGATCTTGCAATTATCAATACATGTTCAGTCAGAAAAAGTGCAGAAAACAGAATTTGGGGAAGGCTGGGAGATTACAAGCATTTCAAAACCCTGAAAAAACAGATTCTTATTCTTACCGGTTGTATGGCTGACCGTCTGGGAGAAGAAATTAAAAAAGATGCTCCTCAGATAGATTATGTTGTGCCGGTTAATGACAAGCTGAAAATCCTGGAAATCGTAGGCTCATGCAAACTGCCTGAATCACCTGAATACAGTTTTACAGGCAGTTATTACCGTGAAGGTGAGTTTGCTTCTTATGTCCCTATTATGAACGGATGCAATAACTTCTGTTCTTACTGCATTGTTCCGTATACCAGGGGAAGAGAAGTATCAAGACCTATCAGTCAGATTCTTGAAGAAGTCAGATTCCTTGATTCAAGAAAAGTCAGGGAAATCACTCTTCTAGGACAGAATGTCAATTCATATGATTATGAAGGAATCAGATTCCCTCAATTGCTGAGGGAAATTGCAAGGCTCTGTGACAATATCCGGTGGATAAGGTTTGAATCTCCGCATCCCAAAGATTTTTCGGATGAGCTTATTGAAGTAATAGCTACTGAAGAAAAAGTGGCAAAGCACATTCATATTCCGATGCAAAGCGGAAATACAAGAATACTTGAACTTATGAACAGAAAGTATTCCCGTGAACAGTATCTTGCCCTTATTGACAAAATCAGACAGCGCATTCCGGATATTACTTTTGCAGTTGATGTAATGGTAGGATTTCCCGGTGAAACAGAAGAAGAATTCAAAGATACCTTATCTGCCATGGATGAAGTAGGTTATATAGAGGCCTACATGTACTACTGGAATCCAAGAGAGGGTACCAGGGCATGCAAAATGGAAGGACAGATGTCTGAATCAGATAAACAGAAACGTCTGCAACTTCTCATAGACCACCAGCTTGCCATGGCTGCAAAGATAAAGAGTAAGAGGGCTTGCTGTATTCATAGTGTTCTTGTAACTCAGGTTTCAAGAGATGATGAAAACAAGTTGTTGGGCAGAAATGAGCACAATGAAATGGTAGCATTTGAAGCTTTTGAAGGTGTCAGACCCGGAGATATTGTCAATGTCCGTTTTGAAATGCTTAACGGAAATACTTTTGTCGGAAAACAGGTAAAATGATAGCAGCATTCAATGATGATTATTCAGAAGACAAATCAGTATTTGATGTAAAAATCAAAAAACTAATTGATTTGATAGAAAACAGCCGGAGTATGACTGTATTTACCGGTGCCGGAGTATCAACACTTTCCGGTATACCGGATTTCAGAGGTCAGCACGGAGTTTATACAGACCCATGGATGGGTATGGATGTAGAACAGATAATATCCATGAGTTTCTTCAGAAAGAAACCTGATGTCTTTTACAAGTGGGCAAAGGATGTCTGGTACCGTCTTGACGATTATGAACCTAACATTGTTCATAAAGTCATAGCCAAACTTGAAAGAAAAGGTTTTCTGAAAGGTGTTTACACTCAAAATATAGATATGTTGCATCAGAAGGCGGGCAGCAAAAATGTATATGAAGTTCATGGAAGCCCCCAGTATCATTACTGTACGGGATGCAGAAAGAAGTATTCTTACAATGAAATTGCTCCGTCTGTTCTCAGAAATGAACTTCCTGTTTGTTCTCAGTGCGGCGGTGTAATAAAACCTGCAATAGTTTTTTATGAAGAGGCACTGCCTTCTGATATCCTGAATATGGCATTTAAGGATTTCTCGGAAACAGATCTTTGTTTGGTTGCAGGTTCTTCACTTACTGTTCAACCTGCGGCAACTTTTCCTTTGGTGGCTAGACAAAACGGTGCAAAAGTGGTTATTGTCAATGCTCAGGAAACATATCAGGATTGCGACGCAACGTTGCATTTCAATGACTTGAAACAGACTTTTGAAGCTTTGGATAATTGGCTTGGTGAATAGTAATGATAAGAAAGAATGAAAATATCAGAAACATTGCAATTATTGCCCATGTAGACCATGGTAAAACAACACTTGTAGATGCTCTGTTCAAACAGAGCGGTATTGAGTCAAAAAATGCTCAGACAAGAATTATGGACAGCGGTGCCATAGAACGTGAACGTGGAATTACAATCAATGCAAAAAACTGTGCAATACACTGGAAAGGAAAGAAGATCAACATCATAGATACTCCGGGTCATGCTGATTTCGGAGGAGAGGTTGAAAGAGGACTCAGCATGGTAGACGGAGTTATTTTACTTTGTGATGCTGCGGAAGGGCCTCTTCCACAAACCAGATTTGTGCTTCAGAAAGCATTGGAAAAGAAGCTTTCGGTAATAGTTGTAATCAATAAGATAGACAGACAGGATGCGCGTCCTGAAGAGGTTCTTAATGAAGTTTATGATCTTCTTCTTGAATTGTCAGATGACGAAGCGCTGCTTGAAGTTCCTGTTTTCTACGCAAACGGAAGAGCCGGAATATGTTCAAAGAAACTGAATGACCCTGAAGCCTCTGATATTTTCCCTCTTCTTGATGAAGTTGTTTCATATATTCCTGCTCCATCTTATGACGATGAAGAACCGTTCCAGATGCTTGTATCCGATCTTTCTTACAGTGATTATCTGGGGCGTCTTGCAGTAGGAAAAGTCATAAACGGTTCTGCAACTGTAAATGATCAGCTTGTCTGTATAAATGAAAAAGGTCAGCATATTCCTTTAAGGGTTACGAGACTTCAGAATTATGACGGGCCCAAACTTAAGGAAGTTGATAAGATTGAAAGCGGAGACATAACAGTTCTTTCAGGTATTGATGACGTTTTCATCGGAGATACAATTTGTACAAAAGATAAAATCAAGGCGCTTCCGAGAATTAAGGTTGATGATCCTACTGTATCCATGCTTTTTATGAAAAACATCTCACCTCTTGCAGGAAAAGAAGGCAAGATGGTTACAGGTGCAAAGATTTGGGAGAGACTTCAGAAAGAAGCCCTCAGAAACGTATCAATTCAAGTTGAAAAGAATGAAGACGAAACTTTCACGGTAAAAGGCCGTGGTGAATTCCAGATGGCAATCATTGTCGAGCAGATGAGAAGAGAAGGTTTTGAGCTGTGTGTCGGAAGACCCAAGATTATTTTCAAAACAGATGAAAGCGGAAGAAAAACAGAACCTGTTGAAGATCTTTTCATTGACTGTCCTGAAGAATACTCCGGTGTTGTAATGGAAAAACTTGCAAAGAGAAAGGCTCAGATGCAGAATATCAGTTATTCTGATAACGGCAGAGTCAAACTTCAGTTTATTGTTCCTTCACGCGGTCTTATAGGATACAGAGATGAATTTCTTACAGATACACATGGGTTCGGTATAATGAACGGCTCATTACGCGGATATGAGCCTTATAAGGGAGATTTCCCTGATAGAAACACGGGTTCTCTGGTATGTGACAGAGACGGTGTTGCAATTCCTTACGGAATATGGGAGCTTGAGGACAGAGGGCATTTCTTCATTGTTCCGGGCGATCCTGTATATGAAGGAGAAGTTGTAGGTGAAAACAACAAGGATAATGATTTACTTCTGAATCCTACCAGAACAAAAAAGCTTACAAATCTCAGAGCGTCAGGTCATGATGATGCCGTAACACTTACTCCGGTTCTCAAACCTACTTTGGAGCAGGCAATGCGTTTTATCAAGGATGACGAACTTGTTGAAATTACTCCTTCATCTGTTAGAATGTGTAAAAAGATTCTTGACAGTCAGAAACGCAGAATCTTTGAAAACAGAGGTGCAATCCCCGAGTGCCTCACGCATTGATTTTTTTCGGTATATAAATGAAAAAAATTTTGATTACAGTTTTGCTCGCGGCTTTGTTTCCATCGGTTGTTTTTGCCGGTTTTATATTCAGCCCAGGTATTCAGGGAACATTGGGAGCAGCGTTCTGCCATCCTACGGATGAATATCTTAAATCTTCACAGGGACAGAATCTGCCCGAATTGCGTACATCTTTTTATGTAGATTTTGATGCAATGCTTGCTCAAATCATATTTGACAACTCTTTGGAAACCTCAGTAGGATTTTCAATGCTTTGGACAAGTCAGAGTCTTGCAGCGGGAATTCATGTTCTTCAGCCGTACATAGGAACCGGATTATCAGTTTTTGTGAACAAGTATTTCAAAAATGATTTTGCCCTGGGGCTTAAGTCCAGGCTTATGTTCTGCAAATACAGACCTTATGATTATAAATTCAGTTCAGTTGATGTTGCAGCTGTTCCTGCAAAGAAAGTATTCAATGATGATAATTACGACATCTATATGATGTGGCCTGTAACCTTGTCATTCAGATCGGATGCTGTTACCGTCAGGGCAGGCCTGGGGTTTAATGTCAAGTACAATGTCAGATTGGAGATAGAAAGAAAAACAGAGGCAGAATGAATATGAAAAAAAGATTTCTGACAGTTGTATGCCTTATTCTTTTTGCTCTTGTTATGGTTTCCTGTGAGCTGTCTTTCTCCTACAAAAAACCTGATATTTATCTTATCTCCTGGGGAAATGATTATGCCGACGGTGTTTTGTTGGGCTGTTATAAAGATGAAAACGGAGAATCTTATAAAGGTCGTTATTATGATCATGACCTCTGGGTAACAGCAGGAACTTTGAATAAAACGATAAATGATGCAATTGATGTTTCAAATGCATTTGAAGTTCTTGCTTTCAAAGCAGGATATAACTTTATAAATTATCAGTTAATCGGCTATAATAAATGTGATATTGATTCTTTCCTGAATGCATTGAGCGATGTTAAATCAAAGATAAAAGATAAAGACATACTAATATGCTACTTCAGCGGTCACGGAGACGGTTTTGCATCATCTCAGGGCAATAAATATTTCATGGTTTTCTCAGATTTCCTTGTAAATTATGAGTTCCTGAAAAAAAAGGTGGATTCCGTCAGTAAAGGACAAAAGGTGATAATCTGTGATACCTGCCGTTCAGGGGCAATGATTCCTGTAGAAAACGGAGTTGTCGTCAATCCTGATATTTCAGGGGCAGATTCCTTGTCAATGTTGTTCGGAACATCAGTAAACCAATCAGGTACTTTGTTTATAATGACTGCATGTACAATGAATCAATTATCCTATGAGGGAGCCAGAAACGGAGTTTTCACTGCTTCTTTGCTTAAGGGCTTGGGCTGGGACGGAGCCAATAACACATTGGGTGATATCAAAGCCCTCAAAAACAACAGGTTATCGGTTGCAGGACTTGCTAAATTCATATACAGCAATGATAAAAATGAAGATTATGCCAACGCTCAGATACCGGTATTTTCAGGCAGAAGTGATGATATAATTCTATTCAGTTTCTGAAAATTCTCAGATAAACATATTAGCTGTTAAGTAAACATGGAGAAAAATCGAAAAAAAGTCGGTTTTTCTCTTTTTTTTGTGTTGAAAGGTGGGAGTTTCATCATTAAAGTGGGTGATAGGTGGTAAGTTTTCCCAAAATCAAAAAGATTTTTGATAAAAAGTGGTAAACTTCCAGGGGTAAAGATGAACGGTGAATACCGAAACACTATTGATGAAAAGGGCCGCTTGATGATTCCTCCCAAACTCAGAATGCAGTTGGGTGATGACAGTCAGCTTATGCTCACAAAATCAATGGACGGTACTCTTTGGCTCTTTACAAAGAAGGATTTCGATGCTTTGAACCAGGCTGTCAACTATGATCCGCTTTCGATATTCAATAAGAATTCAAGAATCATAGACATGATGGTCATTTCTCCGGCACGTGCTGTTGAACTGGATAAGACAGGCAGACTTTCAATTCCTCAGTTATTAAGAGATTTTGCAGGTCTTGAGCTGAAAACAGAATGTGTAATTTTGGGATCAATGACAAAGATTGAAATCTGCAGTGTAAAGAAGTATGACGAGCTTGCAAGTCAGTGTCAGGATCTTGTTTCCGAGGCCGGAAATGCGCTCAGCATGCAGAGGATGGGAAACTGATGCAGTATGTTCATTACTCCGTGATGCAAAACGAAGTGCTTGAGCATCTGGTTCCCAAAAAAGAAAAGGCTTTGATGGTCGACTGTACGTTAGGCGAGGGTGGACATACAAAGCTGTTTCTGGAAAAGTATCCTGACCTTAAAGTCATAGGACTGGACAGGGATAAGGACATACTTGAAAAAGCAAAAAACAGACTTGCTCCTTTCGGAGACAGGTTTGAAGGAATAAACGCATGGTCCGATGAGTTCTGGAAAAACTATCAGGGACCCGGAGTTGATCTGGTTTTGTTCGATCTTGGAATAAGCATATTCCATTATGAGGAATCTCAGAGGGGATTCAGCTTCAAGAGATCGGAGAACTTGGATATGAGGCTTGATACCAAAGCAGGTATTGATGCTGCATACATTGTAAATCATTACGATCAGGAAAGCCTGGCAAATGTGATTTTCAATTATGGAGAAGAAAGATATTCAAGAAGAATTGCATCTGCAATCTGTGAGGCAAGAAGACAGAAGCCTATAGAGAAAACAGATGAATTGGCCGAAATAGTTTACAGGGCAGTACCCGGTGACTACAGGCACAGGAGAATACATCCTGCTACAAAAACTTTTCAGGCTTTGAGGATAGAGGTAAACAAAGAGCTGAAAAGAATAGAGCCGGCGCTTGAAGGTGCGGTAAAGGCTTTGAATAAAGGCGGAAGAATTGCAGTAATTACTTTTCATTCGCTTGAGGATAGACAGGTCAAATGGTTTTTCAGAAATCATGTCGATGGATTGGACATTTTAACTAAAAAGCCTTTGATTCCGACAGAAGAAGAGAGTCAGATGAACTCTCCGTCAAGAAGTGCAAAACTTCGTGTAGTAGAAAAAAAGGTGGATTGAGATGAGAAACAGAAAGAATTCAGTATCAGCACAAATCAGTATAATTTTTATTTTAACTTCTATGTTTATTGCTCTTTGTCTCTTTGTTCCTGTATGGCAGAGTGCAACATCATCAAAACTTGAGTCTGTCCTTGCCAAGGAAAACACTCTGGTAAATTCACTTGAAGAGCAGAAAATGATTCTTACTGCTTCAATAGAATCTCAGCAGACTCCTGAATACATAATTAAAGCTGCAAATGCAAAAAACATAAGCTTTTCACAGATTTCTTCAAAGGAAGCCGGTGCAGTTGCAAGTTCTCGCTGATTAATATAAAATTTCTCCTATGAACAGGGCCAATTATGATGATTGGAATATTGCCGGCCAAGAGTACGACAGTAATTCATCCGGAGAAATTTTTTATAACAGCAAACTGAACTCCAATCTGATTATCTGCTCTTCGTTTATTCTGATTATTATCGGTCTGATAAATCTTTATTCAGCAAGTTATCCTTATGCAATAGAAAACAATCTTCAGGATTATTCACTTGTTCTGACTCAGTTTATATATATAGCTTTCGGAATGCTCATAGGGGCTGTTGTGATTTACCTGCCTCAAAAGCTCCTGGAATCCATTTGTCCTGTATTCATGTTGCTTTGTCTCCTGTTGTTCGGTGCAAATGTTTTTATAAAAACTCCCATTCTGTTAAGCGAGAAAACCATAAATATTGTTTTTATGGCTGATTTCATGTACCTTTCACTGTTTTTTGCCAACAGGGAAGACGGAATCACCAAATTAAGGGAACTATTTCTTCCTATACTGTTTACCGTGATTTTCCTTGCTGCAATTCTAATGCAGAAAAGTTTTATATATGCAGTACTCTTTGTATTTATTTCAATTCTGATGTTTGCATGCGGTTCTGTGGGTTTGTCCGGTGTATTGTTATTGGTTTTGTTTGCACTTGTTCCTACAGCTTGCTGGATACTTTCAGATGCGAATAATATCATGAAATTGCTTAATTACTATGTGCCGGGATACTATGAAAGTGCTTCCGGAATATCTGTATTGTCCAAAGCAGCGGTTGCAAGCGGACATATATTCGGTAAAGGTTTGGGAAACGGTGATTTTAAACAGGGTTTGATTCCTGATATTTCAGGTGAATATGTTTTCTGTAATTATGCAGAAGAGTTCGGGTTTGTAGGTGTATTTCTCATGTTTGCCTTGTTTGCTTTGCTGATATATTGCAGTTTCAGATCTGCAAAACATTTAAGACACAAAAACAGATTCTATTCCAATTTTTCCTGTGCTTTAAGTGTTGTTTTGGCTGCAAGATTTCTCATCAATATTTCATCCGTATTAGGAATACTTCCTGTGTACGGATTTTCTCTTCCATTCTTCTCAAACAGCGACAGTATAATCATTACAATTATTGAAATAGCATTGATTTACAAGATGTCAAAAGACAATGATTCAATTGAATACCATCAGGAGCAGAATGACTTTAATTCCGGTACTGATTTTGAGGTGGGCTATGAATCTTAAAACTGCAAAAATTTTTATGATTGCATGTATTGTTCTCTTTGTGGGAGTTGCAGTTTGGATGGGTCTCAGGAACATTTCGTATTTTGACATAAAGCAAGTGGAAGTCAGATGCACAGGTCCTATTAACGAAGTTTCAGATGATATGCTCAGGTTTATTTCCCCGTATAAAGGCGTTAATTTGTTTAAGGCGGAACTTGGATATCTGAAACATAATCTTCTCCGGTATGAAGGAGTTGAAAGTGTCGAGACGTTGAAATACTATCCTGACAAACTGATTGTCAACGTAAATTTCACTCCTTATAAAACCAGAGTATCATTTGTTGAGGATTCTCAGAAGTATTTCTTTTTGTCTGAAGGAGATAAACTTGATGAAGTATCAGAGGAGACTTTTAACATGTTTTCTTCTCTGTCGGAAGTCGAACTGAATTCTTCTTATGCCTATCTTTTACTCAGATGGGGTACGGATAACGGTTTTGCACAAATGTGCAATCTGGCTGAAGAATTAGCCTCAAAGTCCTTGAATTGTTATATTAAATACGATAATAATAATAGTAATAATTTTGGGTTACTGACTGTTGAAATGAGCAGTCCGAATGTGGTCCTTTGTGTTCGGGAACCTGTTACAAAACAAAGACTTTCCGATGCACTGGATCTGATTATCAGGGAATCAGGGTCAGAAGAAAACAAAACCCGGTTTGACCTGTATTCAACAGCTCTGATAAAGAGAAAGTAACGGAGGTTTACATGGCATCTGAAAAGGTAATGATGGGTTTGGACATCGGTTCTGGTTGGATCAGGGCAGTTGTCGGGTCATTATCCAGAGACGGACAGCTTATGGTAGACACCCTTTGTGAAAGACCAAGTGAAGGTGTAAAGAACGGAGTTATAGTAAACTTCGAACAGACCTGCGAAGCAATACGTTCAGTTATACAGGAATCAGAACTTCAAGCCGGAGTACAGGTTCAGACAGTTGTTGTCGGAGTCGGCGGTCAGTCAGTCAAATGCAGACAATCAGAAGGTGTTGCCGGTATTACAACAAAAGGTCTTGAAATTACAAATTCTGATATTTTCCGTTCTCTTGAAGTTGCAAGAACATTCAACCTTCCTCCTGACAGATCAATCATTCATACGCTTGTTCAGGACTTTACAGTTGACGGAAGAAGCGGAATCAAAGATCCGCATGATATGACAGGTCACAGACTTGAGAGCAGGGCACTGGTAGTAACCGCATCTACAATGAATTGCAATAACACAAAAAAATGCATTTCTAAAGCAGGTATTGCCAATTCAAGATTGATTGCATCAGTTCTTGCAGATGCTGAAATTGTTCTTTCCCAGGATGAAAAGGAAATGGGAACCATACTTATCAATGTAGGTTCAAACTGTACTGATATCATTGCTTATGTAAACGGTGCCCCTGCATACATCGGAGGAATAGATTTCGGTTCTTCAAATGTTACCAATGACATAGCCTGTGTACTTAATAAACCCAGACAGGTTGCCGAGCAGCTGAAATGTGAATGCGGTTGTTGTTATACCCCTGAAGTAAACAGTCAGGACAGTATTTACATTCCTCAGGTTTCCGGTCTTCCTACAATTCAAATGCCCAAGAAAGAACTTTGCAAAATCATAGAGCCCAGAATGGCTGAGATTTTCTCTTTCCTGAAAAGTGATCTTGAAGACAGCAATGTCCGCGGTCCTTTCGGTGGCGGAATTGTACTTGTAGGAGGCGGCTCTCTTTTAAGCGGGGCTGTTGATCTTGCAAGCGAAATTTTCCAGGTACAGGCAAGAATCGGTTTCCCTGAGGCTCTCCCGGGGCTTGACCGTTCCTATATAAGTCCTCAGTACACAACAGTACTCGGGCTACTGAAGTCTGAAGCAAGGAAAACAAATACTGCTCCGGGCGTCAACGGAAAGAAGAACAAAGGTTCATCTGATAAAAACGGATTTTTCCATAAGATGGGAAATTTCTTTAAAACTGTGGTATAATCAAATCGAAGAATTTGAGAGGTAATTAACATGGATTTCGGAATTATTGAAGATTTACTTCACGACGAACAGACTCCTCCTACCAACATCAAGGTTTTCGGTGTAGGTGGTGCAGGTGGAAATGCTATCAACCGCATGATTGCAAGCGGTCTCAAAAAGGTAACATTCATTGCTCTGAATACTGATGTTCAGGCTCTTCAGCGTTCCAATGCAGAAGTACGTCTGCCTATAGGAAAAGAACTTACAGGAGGACTCGGAGCTGGTGGAATTCCCGAGATGGGACAGAAGGCTGCTGAAGAAAGCAAGGATGAAATCCGCAAGCTTCTCGCCGGAACAGATATGGTATTCATTACAGCCGGTATGGGTGGCGGAACCGGTACAGGTGCTGCTCCTGTTGTTGCAGAGATTGCCAAGGCTGAAAATATCCTTACTGTTGCAGTTGTAACTACTCCTTTTGCATTTGAAGGAAGAAAAAAACTCCAGTATGCAAATGAAGGTATTGAAAAGTTGAGAAAGCAGGTAGATACACTTATTCTCATTCCAAACCAGTATCTGCTTAACGTTGCAAAAGAAGATACACCTATCAAGCAGGCATTCCTTATGGCTGATGATGTTCTCAGACAGGGTGTTCAGGGTATTTCAGAGCTTATTACAGAACCTGGTGAAATCAATATCGACTTTGCAGATGTACGTACTGTCATGAAGGGCAGAGGCGATGCTATCATGGGTATCGGTATCGGTGAAGGTGAGAACAGAGCTGTTGAAGCTGCAAGACAGGCTATCAACAATCCTCTGCTTGAAAATGCAAAGATTGACGGTGCAAAGAGTATTCTTGTCAACCTTACAGCCGGTGACGGTCTTACACTCTCTGAATATCAGGATGTTGTAGAGATGATTACCGAGAACTGTGATGATGATGCTTTGATTATTGCAGGTCAGGCTTACAATGCAGATCTTGGTGATAAGGTAAAGGTTACAGTTGTTGCTACAGGTTTCAACCATGAAAGTGTATCTGTGGAAATTTCTGATTTTGATAAGAGAAAACGTTTTGATCAGTTTGTAAATGCTGAAAATTCAGGAGATGAATCTGCAGAAGAAAACAATGATGATTCCGATGATGTCATTTCCGTAAACAGATGGCAGGATCTTCAGGCTCAGATAGGTCGCAAGCAGAATTCAAGTTCAGGTTCTTCCGACTATTCTTTCCCTGCAATTTTCCGCTATCAGAGAAAGAACAACGACAAATAATGAAAGTTTCAGATAAGACTGTCCTTGATGGTTTTAATGAAAGTTTATTGATTGAAAAGCATGCATCCATTGCGACTAGGAATTCCTATTCAAGAGAGATTGCATGCTTTCTTTCTTTTCTCGAAGAAAACAATCTTGATTTCTGTACGGTTTCGACTGCTGATATCAAGAAATACCTTATGTTCAAGTCTTCTGCTTCTGAACTGAGTTCAAGAACAACCGCTAAAATTATCACCATTTTAAGAAGCTTTTATTCTTATGTAATTTCCGAAAAAATGAGACTTGATAATCCTACTGAGCTTATTCCCAAAAACAAGATTCATAAGAAGCTTCCTCAGGTAATTGATTATGATTGTGTTGAAGCAATACTGGATTGCATAGATGAATCATCTGATATAGGAATGAGGGACAGAACAATGTTTGAATTGATATATTCGTGCGGTTTGCGGGTAAGCGAATGTGTCAATCTGAAAGTGACCGATTATTACAAGGCTGAGAATCGTATTGTTGTTCTTGGTAAAGGTGATAAACAGAGAATGATTCCTATAGGAGATGTGGCAAAGTTTTATCTGAACCGTTATCTGAATGACATAAGACCTTCATTCTGTTTGAAAGCTTCTGAAAAACATGTTTTTCTTTCAAAGAGAGGTACAAAGCTTACACGGGAAGAAGTCTGGAACAGATTGAAAAAGTATTCCAAAGAAGCAGGAGTATATTCAAAAGTGCATACTCTCAGACACAGTTTTGCAACGCATCTTCTGCAGAACGGAGCTGATTTACGCTCAGTACAGGAACTGTTGGGGCACAGTGACATCCGCACAACGGAGATTTATACCCATGTCAATACAGATGATCTTCTCAAGGCTTTTGATGCATCTCATCCGGATGGAAAAGATTATAAAAAATAACTGATTATCATTTTTGCCTTTCTATTTGGAATTATATAGAGGAGGCAAAAAATGTATGAACAATTAATCAGGAAACTCTTAATCGGATTTATGGATTCTATCTCTTTGGAAAAACGTAAGATGTATATTTCCGAAGGTGTTGAAGTCGATGAAGTTCTGAAAATGAATCCCGGTGAAAAAATCAGGATGTACAGCGTAGAACAGGTATTGAAATGGTTGGAAAAAGATAACGGTAAAATCTGGTGGTGCACAGACAGTTCTTATCCGTCATTTGAAGGTATTGATTCCCACTTGCCTTACATGTTGTTCGTATCCGGAAACATTCCCAAAACTCCATGCAGGTCTATTTCAATTGTAGGTACAAGAAATGTTGATAACTGCGGATTTCAGACTTCATACAGATTGGGTTTGGAGTGCGGTTTAAATGAGATTTCAGTTATATCAGGTCTTGCTGACGGATGTGATCAGAGTGCCATGAACGGATGTGTGGATTCAGGATTTCCTGTATACGGAATACTGGGTTGCGGTGTAAATGTTGATTATCCAAGATATTCCGGTTCTCTTAAGAGAAGGATTATTGAGTCCGGAGGAGCATTGATAAGCAGATTTGCTCCTGATCATCTTCCTTTCAAACAGAATTTTCCAAACAGAAATGTTATTATAGCTGCCATGGGAATGTGTACTGTAGTTGTTCAGGCTCCTAAAAAATCAGGCTCTTTGATTACGGCAGATTTTACGTTGCAGTTGGGAAAGGATGTATTTGTATCTGATTCGGGTATAGGAAACAACTGGAACAGATTGGGCAGTACGGCATTATCTCATGACGGTGCAAAAATCATTCATTCAATTGACGGTATAACCCAATGCAAAAAAATGGTTTTTGAAGTAGATTATGCATCAGGAAAAACTTTCAGGTTCGGAAATAAGCTGTACGTTTTCAGAGATATCCGAAGATGATACAATAATAAATATGGATAAAAAGATTGAGGCTGCAAACAGGGAATATATTGATTCTTTTCTGAATTATCTCAAGTCTGTTCAGGGATACTCGGAAAGAACTGTTGTCTCTTATGCCCATGACCTCGGAAGATTGGATAAATTTCTTTCAGAACACAGTCTTGCCGTACAGGATATGGTATTTGAAGATGCAAGAACATTTTCACTTTCTTTATATGAAGAAAAACTCAGTTCTGCAACAATCAACAGAATACTGAGTGCTAACAGAACTTTTTTTCATAATCTTTGTGAAAACGGAATTACTTCAATTCAACCTTTTTCAAGAGTTGGACGTGCCAAGCAAGGACAGAGAATTCCCACTGTCCTGGCGCATTCGGAAATTGATGCAATTCTGAATTTTGAAGTATCTGATTATAATTCACTTATGGAAAAAACAATGTTCAATCTCTTTTATTCAACCGGATGCAGATTGAGTGAAATCATCAATATGAAAATTCAGGATATGGATATTGAAAAAAGACGTGTTCTTATTACCGGAAAGGGAGATAAACAGAGATTTGTATTTCTTACTTCCAGGGCAATTGACATGCTTAGTGAATATCTGCCAAAAAGAGAAGAAATATTGATAAAGAACAGAATAGAAAATGAAGATACGGTTCTTGTAAATAAAAAAGGAAAAAAGTTGCCGCTTTCTTCAGTCCACGTTATTTTTGATAAGTACAGGGTAAAACTGGGGTTGACCAAAAAGTTTACTCCCCATGTTTTCAGACATAGCTTTGCAACACATCTGTTGGACAATGATACGGATATCAGAATTGTGCAGGCTCTTCTGGGGCATGAGAATATAGGAACAACACAGGTTTATACTCATGTTACCGGTACCAGATTGGAAAATGTTTACAGAAAAGCCCATCCGCATTCAAAGATGGACAAACAGGAGAGAATATGAGTTTCAGAGGAACAACTATTGTTGCAGTGAGAAAAGACGGAAAAGTTGCCATTGCAGGTGACGGACAGGTTACAAACGGTGATACTGTCATGAAGGGAAATGCCCGTAAAGTCCGCAGGATATTCAACGATAAAATCATTATAGGTTTTGCCGGAGGAACTGCAGATGCTTTTACGTTGTTTGAACTGTTTGAAAAGAAACTCGGAGAGTTCAACGGAGATCTTACCAGGGCCGCTGTTGATTTGGCAAAAGAATGGCGTCTTTCAAGAGAACTCAGAAAACTTGAAGCCATGATGCTTGCAAGTGACGGAAACAAGATTTTTCTTATTACAGGAACAGGTGACGTACTTGAGCCTGAATATGATGCAATAGGTATCGGAAGCGGCGGAAATTATGCCTGTGCAGCTGCAAGAGCATATCTGGATTCAGATAAAAGCCTTTCAGCTAAAGATATTGCTATTAAAGCAATGAAAATTGCATCATCGATTTGTATTTATACTGACGATCAGTATTTGGTTGAGGAGGCTTAAATGTCTGAGTCCGAAAAAGCAATTGTTGCAACCGATTTGCCGGTTGAAAAAACATATAATCTTGATGAGATGGTTCCTTCACAGATAGTCAAAGAACTTGACAAGTATGTAATAGGTCAGGAGAAGGCTAAAAGGACTATAGCCGTTGCTATCAGAAACAGAACCAGAAGAAAAAGACTTCCGGATAATATCAGAGAAGAAGTATATCCCAAGAACATAATCATGATCGGGCCTACAGGTGTAGGAAAAACGGAAATAGCAAGAAGAATTGCCAAACTTGCCAATGCTCCTTTCATTAAAGTTGAAGCCACAAAATATACAGAGGTCGGATATGTAGGACGAGATGTAGAATCAATGGTAAAAGATCTTATGGGATCTGCCGTTGCAATGGTCAAAAGGGAACTTGCTGCAAATAACAAAGAGAAAATCTCACGTACTGTTGAAGAGAGACTCCTGGATGCATTGATTCCGAATCTTGATTCTTCTTCAAACGAGACATCTTCTTTTGCTTCTGCCAAATCAAATGTCAGAGAGGCTGTAAGAGAGCAGTTGCGCAGGGGAGACCTTGATAATACAGAAGTTGAAATTCCCATTCGTATGGTTCCCAAAAGTCTTGAAATAGGAATGATGGGAGGAATAGATGATATCCAGAATGCTCTCGGTAATTTGGGAAGTATTTTTCAGAATACCGGTAGTAAATCTTCAAAGAAAAAAGTTACCGTAAAACAAGCCAGGGAAATTTTCACATCTGAAGAGGAAGAAAAGTCTGTAGATTCCGATAAGGCTGTGGAAATTGCCAAGGAAAGAACAGAACAGATGGGTATCATCTTTATTGATGAAATTGATAAGATTGCAGGCAAGAGCAGTGCATCCGGTAACCCTGATGTTTCAAGAGAAGGTGTGCAGAGAGATATTCTTCCTATTGTCGAAGGTACCAAAGTATCAACCAAATGGGGAGTTATCGATACTTCCCACATTCTTTTCATTGCAGCAGGTGCTTTCTATGTATCAAAACCGAGTGATCTTATTCCTGAACTTCAGGGCAGATTCCCTCTTAGAGTAGAACTGGATGATTTGAAGGCTGCCGAATTCTACAGAATTCTGAAAGAACCTGAAAATGCAATTACAATTCAGTATCAGGAACTGTTGGGGACTGAAGGTGTGAATCTTGTATTTACGGATGATGCTCTCAGGAGAATCAGTGAGATTGCTTATGATGTCAATTCCAGTACTGACAACATAGGTGCAAGAAGACTTTATACAATAATGGAAAAACTGCTTGAAGAACTCAGTTTCAGTGCAGATGAACTGTCAGGACAGACAATTACCATTACACCTGATTATGTCAATCAGAGACTTTCAGATGTAGTTAAGAATCAGGATTTGTCTAGATATATTCTCTGAGTTCTGTTATCATTTTTTTCAGTTAAGGAGACTGACTGTGGATTACTTTACAATTGTTGCATCCAGTTATGAAGAGGCTGTAAAGAAGGCCCGTCAACAGTATGGAGACAGGTTGCGTATCCACAGCAGAAAAGACAGTGTCAGAACAAGTGCATTCGGTTTCGGAAAGACCCCTGTCTGTGAAATAACGTGTTATCTTACTGATGCTGTAGATTACTCTGAAAAGCTTGCCGAAAAGAATCCTGAGACATTTACAGAAAATGTTGTCGAAGAAAAAGAAAACGAAGCGGATATTCCCCTTGATTATTACCTGAATCTTTCCGAAAACATTCTGAGAAAAAACGAATTCTCGATAAAGTATATTAAATGGTGTCTTAATGAAGTTAAGGAACAGATAGTATCTTTGAGAACATCAGCTGTTACGGAAGAAGATCTTGAACTGATTCTTCTTGATAAAATTGCAGGTTCAGTGGAAATTGATTATGAGAAGCAGAGTAATCCCAAACGTATTTGTGTTGTGTTGGGACCTCATTCATCAGGAAAGACAACTTGTGTTGCTAAACTTGCAGCCACTTTCAATTCATCTTCTTCGGCAAACAGGAGGAATGTAAGGATTGTATCTCTTGATGACAGTCCTTCGGTCGTCAATCAACTGAACAAACTTGCATGTGCTCTGAATATTAATCTTGATGTTGCAAAACATGAATCGGAACTTGAAAACGTTTTGAATGTCTGTCTTGGAAATGAACTTGTACTTGTTGATACATACGGGAAGGAAATCAACAATAATGAACCGGACTATAGACTGTACGGACTGATGAATGTTGCGGATCAGAACTCCACGGAGTTTTTGATAACTGTTCCGGCTACTATGAAAAACAGTGACATTGAAATTGTTTTCGAACAATTCAAGAACTTTAATATCAGCGGTCTTATCATTACAAAACTTGATGAAACATGTACTGCGGGAAATGTTATTTCCGTAATTCATGATAATAATGTTCCGCTCTTATTCGTGTCGGACGGAAAGAAAATTCCAAAAGATTTCAGGAATGCGTCTCTGACTGATATGCTTAAATTGCTCAAGGGTTTCAGAATAGATATTCAGAAAGTACTTGAAGATAGCGAAAGTTGATATTATTTTTTGATAATTATTGACCATTTTTTTCTCTTTTCGATAAAATTGTATCGTTAAATCTATGGAGGATTTTAAAAATGAAAATTGGTATTAACGGTTTTGGTAGAATCGGACGTTTTGTTTTCCGTGCTGCTATGTCCCGTCCTGAGATTGAAGTAGTTGGCATTAACGATCTTTGTCCTGTTGATTATCTTGCATATATGCTTAAGTACGACACAATGCATGGACAGTTTGAAGGCACAATTGAGGCTGATGTTGAAAAGTCACTTCTTATCGTCAACGGTAAAAAAATCAGAGTAACAGCCGAAAAAGATCCTAACATGCTTAAGTGGGATGAAGTAGGTGCAGAATATGTTGTTGAATCAACAGGTCTTTTCCTTACAAAAGAAAAGGCTCAGGCACACATAAATGCCGGTGCAAAGTACGTAGTAATGTCGGCTCCTTCAAAGGATGACACTCCTATGTTCGTATGCGGTGTTAATGAAAAGACCTATGTAAAGGGAACTCAGTTTGTTTCAAACGCTTCATGTACTACAAACTGTCTTGCTCCTATTGCAAAGGTTCTTAACGACAATTGGGGAATTACAGACGGTCTTATGACAACTGTCCACTCAACAACTGCTACACAGAAGACAGTTGACGGTCCTTCAATGAAGGATTGGAGAGGCGGAAGAGCTGCTTCAGGAAATATTATTCCTTCATCAACAGGTGCAGCCAAGGCTGTTGGAAAAGTTATTCCTTCCCTTAACGGTAAGCTCACAGGTATGTCAATGAGAGTTCCTACTCTTGATGTTTCTGTTGTTGACCTTACAGTAAATCTTGCAAAGCCTGCAAAGTATGAAGAAATCTGCGATGCAATGAAGAAAGCTTCAGAAGGCGAACTCAAGGGTATCCTCGGTTACACAGAAGATGCTGTTGTTTCTTCAGATTTCCTTGGTGACACAAGAACA
>JAZLMO010000052.1:0-2851 GCA_045598675.1 Sphaerochaetaceae bacterium
AGTTTTTCCACCTTTTCATATTTGTTCTCTGGTGGGTTTATTATCACTGAAAACAAGTTCAAATATCCCTATATGTCATTTCTTATGAAACCTGAATCTTGTTATTTTTTATCACCCGAGTGCAGATTAGGATTTAAAAATAAAAGATAAATTAGAAGAACCTATAAGAAAATTCATAAAGAGTAATAGGTCAAAGTTCGATAAAATTGTTCCCAATCCTGTTTTGCGTGATGATGTTTTTAAGTTGTTGGGAGAGAATGCTGTTATTCTTTATTATCCCAGTGATGATAAAGACATTGATACCTGTTTTCTGTTCCAATGACGGAGATTCATTAGAACTGATGAATCATTTAAATCTAACAGATAGAAATCCCGTAAATTCTGAGTTTTACACTTAATTAGCAATAAAAATACAGTAAATTTATTCATTAACAATAAATAGGTCTTGACAATTTACTTCTTTTGTGCTAACTTTTTAGCGTTTATAGGAGCTGCTATGAGTAGAACAAAAGATCCGCTTACAATATACAGAATGAAACTTTTTACACCCGGTAATCGCAGATATGCAATTACAATAAATCCCGGTTTGAACAGAAACGGAAACAGGGCTTCCAATATTTCAATTTGGGGTAATGTTACAGAAGATTTGAAGTTTAAACCCAATCTCAGATTTGTTCTGCTTTCCATGACTGAAAAGAAAAAATATCTGTTCCCACCTGAATGGAATATTCAAGAAGCATACAAGGTTGCTGCAGATGACAGCGGCGAAAAAGATGCACACCAAGGTAATGATGAATACTTGATTTACGGAGACACACTGCTTCTTGATGAAACAGTCAATTCGTGTGGGTTAAAGGAAGACTTAAACAATGTATTCGGGGAAACACAGAGTGCGAAGATACTGACCATTTCCTACTTCTGGTTGCTGTGTGAAAAGAATCTGAACAGACTAGAAGCAGAAGCAAAAGTACAGAGTTTTCCATGTTCAGGTGGAATGAATCCGGCAGCAATAACTAGGTTGTCCCAGTCAATAACCAAAGAGCAGATTGACAGATTCATGGAATTAAGAAAACAGAGGTATGAACAAAACGGTAAGTGGTTCGGAATTGACAGTACAAGCCTGACAAGTTACTCAAGCAGTCTTTCAGACTCCAGATGGGGAAAGAATAAAGAACATGACTTACAGAGACAGCAGAATCTTATGGTAATGTATGATATGAACAGTGAACTTCCTGCACATTACAGAAATCTTCCGGGAAACATTCCGGACTCAAGAACATTAAGATTGTTAATGGAAGAACTCAGGTCTGTTAATTTCAAAAACTTCGGATTGATACTGGACAGAGCATACCTTACAAAAGAGAATCTGGATTTACTTGTACCAAATGGCATTAAATGCATCTTTATGGCTAAGACAAGTGATAAATACATAAAAGCCGAAATACTTAAAGCATCATCATCTGATGAGAACATCAGAAAGACAGGACAGTTTCTTGTAGATTATGATTGCTATGCAAAAGAATGTGAATATCCGTACTCTTACAAAAGCCATGATCAAAAAGGAAGAGGAACGGAAATTACTCAAAGGCTGTGTTTGTTCTTTGATCCGGAGTTACAGGGAGCAGAAGATAAAGTTCTGACAAAAGAAGTTCTTGACTGTATTGTCAGTTTGGACAGCTATATTAAAAACAGAATTTCTGTAGAAGAAAGTATTCTGAAGAAACTGAGAAAATATATTGATATTAAAGTTGATGAAGATAATATCATTACTTCATATTCAGTTAACCAAGAGAAGATAGATGAGAGAAGAAGTCGTTGCGGATACTTTGCCATTGTATGCTGCAATATGTCCAAAGAAGAATATGACATATCTTGGGTGATGTCTGCATACACTAAGAGAGACTTACAGGAAAAAGCATTTACTTATCTTAAAAGTTGGCAAAATGGAAGAAGACTCAGAACATCAACAGAGCTGAGTACAGAAGGAAGAAAGTTCTTCCAGTTTGTAACACTGATAATCAATTGTCAGTTACATCATCTTTATTCAGGAACAAATGACGAATTCAAAAAGCACATAGTGACTCCCTGGCAGGCATTAGATGAGATGCGTTCCGTAAGACTTGTAAAGTTGAAGAACAGAAAACCCAAGGTTTCAGAGTTTGTCGGAAAACAAGTTGATATCTTTGAAGCATTTGGTTTTGAGATTCCAAAAGGTTGTACTCCATCTTCTAAGAGAAGGTCAAAATCAGGTGGTAAGAATTTGCACTAATTCTTTGTTGTAAAACTCAGATTCCAGCGAAATAACCAATATCAACGACAATGGTAGATTCTTCAAAATCCCATTTTGGTGGCAGAATTATTTCCATTGACTGCAAAGATTCCCTGATAGGAACTCCAGTAACATAATTTCGTAATGTTTTTGGCTTTTAAAGAACATTAATTTGTTTTAGAAAGCTTATTGTATGCAAATTGCCACTAAAAGCGATCGGTGGTGCCAAATAAACAGGTCAGCGGTGCCAGATTTCCCGGTCACCGCCAACGCAGGATAATTACTTGCTCTTTTCTATAAGGACATAGTAACCATCATTAATCAGACAACATCTGATTCCGTCAAGTTTTCCATCCAAACTCAGTTAATGGCCACTTAAGCTTCTCATATTCGGGGTCACCGGGCTTAAGATCTTTTCTCGGATTGTAGTCCGCCGGCTTAAGCTCTTCAATCTTCATTTTTACTATTTCCATTTTGTTTCCTCTTGTTAAAAATTATTATTCTAAACTATATCGCGCTATTTTTATGTCTATACAAGTCACAATCGCACGATTTCTATTGATTTTTCTTGTAAATCGTGTA
>JAZLMO010000053.1:0-11352 GCA_045598675.1 Sphaerochaetaceae bacterium
AGTCTTGTGTCATTCAGTTTAGCCGGAAAGGCATCAAAGGCTAAAGATGACAACGGAATTGTAGAATACATCACATACGGTGAAAGTACAGTCAAGTACGGTACATGGTCAGATTTGACATGGGATATCTGGTATTATGTAACAACAGACAGTAATGTTAAATTCACAACACCGTCAGAGATACACAATACAAAATCAAACACAGACAGTGGATGGAAACATTATGACTCCAAACCTTTCCTTGTAGAGAAAGGAAACTATGTATGGGCATACTGTGAGAACACAAGTAATACTGATGTCAGTCCTGTAGTATCATACATGTTCAAAGGTATTGCAGACAAACAGGTTGAAAAGACAAAGACAATTATTACAATTGAGCCTAAGATAGATGAGGCAGTAGCCTTTGAAAGTGGAACAAAAGGTTCACTTAAGATAAAGAAACTTACATATCTGATGTCAGAAGAACAGTTTGCAGGCTTAACAGTATCACCTACAGATTTAAAGAAACTTAAGGTAACAATAAAGGTTGGCGGTCAGACATATACAACAGTAACAGATGTAACATTCCCAACAGAACATCCATGTGGATATGCAGAATTTGCTCCTATAGAAATCACAGGTATTGAAGTAAGCAAAGGTGGAACAACACCTTCAGATATAGTTGTAGAGTTCATTGGTCTTAATGCAACAGGAACAACAGCAACAGATTGTATAGATGACAATCTGTTTAAAATGTCATCACCAACAGATTCAGCGGTAGAAGTATACATACTCAACAATCTTGAGACAGAGCTTGCATCACTTGTAGTAGAAAACAAGGAAATCGGAGTTGCAACTGTTTATATCAATACAACTACTACTGATATGTTCCCTGGAAAGTATAATAAAAAATCAAGCGAGTTATTCCATTTTGAAGCATTATCTGACACAACAAAAGTAAAGCTGGAATTTAAGAGTTCAGATGGTTATAAAGAGCCTCATGAAATCTATCTTTATTATGCTGTCAATGAAGAAGAATTCAAAAAATATACTTTTAAAACCAATGTAAATTCTAAAAAGGAAGGACCTGAGATTACGTTAAATAAAGGTGATAGGCTTTATTTCAAAACAGATTCAGCAGTTGGAACATTTTCTAAAGGATATACAGACGGTTATTTCAATTTCGTAATTAACGGTGATGTGAACTGTAAAGGAAATATCAATTATCTCTTGGACAAAGATGCAAATATAACAGAAGTACCTGCTTATGCATTTTTCAGACTTTTTGATGGTTGTACTGGTTTAAAGAAAGCTCCTGAACTTCCTGCAATGAAGTTGAATAGTCATTGTTATGAGCTTATGTTCAACGTTTGTAAAGGTTTAACAGAAGCACCTAAGTTGCCTGCAACAACTTTATCTGACTATTGCTACGCAAGTATGTTCAAAGGTTGTACATCGTTAACGGATGCACCTAAGTTGCCGGCAATGGAATTGAAATCATGTTGTTATAGCAATATGTTTGATGGTTGTACTTCTTTGGAAACAGCACCTGATTTGCCAGCAAAAAGCATAGCAGAAACTTGTTATGGGGGGATGTTTAAAGATTGTATTTCTTTGAAAACAGCACCTGAACTTCCTGCAATGAACTTGGCAGAAAGTTGCTATAATCAAATGTTTTTCGGTTGTACTTCTTTGGAAACAGCACCGGTGTTGCCGGCAACAACAATGCAAAAGAGTTGCTATTATTGGATGTTCAATGGGTGTTCAAATTTAAGGATGATTACTGTTGCTTTCACTGAATGGCATCCTTATTCTTTTTATTTTTATACATACGAATGGGTTAAGGATGTTGCCTCAACAGGTACATTCCACTGTCCTGCAGGACTTCCAAAAGAATATGACGGTGGTAATAAAATTCCATCGGGTTGGACTGTTGTTCATGATGTAAATTGATGACAATTTGGTAGAATTTCAACAGGACTTCGTTTTATGCGGAGTCCTGTTTCTTTTATTCAATGCGTGACATTGAAATTTTAAGTGTATGCCTATAAACTACAGGATAGTGTTAATTTATACATTCGGGAGATGAATAATGGTTATTCTTTCTTTAAACTGCGGCAGTTCTTCTGCCAAGTATCAGGTATATGACTGGGACAACAAAGATGTTCTGGCAGTTGGTGTTGTTGAACGTATCGGACTTGAGTATTCAACAATTGAGCATAAGGCTACAGGTAAGGAAGAGTATACTTCAAAGTTTACATGTCCAACCCATACAGAAGCCGTTGAACTTATCATCAAGATGATTACGGATCCTCAGTATGGTGTAATCAAGAATGTAAGTGAAATAGGTGCAGTAGGGCACAGAGTACTCCATGGCGGAGAATATTTTAAGAAGAGTGAACTTGTAACTGATGAAGTTGTAGAAAAACTCAAGAAAGTAATCCCTCTTGGACCTCTGCACATGCCTGCAAATATCGGCGGAATCGAGGCTGCAAGAAAAGTAATGCCTAATGTTCCCCACGCAATTGTTATGGATACTGCATTCCATCAGACAATGCCTTCTGAAGCTTATATGTATGCTGTTCCTTATGAATGGTATGAAAAGTACAGCGTAAGAAGATACGGTTTCCACGGTACAAGCCACCTTTACTGTGCAAAAAGAGCTGCACTGCTACTCGGAAAGGAAAACAAAGACACAAACGTAATTATCTGTCATATAGGAAACGGTGCATCTGTATGTGCAGTCAAAAACGGTGTATGTATTGATACATCAATGGGACTCACACCGCTTGAAGGCCTTGTCATGGGAACAAGAAGCGGAGACATGGATCCTGCAATTATGCCTTACATGATGAAGAACCTGGGAATTACAGACCCTCAGGAAATGGATAAGTATCTGAACAAGAAATCAGGACTTGTAGGAATCTGCGGAATGAGTGACCGTCGTGACGTAGCAGATGCAGCAGCAAAGGGAGATGCAAAGGCTCAACTCGGTGTTGATATGGAATGTCACAGACTTAAGAAATACATAGGCGCATATGCAGCACTTCTCGGAAGAGTCGATGCAGTAGTATTCACAGCCGGAGTAGGAGAAATGAGTCCTCTTATCCGTAACGGAGCAATTTCAGGAATGGAAGCATTCGGAATGAAGCTTGATGCACATAAGAATGAAATCTGCCGTTGCAGAAACGCAGAATTTGATATTGCAACAGACGATTCTCCTGTAAGAATCTTTGTAATTCCTACAGATGAAGAACTTGTAATGACAGAAGATGCATTTGCACTTATGAACGGAACATATGACATTCATACAAATTTCCATTACACATTTGAAGAAGCATCTTATGTAAACAAGGGTCGTATGAGAGGACTTCCCAAGAATCTTGAGAAGAATCCTGAACTGAAGAACATTATTGCTCTTCCTAAGAGAAAATAATATCAACTAATCGGCATGGATAGGTAATATTTACCGGCTATGCCGATTTTTTTCTATCAAGCCATAAAAGTGCACATAATCAGCAAAAGTACAATTTTGTGCACGGTATACTTGCACAACTTGTAAAATAATGTATCATAGTAATCGGTGAGGATAATAAATGAAATTAAGACGTGATTCATTTTTAAAACAAATACGTCCTTATTACGACTCTGATGTTATCAAAGTAATTACCGGTGTCAGAAGATGCGGGAAGTCTGTTTTGCTTGAATCAATACGTGATGAACTGATTGAAAACGGTGTCCCGGGTGACAATATAATTTATATAAATCTTGAAAATCTGGACTATGATTACATTGTTGATGCCGGTGATTTGAATGCTGAAATCAAAAGTCGGATTTTAAATGCCGGGAGATATTACATCTTTCTTGATGAAATTCAGCATGTAAAAGAATTTGAAAAAGCGCTGGCATCGTTTAGGGCAACATTAAATGCTTCAATATTTGTGACAGGAAGTAATTCAACACTTCTTTCTGGAGAACTTTCTACTCTTCTTACAGGTAGAACAGTTGAGTTTGAACTCTTTCCGTTTAGCTTTCTTGAAATGAAACAGTATTATGAACTTAATAAGTTGGAATGGAATGAAGACAAGTTTTATGACTATCTTAAGTGGGGAGGTTTCCCCTTACGTTTTGATTACAAAAATGAGACTGCAGTACGAAAGTATTTGTCTAATCTTTATGAAAGTATTGTAAACCGTGACATAATCGGAAAAAGCCAAAGTGCAGATAAGAAGCGTTTTATGGATATTTCATTATATCTATTGGCAAACGCAGGAAAAGAATTGTCTGTTGATAATCTTGTTGCCTCATATAAGGACGATGGAAGAGAAATTTCCAGAAGAAGTATTTACAACTATATCGAACGCATGAAAAAGGCATATCTCATACATGGAGTAGGAAGATACAACATAACCGGAAAAACTGCTCTCTCCAATCGTGAAAAGCAATATGCTATTGATATGGGTTTTCGAACGATAAACACCAATACAATCAATTATGAGGATACATTTTTCCTTGAAAATATTGTCTATAACGAGCTTAGATTCAGAGGGTTTAATGTATTCGCAGGAAAAACTTATAAAGGAGAGATAGATTTTGTTGCGATAAAAGACGGTAAAAAGTGCTTTATCCAAGTTGCATACCTGCTTTCAAATGATAAAATAATTCAAAGGGAATTCGGTGCTTACCGTAAAATAACAGATGCTTCTCCGAAATATGTTATGTCGCTGGATAAGATCAACATGAGCCACAATGGAATTGTTCATATAAACATAGTGGATTTTCTCTTGAAAAAAGAAGATTTAATGCTTACATAAATTTATGGATTGGAAAAGTTTTAAGAAAGGATACAGGGAATCACTTCCCGTGTGTATTCTGTATTTTGGAGTATCATTCTCTTTGGGAATAGCATGTGTCAATGCAGGCATCAACTGGTTTGAAGCATCACTTATGAGTCTGTTGAATCTGACATCTGCAGGACAGTTTGCCGCAATTGACATAATCTCTCATCACGGCTCATTCGGAGAGTTGGCATTATCTCAGGTGGTCATTAACTTAAGATATCTTCTGATGAGTGCCGCATTGCTGATAAAGCTTAATCCCTCAGAAAAAACAGGACCCAGAATGCTGATGGCCACAGGAATTACGGATGAAATATTCGGACTTGCATCCATGCAGGAAAACCCTCTTTCTCCGTACTATACATTCGGAGGATGTTGTATGGCAGCCCCCGGTTGGGTTGTGGGAACTGCAATTGGAGTGATAATGGGAAACATTCTTCCGCCTGTAGTAGTTTCTGCACTGTCCATGGCAATTTATGCAATGTTTGTATCAATTGTACTGATTCCTGCAAGAAAGGATCATATCTTAATGCCGATAATTGCAGTTACAATGCTTGTCAGTGCATGCTTTACTAAGCTTTTTCCTCAGATGTTGTCCGGAATCAGATGTGTAATACTTACAATTGTGATTTCTGCTCTGGCTGCAATCCTGTTTCCTCATAAGGAGGAAGACTGATGTATATATACCTTTCTATACTGCTGATGGCTGTTGTGACTTACATAATCAGACTCCTGCCGCTTCTTCTTTTCAGGAAACCCATTACGAATAAATTTGTAAGATCGTTCCTGTACTATGCACCTTATGTGACGATCTCTGTACTTACATTTCCTGCAATTCTTTCCTGTACGGGAAATTACATTACATCATTTGTAGGTTTTGCAGCAGCCGTAATCATTACACTTATAACCGGCAATTTTGTTATTACTACATTTGCAAGCTGCCTGATAGTGTTGGTTCTGCATATTATCCTGTAAGTGTCGTTTATACAGATTGGATGAAAAAACCCTGTTTTTGACCGTTTTCATCCCATTTTGGATGAAAAGTATTTTTTTTAACCGTTTTTCATCCAATTTGACAATTAAACCAAAGTTGAAAATAGGGACTATTCTTATTATTATTGAATCCGGAGTTAATAATGAAAGTACAACTTTACAATACAATGAGCCGTAAAACAGAAGAGTTTGTTCCTATTCAGGACGGCTTTGTGGGAATGTACGGTTGCGGACCTACGGTTTACAACTATGCACATATAGGGAATCTCAGAACATATATTTTTGAAGACACTCTGAAAAGAATGCTTGTTCATGCAGGTTTTAAAGTAAAACATGTAATGAATATCACAGACGTAGGACACCTCACCGGAGATGGAGATGACGGTGAAGATAAAATGGAAAAAAGTGCCAGAGAAAGCGGAAAATCCGTATGGGATATAGCAAAATTCTATACAGACGCATTCTTTAAGGACTACGATGCACTTAACATCATAAGACCTGATGTAGTCTGTCCTGCAACCAGGCATATACCGCAGATGATAGAACTCATTCAGCGTTTGGAGAAAGGCGGACACACATATATTGCAGGCGGAAATGTATATTTTTCAATTGATACACTGCCTGATTACGGAAAGCTTGCCCGACTTAAACTTGACGAACTGCAGAGTGGTGCAAGAATAGACGTTGATTCTAATAAAAGAAATCCCAAAGATTTTGTACTCTGGTTTACAAACAGTAAATTCGGTGAACAGGCAATGATGTGGGATTCTCCATGGGGAAGAGGATATCCCGGCTGGCATATTGAATGTTCCGCAATGAGTATGTACTACCTTGGAGAACAGTTTGATATCCACTGCGGCGGAATAGATGCAATTCCTGTTCACCATACAAATGAAATTGCCCAAAGTGAAGCGGCAACGGGTAAAAAGTGGGTAAACTACTGGATGCACGGTGAATTCCTTCTTACTGAGAAAGGAAAAATGAGCAAAAGTTCAGGAGAATTCCTGACAATGTCATTGCTTCAGAGCAAAGGTTTTGATGCACTGGACTACAGATATTTCTGTCTGGGTGCACATTACAGAACTCAGCTTCAGTTCTCCATGGAAGGACTTTCAGGAGCAAGAACGGCACGTTTAGGTTTGAATGAAAGAGTTGCTGCTCTTGGAAAGGAAATTGCACAGAATGTAGGGCAAAAGGCTCAGGAATACAAGGATACATTTGATTCCTATGTTTGTGATGATCTGTCAATGGCAAGAGCTTTATCGGTTTTGTGGGGAGTTCTGAAAGATAATGAAGTTCCGGATCCTGAAAAGCTGGCTGTTGTAAGATATATGGATGAAGTCTTGGGACTTAAGCTTGATAAGGTTGAGAAAACTGATTCTGGCTGTGAAATGTCTCAGGAACTGAAAGATCTGCTGGATGAAAGAGCAGAGGCCAAGAAAAACAAAGACTGGGCAAATGCTGATAGAATCAGGGATATCCTGGCAGAAAAGGGCTTTACGGTAAAAGATACACCTCAGGGTCCTGTACTTGTAAAAAAATAATTTGTAACTAACTGTAAGGATAATTGTTAAAGCATATGGAAATCAGAAGTTCTGATGAAAGCACATTCAGAGAAGTCTATGATGAGGTTTTCCCTGCAATATACAAGGTTGCATACCATGTAACCTATGATGCAGATATTGCACAGGATATCTGTCAGGATGCTTTTGTCAGGTTCTTTGACAAGGATATGACATTTCCAAGTATGGATGATGCCAAATTCTGGTTGATACGGGTTACAAAAAATCTCGCCATCAACCATGTCAAAAGAAATGTACGTGAATCCGCGTCTATTGAGAAAATCAAGAAAGCGCCGGTTCAGAATCCTTTCAGGGACGGTGCATCACAACTGATTTTGGACGAATCTCAGTCTGCTGTCCGCAAAGCAATTGCACAACTGCCTGAGATGTACAGAACGGTAATAGTTCTGAGGGAGTATTCGGACCTGGACTATAAGGAAATAGGAAAGATTCTGAATATAACCGAAAGTAATGTAAAAGTCAGAGTACACAGAGCCCGAAAGGAGCTTGAGGTGCTGCTGACCCGGGAGGAAGTGGATGTGCCTTGATGATCAAATCCTGAATACTTATCTGGATGGAGAGCTTGCTCAACCATGGAAAAGTCAGGTGGAAGAACATCTGAAGAATTGCAGAGCATGTCAGAATCGTCTTGATAACCTCAGAGAACTTGACAGGATAATCAAGGGTGCTCAGGTATCAGACGAAGAAATTCAGAACAGAAAAGAGAAGGTTTTTGCATATCTTGAAAAGAATGTAATAAATAAAAAGAGAAAGTATTCTGCTTGGCATAAGCAGATTAAGTTCTCAGTATCCCAGCTTGTTGGTGTTGCTGCGGCATTTGTTGTTGTATTTGTAGGATCCTGGACAGTATTGGGTTCCAAGTCGGAGCAGAGTATTCCTCTTCCTGATTCTGTTCCTTCAATTGTTGATATTGCAAATATCACACCTGCCAGAGCAGTTGATACTTCAAGTATCAGAACAATAGACAGTTATTCACTTGAAGAGATTCTTCAGAATCTTGATGCAAGAGGATACGATGTAGATATCAGACTTAAGGGAATTCAGCCGGTAGAAGTTGAAATACCGGAGATTCCGGAGTCTGAATTAAATTGAATTGAATTCAATCTTTTCTCCTTAAATAATAGTTTAGCCGGTTCGTTGAACCGGCTTTATTGTTTTTATTCGGTATATAAAATATACTCTAATGCGGTCAGATTTGGTTTTAATGGAGGCTGAGATGAAAGCTATAGAACTTGAAAAAGCATATAACCCTAAAGAATTTGAAGAAAGAACCTACAAAATGTGGGTTTCTGACGGTTGTTTCAAACCTTGTGACAGCAAGGAAAAGCCTTTTACCGTTGTAATGCCGCCTCCTAATGTAACCGGTATTCTTCATATGGGACATGCCCTTAATAATAGCCTCCAGGATATTCTTGTCCGTTATTTCAGAATGACAGGACGTCCCACATTGTGGGTTCCGGGAACAGACCATGCCGGAATTGCAACTCAGAATGTTGTTGAAAGACAGCTTGCAAAGGAAGGACTGCGCAGACAGGATCTGGGTAGGGAAAAGTTTCTTGAAAGAACATGGCAGGTAAAGGAAAAGCACCATGATATTATTGTAAAACAGCTCAAAACAATAGGTTCTTCATGTGATTGGGACCATGAACGTTTTACAATGGATGAAGGACTTTCAAAAGCAGTAAGGGAAACATTCGTAAGCCTTTACGAAAGAGGACTTATATACAAGGGAATGTACCTTGTAAACTATTGTCCGCACTGCGGAACTGCTTTGGCAGATGATGAAGTAGAACATCAGACAGATGCCGGTCATCTTTGGCATATCAATTATCCGTTTGCAGACGGCAGCGGAAATATAACGGTTGCAACAACAAGACCCGAAACTATGTTCGGGGATGTGGCAGTTGCAGTAAATCCTGATGATGAAAGATATAAGAATCTTGTAGGAAAGATGCTTAATCTGCCGCTTACAGACCGTCAGATTCCTATTATTGCAGACAGTTTTGTAGGTATTGAATTCGGAACAGGTATGGTAAAGATTACACCTGCTCACGATCCTAATGACTGGGAATGCGGAAAACGCCATAATCTTGAACCTATCAATATTCTCAATCCGGACGGAACACTAAATGATGTGTGTCCTGAGAGTTACCGAGGTCTTCCTGCTGAAGAAGCAAGATTCAAGGTTGCACAGGAACTTTCAGAAAAAGGCTACATGGTTAAGGTTGAAGACTACAGTCATGAAGTAGGTCACTGCTACAGATGTAACACCACAGTTGAGCCTTACATGAGTGAACAGTGGTTCGTAAAAATGAGACCTCTTGCAGATAAGGCTCTGAAAGCATGGAAAAACGGCGAAATCAACTTCTACCCAAAAAGATGGGAAAATACATATTCTTCCTGGCTTGAAAACATCAGAGACTGGTGTATAAGCCGTCAGTTGTGGTGGGGACATAGAATTCCTGTATGGTACTGCAAAGACTGCGGTCAGATGATGGTTTCCCGTGAAGATATGAAAAAGTGCTCCAAATGCGGTTCTGAAAATATTTATCAGGATCCTGATGTACTTGATACATGGTTCAGCTCATGGCTTTGGCCTTTCTCAACTCTCGGTTGGCCTCAGGAAACAGAAGATCTTAAGAGATTCTTCCCTACAAGTACACTTGTAACAGCTTATGACATAATTTTCTTCTGGGTTTCCAGAATGATTATGGCTTCCCTTGAATTTACAGGTAAGGCTCCGTTCAAGGATATATACATTACAGGTCTTGTCCGCGACAAGCTGGGCAGAAAGATGAGTAAGAGCCTTGGAAACGGTATTGATCCTATAGAAGTTGTAAATCTCTACGGGGCAGATTCAATGAAGTTCACCCTCTGTTATCTTGCCGCTCAGGGACAGGATGTTCTTATTGATATGGATTCATTCAAGATGGGTTCAAGATTTGCAAACAAAATCTGGAATGCTACAAGATTCCTTCTCATGAACCTTGAAGACAGAAACCTTGTAAAAATTGATGTTTCCGATTTGACAACATTGGATAAATGGATTTACCACAGTCTTAATGAAAACATAAGAAAGGTGCGCACCGCTTTGGAAAGCTATAAATTCAATGAAGGTGCTCAGGCTGTTTACGATTTCTTCTGGAATGACTTCTGTGATTGGTATGTAGAAGCTTCAAAGATGTCTCTGTACAGTGATAATCCTGCGGAAAAGGACAGAATTGTATCAATTCTGATGGATATCCTTGCAACAAGTATGAAGATGATGCATCCGTTCCTTTCATTTGTTACAGAGGAAATATGGGCAAAACTGCCTAATACAGATGGTACTCTGATAAGTGCATCATTCCCTGAATATGATGAAAACCATGTATTTGCAGAAGAAGCCTCTCTTGTTCAGGCATTACAGGACGTTGTACGTTGTGTAAGAAATGTCAGAGCAGAAATGGGAATAGGAAACGAAAAGAAGCTTAAGGTTGTAGTAAGAACTGATGAAAAGGGTAAAATGTCTCAGTTTATGAGACAGTATACTGAATTACTGAAAGGATTTACGAATTCAGACAATTTTACAATTGATGATGATAAGTCAGCCGATGTTGAGGGTGCATTCCCTTCCGCAGGTCAGGGCTATGAGGCTTATATCTTTGTGCGTGATGCAATTGATGTGGAAAAGGAAATTGCAAAACTTGAAGATGAAATAAAGAAGGCAAAAGATCAGTTGGAAGGTGTTGAAAGAAAGCTTTCAAATGAAAAGTTCCTTGCCGGTGCAAAGCCTGAAGTAGTTGAAAAAGAAAAGTCCAAGAAGGCTGAATTTGAAGAAAAGATTGAAAAGTCTGAAAAGCATATAAAAGTTCTTAAAAGTTTCTGATGTAATTACTATACAAGAACTTTATGTAAATTATATAAAACTTATATAAAATATTACTGAAACAGTATTAAAACTTCAGGTTTTGATACTG
>JAZLMO010000054.1:0-8661 GCA_045598675.1 Sphaerochaetaceae bacterium
GTATGTGCACTGTTCGTACTGTTTTTATGCCTTATGATTCAGGGAACCTCAAGTGTTACTTTCGGATGGATTGACGGTGATACAACGTACTTTCCGAATTTTCTTCAGGCAATAAAAAAAACACAGCATCTGTTTTTCTACTTTTCCCTTTCCGTTGTAATCTTCTTCTGTTGCGTATTCCTGATTCCGTTTTATCTTGCATCACACAGCTACATGGGAATAATCATTTCAGTGATAATGTTCTGGGCTTTTGTTCTCATTATTCCGGCAATGCAGTATTATTTTCCTCTTGCAAATTACATGCCGGATGACACATCATTTCTGACTTTTAAAAAAAGTCTTGCATTGGCACTGAACAACAAGGCTTTTACACTCGCACTGACAATCAAGACGCTTATAGACATTGCCATTACAATCTGTACCTGTTTTCTGGTTCCGGGTTTTGCAGGAATTGCCGTTGCACATGCCGATGCAGTAAAACTTCTCATGATAAGAAGTGATTTCATGAGGGAACACGCAATGCAGAGCAGAAAAGGAATAAACTATTACAGATTGTTTGAAGAAGAGGAAAAGAAGATAGGGAAACGTTCAATCAGGAACATGATTTTCCCGTGGAGGGATTCTAAATAAAAATACCTTCAATAAAAGATTGCAGCTACACTACAAAGCTACCAAATTTTAATTTTTGAAATTCAGTACCATTTTTTACTTGAAATTGTATTACCGAAAATGCATTTCTCTTAATTCGGTAATACAGTCTTAGCCGAATAGTATTACCAAATTTATATTTTTCAAATTCAGTACTATTTTTTTACCTGAAGTTGTATTACCAAAAATGCATTTCTCCTAATTCGGTAACATAAAATCAATGTAATACTGTGGAAAACATATTACCAAATTTAGAAAATGAATATTTGGTTACATTTATGTCCCGTGTTCGATTCTCCGGGCATCATTTTTATTGTTTTTAGGCAAAAAGAGAGGGCTGCAACCATCAGCCAGAAATTCTGACTTTTGTTACAGCCCTTTTATCATTCTAAAACGTGATTATTATTTGATTGTAAGTTCTGTTTTCGGATCAAAGAACTTAGCCTTTGCCATATCAGGAACAAGATGAATCTTTTCACCTACTTTTACAACTGCAGATGCTTTGATTACACCTGTAAGCTGGGCTTCCTTAAGCTGAACAAACACATGTGTTTCAGAACCCAGAGGTTCAACAACTGTAAGATCCCCGGAAATAGAAGAATCAGCCTTTGCAGACTTTGAATAAGAAAGATCTTCTGGACGGATACCGAAGACAACCTTCTTTCCTTCATACTTCTTAAGAGCTTCTTTCTGCTTATCTGAAAGCTCAATCTTGAAATCACCGTCTGTGATAAAACCCTTCTGGACTTTAACATCAACGAAATTCATAGGTGGAGATCCGATGAAGCCGGCTACAAACTTATTGACAGGATCATTGTACAACTCCATAGGTCCGCCGATCTGCTGGATTACACCAAGTTTCATTACAACAATCTTATCAGCCATTGTAAGGGCTTCTACCTGGTCATGTGTAACATAAATCATTGTTGCCTGAAGCTGGGTATGAAGCTTTGAAATCTCTGCTCTCATCTGAACACGGAGCTTTGCATCAAGGTTTGAAAGAGGTTCGTCGAAAAGGAATACCTTAGGTTCACGGACAATAGCTCTTCCTACTGCAACTCTCTGTCTCTGACCACCCGAAAGAGCCTTTGGCTTTCTGTCCAGAAGTTCCTCGATTCCGAGAATTTTTGCAGCATTCTTGACACGCTTATCAATCTCTTCCTTTGAGAACTTACGGATTTTGAGACCGAATGCCATGTTGTCATAGACTGTCATGTGCGGGTACAGAGCATAGTTCTGGAATACCATTGCAATATCTCTGTCTTTAGGTGGAACATCATTGACGAGTTTATCACCAATGTACAATTCTCCGCTGGTAATATCTTCAAGACCAGCGACCATTCTGAGGGTAGTTGACTTACCGCAACCTGAAGGACCTACAAGAACTACAAATTCCTTATCCTTGATTTCGATATTGCAGTCTTTTACAGCCTGAACATCACCCTCATAGGTTTTGCAGATGTGTTTTAATGTTACTTCTGCCATCTATGATACCTCCGGTGCGTACCGAACATCGGCACTGAAACACCAAGGTAAATGGTAACATCAGTTCAGGGAGTTTACAAGGATTTTCAATTACAATCTGTCAGTCGTGGAGACCTTGTTTTCTGAGATGTATCAGCATGGCATACGGATTATCCGGATTGACCATTCTGCTGCCCCATGAAAATGCAGTATCGTACTTTGGATATTCCTTGAGGCTGGGAGCCATCAGAGGCATAATTCCCTTTGCCAGAAGATAGTCAAACCACTCTTTAGGGCACATAGGTTCATCATATTTGACAACCTCACCGCTTTCAGTCTGATATCTGTGCTGCATACAGGCAACATCAATAAAACTTTCAGGGTCAATTGTCATCTTTCCGAGAATAAACCAAGGATAGAAGCCGTGATAGTGGAAATTCTTTCCATGTCTTTTGAAAACATGCTCAAGTATTCTTCCGTCAAAGGAATTAATCCATGTTCTTTCCTGAACTCCGTACTTGATAAGCATATCGGAAATTTTATCTGCGCATTCGTAGGCAAAATCTTCATTTCCCGGATCTGCATAGTCTTTGAACTCAATATTCAGAAGAAGATAAGGAACAGAAAGTGCCCAGTCCAGTAATTCAGACAACATGGCTGGAGGCTCCGGCTCAAATCCTTCAGGGGCATTTACTGCTGCATTCAGGTGTCTGATTTCCTCCAATGTAAGGTCACATACCTTACCATGACCGTCTGTGGTGCGGTCTACTGTTTCATCGTGCATGAGAATCAGATATCCGTCCTTTGTCATGCGGACATCTGTTTCAATCATATCTACACCGGCAGCAACCGACAACTTCATTGCAGACATAGTATTTTCCATTCCGTGAATTCTGTCACCTCTGTGTCCGCTTACCAAAACCCTATTTCTGTATTCCATTGTTTTTTCCTTATATATCAGTTAAACCAGTAAGGCTGAGAATAAGCCTTGTGCATATCAGATGTTATTATCTCTACCCTTATGAAAGGCTCCTTCTTACGAATCTCTGCAAGAGGGATTTCAACATGGGTGAGCTTGTCACCGTCAGAATCAATTCTGCACGCTCTGAGAGTATGAATACCCTTAACAAGAATATGCCTTACAGGAGAACAGTTGATTACCAGATTATCCTTTTCTTCATCAATATATAAATCTTGAAATTCCGGACCTGTTGATGCATAGAAATTACCGTTTTCAATTGCAGTGATAAAATTTGAATAGGACAATTTAGGCATACTTGCCATTATCCAACCACCGCAGGTATCGTTTGTTGCTTCATTTATTTCACCGTTCTCAAGGAATCCTCCATGGTTATCATCCGTAGCAATTGCCCATGCTTTATTTCCTCTGTTCAAATAAACAGCATAGTGAGCCTGACCATCACCGTTGTTATCAAGAATATAACTTCCGTGATTGTAAACTTCAAATGTATCGATTCCCTTGATTTCATTCACTTCTTCCGTTGACTGCAATGACCAACCCGGATGATTGAGACCGCAAATAAAACCGTTCTTTTTCATTTTCTCTATATATCTGTTTATTACACCGGAATCATAGGTAAATTCTTCCTGTTCAAAAACAGAAGTTTCAGGGTCTTTTGCCCAGAAATTTATGTGACAAAGCTTGTATTTCAAAGGTTTGTTGTTAGGATCCAGACAAGTAAAAGCCGATTCAACTCCGGCAACTGCAATGAAATCATCAGAACACAATTCCGGATATGTTGCATATTTTGAATGATCCGTGAAAGCCACTATGCTGTACCCGTGCTTTTTATACCATTCTTTTACTTGCAAAGCTGTCATCTTTCCATCTGACAATGTGGTATGGCAGTGCATATTAGCCTTAAAAAACGGGCCGTTTTTCCTTAACAAATCTATCATTACATGCTCCTTTTTGACATAACGTCACGCATCTTTTCCAAATTTTTTTCTCCGGTTTTTTCCAATTTCTTGATAATACTCACGTACAACACATCAATTACAGTCAAGTAAGCAATTCTGGCAGAGAAAGATTCGGATATATATGTTTTCTGATGTGGACTTACCGCAATTACAATATCACAACCTTCTGCAACAGGAGTATTCATAGCACTGTTTAAACTGACAATTTTTGCACCGCGTTTTTTGACTTCATCTTTGATTGCAATTGTGTCTATATCTACACCCGTATGACTGAAAATAAGTGCAACATCATCCTCTGTCATTTGGCTGGCATTAATCAGTTGAATATGAAAATCCGACGAATAAAAACAGTTCAATCCAAGACGGATAAATTTATGGTAGGTATTGTAAGCTACGATATTTGATCCGCCCAATCCGAACAAACATATTCTTCTTGCCTTTGTCAGAAGCTCTGCAACTTCATCAATGTCATCTCTGTTCAGAAGTGAATTGGTTTGTTCCAGTGTTTTAATTGCAGAATCGAAAACCAGACTTACAGAATCTGCATTTTTAGAAATAGGAACTTCAAATATTCTGTTTTCATGAATTATGTTTTCCCTGACAAGGGAAATTCTGAAATGCTGAAAGCTATCGTAACCCAAATGTCTGACGAATCTGACAACTGTGGATAAACTGGTTGATGCCTGCTGCGCCAGTTTTTCAATGTTCAGGCTGACAGCTTCTTCCGTATTTTCAAGAATGTAATCTGCAATCTTCTTCTCTTTTGTACTTAATGAGTCGTATTTCTTCTTTATTCTATATTTACATTCTATTTCCGGCATAACAATTCCGATTTACAGGAAAATTATATTATGAAAATTTTTTTCATGCAAATGAAAAAGTTTTCTTTACAATCGAAAAATTTCAGATATAATTTGACATAGAATTACTATTAGGAGGAAAACTATGAAAAAAGTTTTCATGACATTGTTAATCGTTGCTTTGGCATTTACTGCTTTTGCTCAGGGTGCTAAAGAAAATGAATGGCCTACAAAATCAGTTGAAGCCTATATTCCTGCCAATCCGGGTGGAGACACAGACACAACTCTCAGAAATCTGAGTGAAGTTCTCAGAGAAGAATCCGGAATTGATGTACAGCTTGTCACAATGACAGGTGCTGCAGGAGCTATTGCCAACCAGGAACTTCTTGATCAGCCTGCTGATGGTTATCATGGTCTTTGGCACAGATACGATACAGTTCTTCTTACAATGAAGGATATGATTTCTCCTAGATATGATGAATATCTTGATGTCGCTGCTACAATCTCCGTAACAGGTGGAGAATACTGTGTTCTCGTAAACAAGAACGACAAACGCTTCAATACTTTTGAAGATTTCGTTGCTTACTGTAAGAAAAACCCTGGCAAGACTGTTTGGGCAGTTGAAGGTCATGGTTGGAACCACCTCTTTGCAGCATATCTCTGCAAGCAGGTAGGTATTGAAGTAAACTTCGTAGAATACGGTTCACAGGCTGATAGAATTGCTGCATTGCTCGGCGGAACAATCGACTGTGTAATGGCATTCTATAAGTATGAAAGACAGTATCCGGATGACATCAAGGCTCTCTGTATCTGTGCAGAAAAACGCCAGGATGTATGTCCTCATGTTCCTACAATGCTTGAACTTGGATATGATGTTGTTTCAAAGGAAAACTTCTACTTCTTCGCATTCCCTGCAAAGACAGACAAAGCTATCGTAAATAAGATGGGTAAGGCTATTGAAAGCGCTCTCAAGTCTCAGGTTTGGGCAGATACTATGGCACTTTATGACTACAATTCATATCAGGTCTACCTTGGAAAAGATGCTATGGATTACCTCAGAGACTTTGAATCCAAGTATGTTGATTACATTCCTACAATCATGGGCAACCTTGAAAATCTGAAGAAATAAATTTCTCATTTGTGTATAGTTTGTAATAATAGATTTAGAAAGAGTCTGGAAGGGAAACCTTCCGGACTCTTTTATGAGGAGTATTTATGAGTCCAGCCCTTAAAAAATTCGTCAAGACAAGGCTTTCAGACAGAAACATTGAGCTATCCGGCGGGATTTTTGCCTGCGTTGCTTCAATCTTAATTTTTTTAACTACTTTACATACCAAAATCTACATTGAGTCTCCGATTGTTTCTACAACAATCCCCAGAATTGTATGCTACTTAATGTTCTTCATAGGTATTTTCATGATAGTCTCATGGTTTATCAAACTAAAGAAAGGAATGCTTAAAGACAGTGCCAATGATATCAAGGCAAAAGAAAACGATCCTGACTTAAATGATCTTTTCAGCAAAATTACACCTTTCTGCAGTTTTATTTTCCTCACATTGTATGTTGCAATGATGAAACCGTTCGGTTTTATTATTGCCTCTGCATTATACTTAACTGTGCAAATTCCGCTGCTGTCCGTAGATCTCAGTCTTAAAAGTTTTATCAAATCTTTTATTATCGGAATCATTACGGGAATAGTAGTTTTTCTCATTTTCAATACAGGATTCGGTTTAAGACTTCCGAAGAATGTATTCGGTTTTTAAAAAGGAAGGTCGTAAATGTTACAAAATTTGTTTTTAGGTCTTTCTCAATTCTCTCTTACATCATATGCAATGGTTCTTTTAGGCTCAGTTGCCGGTTTGATTTTCGGATGTATACCAGGTCTGAATGCCTCTGTTGCCATAACATTGGCAATTCCCATTTCATTTCATATGGATCCCATTTCGGCATTTGCCTTGTTTATGGGAATATTTGTAGGCGGATGTTCCGGTGGTCTGATTTCCGCAATTCTTATCGGTGTTCCAGGAACTCCTTCAAACTCTGCTACTATATTCGACGGATATACAATGGCAAGAAACGGAAGACCCGGAAGAGCCTTAGGTTTGGGAATTTTCTTTTCTTTCCTGGGAACAGTTCTGGGATTGGTATTCCTTTTTACAATTTCAGAACCCCTTGCCAGAATTGCAATAAAACTGGGACCGCTTGAATTATTTGCAATAATGTTTTTCTCCTTGTCCTTGGTATCTGTTCTGGCAGGTAAAGATCTTGCAAAAGGTTGGTTTGTTGCCCTTTTCGGTTTTGCTCTGGGAATGGTAGGAATTAGTGCTGCGGACGGAACTCCAAGAATGACACTTGGAATTTCAAAGCTTACTTCAGGCTTTTCTTCTACTCCGGCAATGGTTGGAATTTTTGTAGTAGGAAGTCTGTTCTCCGCTTCACTTGCAGATAAGGCAAATACAGAAAAAAAGACCATAATGGATTTTAATGTCAAAGGTCTTGGATTCGGATTATCTGATTTCTTCAAACAAATAGGAAATTTCATCAGAAGCGGACTTATAGGCGTAAGCATCGGTGTCCTTCCGGGTATCGGAGGAATTACTTCGGCCCTTATGAGCTATACTGTCACAAAATCTCTGTCAAAACATCCTGAAGAATTCGGAAAAGGTTGTGATGCGGGAATTGTTGCTCCAGAAACCGCCAATAATGCCTCAATCGGAGGTGCAATGATTCCTCTCCTGGCTCTCGGTATTCCGGGTGACGGTACTACCGCTCTTCTTCTGGGCGCATTGATGTTGCATGATTTCATGCCGGGTCCAATGCTCTTTAAGACCAATCCTAAATTCTGTTATGCCGTTTTTGCTGCATTGCTGTTGGCTGCCATACTTGTTGTAATCATTGAATACATAGGTCTGCCGGCTCTTGTAAAAACATTGAAAATTCCAAAGAACGTCATGCTTCCTGTAATCATGGTTATGATTATGGTAGGTTGTATCAGTGTAAACAACAGAGTTTTTGAATGCTATGTAATGATATTCTTCGGAGTCTGTGTATATCTTCTTAAAAAGTTCAATTTTCCTACAGCTCCTATGGTTTTGGGTTTTATACTGGGGCCTTCTGCTGAAGTGTATCTCAGAAGAGGATTGAGTATGAACGGTTACAAATGGTCTGCTTTGGTTACTCAGCCTGTAAGTTGCGTATTCCTTGCATTGTCCCTTATTCTTACCCTGCTTCTTCTCCGTCAGAATTCCAAAGAACAGGAAAAAATGAAAAAACTTGCCAAATCATCAAATGTTGAATTGACAGAAGATGATGACTGACAAATACGTATATTTCTCCTAAAGGGGGCTGTAATAAAAGTCAGGATTTCTGACTGAGGGTTACAGCCCTCTCTTATTATTGATTTGTGTCAAATCCACAATCATTATGTTTAAATTGCACCATATATTCTGGTTTGCTATACATACACCTAGGAGCATAAAACTTTCAAATTACAATATGTCTCAAAAGTAGAAAATAGTACTGAATTTAAAAAAAAAGAAATTCAGTAATACAAAAGCAAGGCAATAACGAGGGAAAAATAGTACTAAATTAAGATAATACATTTTTGGTAATAGAATTCCATGCAGGAAATAATACTGAATCTAGGAAATTGTAATTCGGTAATATGAAAGCGATGCAAAACCGTGGGGAAAATAGTACCAAATTAAGAAAACATAATTTTGGTAATAGAATTCCGAGTCAGGAAATAGTACTGAATTTGAGAAAATGAAATTCAGTAATACAAAATCAATGAAATACCGCTGAGAA
>JAZLMO010000055.1:0-2991 GCA_045598675.1 Sphaerochaetaceae bacterium
AATTTGAAAGAGTTGGCGGTGAAAATACAATTAAAACCGATGTAAGGGTAATTGCCGCTACAAACAGAGATTTGGAAAAAGAAATCAAAGAGGGCAGATTCAGGGAAGATTTATACTATCGTCTTAATGTTGTAAGACTGGAAGTCCCTCCGTTGAGAGAAAGAAAAGAAGATTTGTTCCTTCTGTGTACAGATTTTCTTAACAGTTTTTCTAAAGAGAACAATAAGAACATCACCGGTTTTTCAAATGATGCAAAAGCGGCTATCAACAACTATGAATGGCCGGGAAATATCAGGGAGTTGAGAAACTGTATTGAAAGTGCCGTGGTAATGTGCAGAACAAATATAATTGAGCTTAATGATCTTCCTCCAAGTGTAAGTAAAACTCAGCGTGAAGATATAATTACGTTGAATATCGGCACTACTTTGGAAGAGGCAGAAAGACAATTCATTATCAATACTTTGAATTACTGTAAAGGAAATAAATCAAAGGCCGCAGATGTATTGGGAATAGGAAGAAAAACTATTTTGAGAAAGCTTTCAGACTTTGAGGAATCCGATTTCTGATGAACAGAGATGATATTACTCAGATTTTTGATGTAGGCGGACTTCTGAGTCAGTTTATTAACAATTATGAATACAGACAGAGCCAGATGGATATGGCATCTGATATATTTTCCTGTTATGAAAAACCTTCTGTTGCAGCAATTGAAGCCGGTACCGGAATAGGTAAGAGTTTTTCCTATCTTGTGCCTGCGCTGTTTTATGCTTTTGAAGATTCTGAAGACAGAACTGTAATTGCAACTTCTACAATTAATCTGCAGAAACAATTGTTGGAAAAAGATCTTCCTGCACTTTTTGGTATGTTTGACAAGAGCTGTAATGTTGCTCTTGCTGTAGGAAGGAACAACTATCTGTGTCTCAGAAGATTGGCAGAAGAAATTGCTTCTGTTCCCTTGTTCAAAAATGATGACAGTTCGGAAATTGCAAGAATCAATTCATTTGCAAATGAAACTGAAACAGGCCTCAGAACAGATTTTCCGGGAAGACTTGATTCTAATGTATGGAATACTGTTTGTTCGGACGGTGATTTCTGTCTTGGCTCCAAGTGTCCTTATTTCAATCAATGTTTTTATTTCAAGGCAAAAAAAGAACTCAACGATGCTTCAATAATTATTTGCAATCATCATCTTCTTTTTGTTGACAGCAATTCCAGATATCAGACTTTTTCAGATTATTCTGAAGATTGTATTCTTCCGCCTTTCAGAAGACTTGTAATAGATGAAGCCCATAATATTGAAAGACATGCAACTGATTTATTCACTAGTGAGTATTCAAGCTATCATCTGAAACATCAGATGTCTTATATCTATGATCCCAGGTTCAGAAATTCCGGTGCTTTAAGGATTCTTGATGAATTGGCAAACTTCTGTTCGGAGAAGAATCTTTATGAAGATATCATCAACTGTTTTTCTCTGGTTTCTTCCAATGCTGAAACATTGAACATGGCTTTGTTGAATCAGTTGGAATATTCTAATCTTTCTCATATTTTGCTTACAAAAATAAATTCGGAAAAAATACTTTCAGATATAAAATCCACTGCAATTTCACTTATTGAAAATACATCTGTTCTTCTTTCAAAACTTTCTGTTTTTTCTTCAAAACTTTCCGTGCCTGATGAAAGAAAGAACAGGGTAGAAGAACTTAATGTTCATATCTCAAGAATCAAGGATGTAATTTCCATTCTTAAGTCTTTTATGGATGTTTCCAAATGGAATGATGATGTTCATTATCTTGAAATTGAAAAACACGGGCAGTTCAAATATGTTACTTTTAAGATTGCACCTATCAAAGTTTCCGATATTTTAAGAGATGCTTTGTTTTCAAAGGTTGATAGTGTTGTTCTTACAAGTGCCACATTGGATTTACATGATGATTTCAATTATTTTGCATCAAATATCGGTCTTCCTGTTGAGGGTAAGCCTTTTATCAAAAAGGTTTATGATTCACCTTTTGATTATAAAAACCGACTTATGCTTCTTACTCCTTATGATGCTCCTGATTTCAATAAAGATAATGTCGATGAATATGCAAATTATCTGATTTCTTCTATCTATGATGCAGTCTCTTCTTCCGGAGGTGGTTCTCTTGTTCTTTTCACAAGCATAAAGCTTATGGAATTTGTTTTTGAAAATCTTAAGCCAAGGTTTGCAAATGAGAATCTGAACTGTATGAAGCAGGGGGATAAGGACAGGTATTCTTTACTTCAGGATTTTATTTCAGATACTGACAGTGTCCTGTTTGCTACAGACAGTTTCTGGGAAGGTGTTGATGCTCCGGGTAATACTTTAAGACTGGTAATTATTACAAAGCTGCCTTTCAGGATGCCTGATGAACCTATCTACAAGGCCAGATATGCTTTGCTTGAGAAAAACGGTATGAGCGGATTCTACTGTCTGTCTCTACCTGATGCCACAATGAAGCTTAAACAGGGATACGGTCGTCTCATGAGACATACAGATGATAAGGGGATAGTTCTTATTCTTGACAGCAGAATAGTCTCTAAAAGTTACGGTCCTATGATGCTTTCTTCTCTTCCTGATAGTTTTCATCCTGATACATCCCTGAACACTTTAAATCAGAAAATAGAAAGTTTCCTTTTTTGATTTAATCTTGGTTGGCAAATTTTCATTTTTTGGTTAAATTTAGGTTGGCAAATTTTCAATCATTTATTAAAAACAAGTTCATTTTTTGACATTGACATCCCCCCCCCCCAGTAGGTTTAGACTGCTTTGAAGTATGTGTGCGTACGCGCACGTTTATTTATAAAAACGTATAATATAAGTGTGAGATGGTATGAAGAAAGGTTTAGGAATTCTTTTAATGGTGCTTCTGTTGTTTACAGTAGTATCCTGTTCTTTCTTCATAGAGGAAAAAGAAGATAAATCTTTAAGTAGAGTCTCATTCAGTTTGGCAGGAAAACTTTCCAAAG
>JAZLMO010000056.1:0-2831 GCA_045598675.1 Sphaerochaetaceae bacterium
TCCCGGAGACCTCTACAGCTGCCTGGCTGCAAGATACGAAAAAGCAGTTGATTTTGAAGACGCAGGTTCCATCACCGTTTTAGGCGTTACCACAATGCCGGGCGACGATGTCACCCACCCCGTTCCCGACAATACAGGCTACATTACCGAAGGCCAGTACTATCTCAAGAACGGACATATTGAGCCTTTCGGAAGTCTTTCCAGACTGAAACAGAATGTAAACAAAGATACAAGAGAAGATCACAGAGCACTGATGGACTGTATGATTCAGCTTTTCAGTGCATACAGAGAGAGTCTTGAAAAAAAGTCCATGGGATTCTCAATGAGTGAATGGGATGAAAAGCTTCTCAAGTACGGAAAGCTTTTTGAAACTGAACTTATGGATCTTTCTGTAAACATTCCACTTGAGGATGCACTTGATTTGGGATGGAAAATTCTCAGTGAATGTTTTGAACCGAATGAAACAGGTCTTAAAACAGATCTGATTAAAAAGCGTTGGCCTAAATAACAGGAGCATTTGATGTCCGTAAAGTTGACTAAGAATGAACTGAAATCTCAGAAAGACTCTTTGAAACAATTCCAGCGGTATCTGCCTACGCTTCAGCTGAAAAAACAGCAGCTGCAGATGGTAATAATGTCAATCAGTTCCGAACTTGAAAATAAGGAACAGCAGAGACTGCAGATGATAGGTAATCTTGACGATTGGATTTCTGTATTTGCAGAAAACCGGCTTTTCAGTCAGGATTTGAAAATAGAGAATCTAATTAAGCCTGACAGCGTCATATGTTCCAGTGACAATATTGCAGGAGTTACAATTCCTGTTTTCAGAGAACTGACCTTCATGCCCATTGAATACAATGTTGCCGATTATCCGCTTTGGGTTGATACTGCTATTGTAAAACTTAAGGAAATTGCCCGTCTTGACGCTTTGGTAAAGGTCTTGAAAGAGCAGATGAAACTGCTTGAAAAAGAACTCAGAACAACAAGCCAACGTGTAAATCTTTTTGAAAAGGTAAAGATTCCTCAGGCAAAGGAAAACATAAGGGTAATAGGCATCTACCTTGGAGATCAGCAGACTTCTGCTGTAGTCAGGGGTAAAATTGCCAAGAAAAAACTTCAGGAGGCGGCTGTATGATAGAAAAAATGAAATCTGTTTGTATTGTCTCTTCTGAAGCAAACAAGAAAAAAATGCTTACTCAGATAAGAAAGCTGGGAGTACTTCATATTAAAGAAAAATGTAAGGCAGATGCTCAAATCTCCGAACGTTTTTCGGAACTTTCCAAAACCATGTTGGTCTTATCTGAATTTCCTGATGCCGGATATGAAGAAAAAGCATTATCAGATTCAGCATTTGAGAAACTTCATTCGTCCGTACTTGAGGCATTGAGTCTGAAGAAGACTTTAAATGATGAAAAAACCAAGACTCTGTTGCTTGCCGAAAGTATCAAAGGATGGGGGAATTTTGAACCTGAAGATATTGAATTGCTCAGAAACAACGGAATTGAAATCCATTTTTACAGAATGGGCAGAAAAGAATACTCTGCATTTGCAAAAGAAGAGAACATCAGATATGTAAAACTTGCAGATGTTGACAAAATGAGTACCGTTGCCGTGATAGGAAATGCTCTTGATAAAAGTATTCCTGCTTCAGAGTTTGAACTTCCGGATATGAGTTACAATGATCTTTGCAGTAAGGCAGATGAGATAGACAGAAGACTTGAGGTTGCGGAAAAAACTCTGGTTGAAGCATCATGTCATCTTTCCAGTTACAAGGCTCAGATTGCAAAGGCTTGGAAAGATGTGGAATTCTCATCTGCGGACAATACTGTTTCTTCAGAAGAAGGTCTTGTCTGGCTTTACGGTTATATTCCCTGTGATGTTGTTGATTCTTTCAAAAAGGCTGCTTCAAAGAACGGATGGGCTTATGCTCTTGAAGATCCTTCGGATGATGATGAAAAAGTTCCGACCAAGGTTAAGTATACAAAACTTACAAGGCTGATGAAGCCTGTATTTGATATTCTTGGAACGGTTCCGGGTTATCATGAGTATGATATTTCATTCTGGTTCCTATGCTTTTTTGCATTGTTCTTTGCAATGATTGTAGGTGACGGAGGATACGGACTTATTTTCCTTTGCTGTGCAATAGGTCTTAATGTAAAGCTGAAGAAAACAAATGATGCGATTCTGCTTCTGTATGTATTGTCCGTTGCAAATATAGCATGGGGTGCTGTCACCGGAACATGGTTTGGTTTGGAAAGTGCCATGAAAGTTCCTTTACTCAGAAGCATGGTTATTCCTGCATTTGCAAACTATCCTCAGTACTTCGGTCTTGATTCCATTGCAGTGCAGAATAACGTCATGAAGTTCTGTTTTATTATAGGAACCGTACAATTGTCATTGGCCTGTATTCTGAATATCAAGAATAAAATCAAAAGTAAAAATCTCAGCTGGCTTGCAGATTTGGGATGGCTTTCTTCAATAAACGCTCTTTACTACGTTGTTCTTCTTCTGGTAATAGGTGAGGACATTGATGTAGTGCCTGCATTCGGATTTGTAATTGCAGGTTTTGTACTTGTAGTTCTTTTCGGAGGTATGAGTCCGGATAAAACCTTTGCAGAAGGCTTGAAAAGCGGCTTAGGTGATGCATTTACTACTTTTTTGAATACTATCAGTGCTTTTGGAAATGTAATGAGCTATATAAGACTTTTTGCAGTTGGTATGGCTTCTCTTGCAATAGCACAGAGTTTTAATAATATGGCCGGAGGATTCAGCGGAATACTGAAAATTGCCGGTATTGCTGTATTTGTAATAGGACATGCGTTGAATCTTGT
>JAZLMO010000057.1:0-16698 GCA_045598675.1 Sphaerochaetaceae bacterium
TTCTTATCTTGTCCGGAACTTTGAAAGAAGACAGAGGCTTTGAAGATGTTTTATACACTTCTATGGCCCTGGAAATTCTGTATGAATCATTTACATTGATTTTGGAACCGGATACGGGATCTATTGAAACAAGGTATTCATGCGCTTTTGCAAGCCCTACATCCTTTATCCATGAAGCAACTTCTTCTCTGATTACAGGATCCGATTTGGGGGCATCGGATAAACCGTACATAAAATGCTTGAAGTAATAGGCTGTTCCTCCGCTTAAGACGGGGATATTCCCTGCAGATCTGATTTTTGAACAGGTACTGTCTGCAAGAGAAATAAAGTCAGCCACATTGAAGTTCTCCCACGGATCAAGGATATCAATAAGATGATGGGGAATGATTTCACGGGTTTTTGCATCTGCCTTGGCAGAACCTATATCAAGGTGCCTGTAAACCTGAACGGAATCAGCATTGACAACTTCATATCCGGACGAAAAAAGACTGCAGAGCAACTCTGTTTTGCCTACTGCAGTCGGTCCGAAGAGAAAAACTACTTTTTCTTCTTTATTATTTTCCTGTTGGTGTATATTCAATTTCGTCGTTGAGAACTTTTGTAAGTACGGAAGAGACAATCTTTTCCTTTTTCTCATCAAGCTGTTCAACAGCTTCCTTATTACCTGCAATGATGGCAGCTTCTTTAATTGCCACACATGTCATTTCATATACGTTCTTATCTGAATCAATAAGCTTGTCTAATGGGATACTCAAGGTCAGCCTCCTATATCAATGCGAGTAAGCATTGTATTCTATTTAAGTTTTTTTGTACAGACGGCGTCTGCGATGATATTTACAATTTCCCCAGGAGTTTTTCCTTCTGTATTGATTACAAGGTCTGCAATACTTGTATCTGAATTATCTATTCCGTAGATTCTTTTATATCTTGCACTGTCATTTGCATCTCTTGCCTTTGTCTGAGCAAGGCGTTCTTCATAAGAACCGCCTTCACGTACAGTGATTCTTCTGACTCTTTCCTCGTCTGATGCCAAAAGATAAACCTTTAAATCCGCATCCTTCATATTCCAGATTGCAAGTCTTGAACCCAGAATACTGTCTTTCTGTTCAAGAGCCATTTTTACCATTCTAGAATCAAGTTCCCTGTCAATGTTGTCATCTTTTTCCGCCATTGCACAGAAATCCCAGAATTCAATACCCTTTTCCTGGGCAAGCTGTCTGAATGTAAAATTTACAACCGGAATACCCAGTTTTTCCGAAAGCAAATTACATACGGTTGTATTTCCGCAACCGCTTTTTCCTGATATGGCAATTCTCATTCGATATTCCTTATCTGTTCCCTGATATTTTCAAGACAATCTTTCATATTCACAACTTCAAAATTCATCTCTACAATCTGACTTTTGGAACCTATTGTATTAATTTCCCTGTTCATTTCCTGACAGAGAAAATCCATTCTCTTTCCTACTGCTTCCTCGCTTTCAAGAAGTCTTTTGAACTCTGAAATATGGGCTGTAAGTCTTACAATTTCCTCATTGACGGTATATCTGACAAGCATAACTGCAACTTCAGTGAGAATTCTGTTTTCATCATAATCCTGATCACCGAGCATTTCGTTGATTCTCTTTATGAGATTATCCTTTATCATACTTTCAAGATTGCCGGCATTTTTTTTGATAATACAAAGCGACTTTTCAATGCTGTCAATTTTAGCTTTCAGATCATCATGAGTTGCAAGTCCCTCACGAGCCTTGGCCTGATCAAACTGTTCCAAGACTATGTCTTTGCAAGTATCAAGTGCATTCCTGTATTTTTCAATACCATCGGAATTCAAAGCAGAAAGAACTCCGTCGGCATTCATGATATCAGAAAGACTTGCACTGACATCAAGGTTGTTTTCCTTACAAATATTAAGAATTCTGACTGCAGCCTTTGCATAGGCATCTGCGGCAAACTCATCAACTGAAACAGCATAGTTGCTTCTCTTGCTCTTTACTTTCACGGAAATATCTATATGGCCGCGTTGTGCATGATTTTTGATAATCTGCGATATTTCCTGTTCGTATGCAGAAAGATAAGAAGGAGACATGTATGATATTTCAAGGAACCTGTTGTTGTAAGATTTGAGTTCCATTGTCATCAGGAAATCTTCACATTCTAATTCGGCATAGCCGTAACCTGTCATACTCTTCATGTATATGCTCCTACGTTAAATCAAAAATGCTAAATCAAAACCTATTCTGTACTTGTCTTTCTCAATGTTTTTCAAAGGTTTTTTATAGACAAAACCCAGATTGATTTTTTCCAGTCTTGCTCCGACACCTATGGATTTCCAGCCTTCATCAAAATCATCTATCAGACTCTCATATCCCAGTCTGAGATTTATATTGTAATCTCTTGAAAGCTGAAATCCTATTTCCGCACCGGCATTCAAAGTTGCGTTGTCGCTGTCAAAAACATTGCATCCTTCCACCCCGGCGGAGAAAACCCAGTTATTGAGTCTTCCACGTTTTCCGTATCTGTCCCTGTTATAGTACAATCCCAAACAGACCGATTCCATTGCTTCATCAAATGAAAGCTCTTTCTGTGTTCCTTCATACGATAATATTCTGTCCGACTTTGCAGAAAAAGATAATCTTGAGAAATTGTAAATGACTCCGAAACAGATATTTACAAACTCACTGTTTGAGAGTCTTGTATGCTCTGCAAAAAGTGCATCTGAAACAAGGTCTGCAAACGCTTTGTCCTTATTGACTTCCACATTTGGATTATGCAGATAAGAACCTGAATATACAGAACCTCCGAACGCAAAATTCTTATAACCGTATGCTGCGGAAAGTTCTATATCAAATCTTCTTAAACCCGTGTAATATCTTAATTGATTGTCTTTTATGTTCATATCGGAAACATACAGATCTCCGCCGAACCCCAATGATACAGCCTTTCCTATGAAAAGACCCTTGAAACACAGTTCAGGTTTTTCCAGAACATATTCAGTTCCGTCATCATGATTGTCATAAACAGATGCCTGAAATACAAACTCCTGTTTTTGATTGTAAAAATAGATACTTGCAGGATTGGAAAAAAAAGTTATCTCATTTCCGGTTCCGGAAACGGAAATACCACCCATTGCAGATGATCTGAAATCCTGATCAAACGAAAGAGAAAAAGCCTGAAATGTTATTGTCAGAAAAATGAGTATTATCAAAATCCGTGACTTTGAAAAAAATCTCACTTTCAAACCTCATTATTCATACGCCAATCAATACAGCGTTTGAGATACTCAACGTAGTTCTGATTCTGACACATTCCCTTGCCTTCAACATCTGAAATCTTTGCAACATCCATTCCGTTGCACTTAATGGGTTTCATTACAATATTCAGAGGCTCTGCATCACTGTCGTTGGAAATGTATGTTCCTATTCCGAATGCCACCTTTATGCGGTCTTTGAATCTTCTGTAAATTCCGGTTGCTCTTTCAAAATCAAGACTGTCGCTGAAAAACAGAGTTTTTGTCTTGGGATCAATACCCAGGCCTTCATAATGCCTGATCATCTTTTCTCCCCACTCATACGGATCTCCGCTGTCATGACGCACACCGGAAAACAAAGTTGCAAACGTAAGTCTGAAATCTCTTAAGAAACAATCTGTTGTGATGGTATCGGTCAGAGCCACCCCGTTGAGAACTCCGTATTCACTTACCCATGAATCCAGAGCAAACCAGTTTGAATATGCCGGATTATGACGGTGATTCCCCTGACCTACACACATAATCCATTCATGAGCCATTGTCCCTGACGGTTTTATTCCAAGTTTATAGGCAAGAAAAACGTTTGAAGTTCCCACAAGAACAGTCGAAGGCACATTCATATCCGCAAGTTTTTTCACAGCCAAGGACTGAGCCTGGGCAGACAGACGTCTTCTTATACCGAACTCGCTGAACGCTCCGAAACAATATGTTCCGTTCTTGATTTTCTCTATCTTCTCATCAAGTCTTCTTTCATACGATTTTATCAGCTGATTGTAATCATAGGCCATACGGAAATATACTTCGTTGACTATTGCCAAAGTGGGAATTTCATACATGGAAGTATTCAGCCATGTACCCCTTGTTTCAATCTTCAACCCACACGGAGAATCAGTTGAAATTTCAAAATCTTCATAGCGGGGTTGCCACAAACGAAGGAACCTTACATAAGAACCTTTTATCCATTTGATTGAATCAAGATACTGCAGTTCATCTTCAGTAAAACGCAGATTGCAGTATTTCTGAATCTGGCTTTTGATTTCTTCAACCATTTCTTCTGTAAAACGGACATTCTTGTTTCTACAGGCAAATGACCATGTGGTATTGTAACCGGAAAACTGGTGATAGATTGCCTGTCCCATGGAAAATTTGTACATGTCAGTCTCAAGAAGACTGTTGATAATCTGATTCATTAACGCTTGATTTCCTTAATTCCACCCATATACGGTACAAGAACTTCCGGAATCCGTATTGTGCCGTCTTCCGTCTGATAGTTTTCCATAATTGCAACCATTGCTCTGGATACTGCAACAGCAGTTCCGTTGAGCATGTGTACATAACGGTTACCGTCTTCATCCTTATATTTGATATTCAGGTTTCTTGATTGATAATCAGTACAGTTGGAAGTACTTGTTACTTCTCCGTATTCACCTTCATCTCCGCGACCGGGCATCCATGCTTCAATATCATACTTTCTGTATGCTGGAGCACCCAGATCCCCTGTGCAGGTATCAATTACTCTATAAGCGATTCCCAGACCTGTGAAGATTTCCTCTTCAATGGCAAGAAGTTCATTATGAAATTGCTCACTCTGTTCAGGAAGACAGATTATGAACATCTCCAGTTTTGAAAACTGATGAACCCTGTACAGTCCCTTTGAGAACTGACCGGCAGCTCCGGCTTCACGTCTGAAACAGTGTGAAAGACCTGCCATCTTTACAGGAAGTTCGTTTTTTTCAAAAACCTTTCCGCTGTGGTAACCGCCCAATGTTATTTCAGCAGTACCTACCAATGCAGTCCCGGTTCCTTCAACGGTATAAATATTTGATTCCTCTCCTCTTGGATTGAATCCTATTCCTTCCAGTATCTCTTCCTTTGCAACATCAGGTGTGATAAACGGTGTAAATCCGTGTTTGACTACGATCTGCATTGCATAGTTTTCCAGTGCCATCTGAAGAAGTGCACCTTCGTTTTTAAGATAGTAGAACTTTTGGCCGGACACTCGTGTAGCAGTATCAAAATCTATTAAATCAAGCTTTGTTCCCAACTGAACGTGATCCAAAGGCTTGAATGAAAACTTTGCAGGCTCCCCCACAAATTTTACAGCAGTGCTGTCTTTATCTTCTTTTCCAACAGGGGCATCAGGATGCGCATAGTTGGGAATCTGTCTGAGCAAAACATCATATTGTTTGTCAATTTCTTCAAGTTCGGCTTCTGAAAAAGCGATTCTGTCTTTTAATTCACGGCCTTCTGCAATCAGAACCTGACGCTCTGAAGCATCCATTTTTCCCTTCATTTTGGAAGCATTTTCATTTCTCTTTGATCTGAGCTCTTCAACACTGTGCATCAATGCAGCTCTTTTATCGGCAAGTTCAATAACCTTGTCAACATCAACTTTCATATTGCGGTTTGCAATATTTTTTGCAATTTCATCACGTCTTGTTTTAAGCTCTCTAAAATCTATCATAAGTCCATTCCTCGACGGATTTTGATTATATTGTTTTAACTATTAATCATCAATATCTCATTGTCAAAGAAGATTTTTAAGATTATTCTGAATCTATGCAGAACTACAGTGTATTTTCAGCAAAACAGGATATGGGCTTAAAGCTCAGTCATATGCATAAGGAAGAACTCCTTGCAGTCGGAATCATGGACACGGGAACAAAAGAAGAGCTGGAGGAAACAGTCCGTTGGTACAGTGAAAATTTCAATCACGGTCTTCATGTAATAACATACTCGGAAAGATTGTCTCAGAATTCCATTCAATCCAACTTTCCCGGAGTTACGTTCATTGTATTTGACCAGGCTCCCACTCTTGCCCAACGCATAAATGCTTTGGCAAACGAATGCATGACAACTTATTTCTATCTTACAAGAACAGATATACAGACAGCTGCATTTGACTGGAACACCATTTCCTCAAAATTTGCCGGCGAAGATCACATTGCAGTGCTTGCACCTCTGGTATTCAATAAAGATCAGGAACTTACCCCTTCTGTCAGAGCACCTCAATTTGAGGGGAAAAAACTTGATGTTCTCTCATTCATTCCTAGCAGAAAAGATGATGCGGATCTCTACCCTTTCCTTGGATTGGGAGTTTACGACAGAGCCCTTTTCCAACGTCTCAGAGGTTATGATGAAGATATTAAAGGTGCCTATTATCAGACTCTTGATTTCGGAACCAGATGCTGGCTTTACGGATACTCAATCTACTCAGTGAACTATATGGCAATAATTTTCCCTAAAAAGCAATATCTGATAGAAGACAGATCAGACTGTCCGGGTGTTGAAAGATTTTATACAAAGGCACTTACCGTCACACTTGCAAAGAACGGAAAAGCAAAGGTCAGAAAGGCTTACAGAACAGATAAACGTGTTTTGAACAATGAAGTCAAACCAAGACTTGCACTATACAAAACGGACTTCCCGACGCTTTGTGCGTTCTGGGAAGTCCCTGCAAATTAATTACTGAAGAAGGTTCTTGAGTTCTTCAAGTTCCTCTTCGCTGAGGCTGACCCCTTTTCCTGCTTTTGTATGATCCGGAGACCAATGGCGGATATCATAACGCTGGAATGAACCGCTCTTATCAGGTGTCCATTCAACAAGGTTGAACTCCAAAGCCCAACCGCTCTTTGTCTTGGAGAGGTCTCCGAAGTGTTTTACTATTTTGCAATCCATAATATTTCTCCCACTATAATTAAATAAATATATAGTATAAATTAATACAATATATTATCATGTAATTATTAAAAAGCAAGAACAATTTCTTATCTTTTTTCTGTCTTTTTCTGTTCAGAATATGCTTTTCTTTGCTGTATTGATTATCTTCTTTGTCGTTTCAGAACTTTTTTTAACAAATTCATTATCTTCTACAGGTCCCAAAACAATGTTCCTTTCCTCGTTACATGAATATGTAACAAGTCTGAACGGATTGTCGTAATCTTTCTTTCTTGTAATGAAAACCTGTTCATCAATATATTTCCTGATTTTCACCAATTCAGAAAGCTGGATTTCCCAAATTTCGCCGGACAGCGAATCGATATTCAACACTTTCTTCAAAACAGTCATAGCATGAAGTGCTTTTTCATAAGGATATTGCTCAAACCATCTGTCATATATTTCGTGCAACTCTTTCCAATTGCTGAATTTCCCGCTTTTAATCTCTTCTTTAAGTTTTTCAAGTTTTTCAGTGGGTACAAGTTGACCGCCAAGGTTTGTCCATTTGACATAAGCTTTTGAAGAATTCTTATCAAGCTCCGATACTTTGACTCCTGTTTGTGCACTGTACAAGGCCACAGTTTTTATTGCGTAGTATTTCAGCATTGCATTATAGGCTTCAAGTGCTTCTTTTACTTTCAGAATTTTAACCGGAGTATGTGATTTTTCAATATTGTATGCATATACTTCATCAAGAGAATCAGACTGTTTTATCCAATCATGTATCTGCTTTACAGCATCCCATATTTCTGAAACAGTATCCGGAGCAAGATAATCCGTTTCAATATGCTGCACAGCTTCAACCCTCTTATCCCTTGAGGTAAATTTTGCACAATTCCTTTCAAGCGCATACATGTTATACATCCACCAGTATGCAGGCATGATTTCACGCTGATTATTCTTCATATTATCAGACAGCAATGCAAAAGGAATTTTGACATTCAGTTCATGAATATAATTTCCTTTTGCAATGATAACAAATGAGGCAAAACAGCTGTCATACTTCAAAGTTGAAGAAAGAGCGGGCCAAAATCCTCTTCCGGCTCTCATTTCACCATCTGCACTGCGACTGTTATGATTGGAACCGATATTTGCTCCGGCAGCCATGTTTGATTGTCCCATAATAAGTGCAGAAATCAAAAATGAATTGTTATGATGCTGTTCATGAAATGGAAAAACAAGGTTGCTTAAAACTTCACAACAGGAGACAGTAGAATTATCTCCGAGCACAGAATTAATCAATCGTGCCCCATACTTCAGAGAACTGTTTTCGCACATTACAAACCTGACTGCCTTACAGCCGTAGAATACATGACATCCGAATCCGACAATTCCGTTTACAAGTTCAATTCCTTCTCCCAATTGAGTGGGTGATTTTTCAGAACTTTTTACAGTAAGATTTTTGAGTTTATTGCAACCTTTAACATAACAGTAAGATCCGAATTTCACATCTTTTATTATGGAACAATCTTTGATAACACTGTGACATCCGACTTCTCCGTACCAACCGCCATTGAGCGGATACGAAGAATCTGTCAAATTCCACAAGGCTTTGGTCAATTCAGTATCTTCACGTTTGTCTGCCCAAAGAATTGCATCAGCACATATTAAATCTTCAAATGGAGCAATTGCACGTCCTTTGTTTTCATTCATTATGCTTAGGTCGATTCTCACAGAAGAATCTTCAAAATCTTTGACTATTCCATTTCCGAATTTTGCATGATTTGTACACTGCATTTCCTTGATGGAATAAAGAATACTGTAGTCCCATATTATGTAATGGCTCAAATATCCCACGTCATGAATAGAACAGTAATCTGAAATATCACAGCTTATTATTCTGCTGTTGTATATTCCGACCGGCAATTCCAGATCATGATATTTCAGAATGGATTTTTCCATTTTACCGATTCTGTTTTTTCCATAAAAATCAGTATTACGGATAAGTTCAGGATCAAAGAAGTCTGCAACAAGGATATTATTCCAGTCATCACATGTGTTCCGGTTTTTTTCAAGAACTGCAATTTCCTCATCGTTAAGATGCCTGAAAATGCTGTCATCCCCGAACACCTTGTTTCTCATTGCATATTCATCTTTTTCAAGAAAACCGAACCCGAGTTTCCGGTCTTTGATCAATATAACCTGATTACTCATTTTCTTGACCTTTTTTCCATATCACGCATCTTGCGCTCCTGAGAAGCTTTAATGAAGTCAGCAAATGTTCCGCCATCTGAATTGTTATGACTGTATCTGGCAATATCCGTCTTATCAGGTTTCGGGACAAAGTTACTGTGTTCAGAACGGGGTCTGTAATGACTTTCTTTTACAACAACCTTTGCAACCATTGTCTTCTGACCTATCTTCTTTTTGTGAAGTTTTTCCTCATAACCGCAGGAGAATCTCTGACAGACATAATGAGTAATGCCTTCTTCATCAATGACTTTAACCATAGGCCAATCACAGGAAGGACATTTTTTCTGTTGATCTCCCATCAGTGAAGGATCAAATTTTTCCTTGTTTGCAATAACCTGGTTTACAAGATCCGTTGCGTTCTTTTTGATATCTTCAATAAACAGTTTTTCATTTTCCTGTCCGTTTGAAATTGAAAACAGTCTCTGTTCCCAACGGCCTGTAAGTTCTGCACTCTTCAGTTGCTGAGGTACAAGACGGACAAGTTCCCTGCCCTTTGCAGTGGGTACAAGATATTTATCCTGTCTTTCGATACAGTTGTTCTGAATAAGTTTTTCAATAATATCCGCTCTGGTTGCCGGAGTTCCGAGCCCGTTTTCCAGTCTTTTTTTCAACTGGGCATCTTCAACGAATTTTCCGGCATGTTCCATAGCATACAGAAGGTCTGCTTCCGTATACCTATCCGGTGGTAACGTTGCATTTCTTCTGAGTACAACATCCTTGATTGTCAGACTCATTCCCTTTGCAAGTCGTGTAAGTCCGGCTTCATTGTCATCATCAGTTGAATCCGATACTGCAGAACGCTTTCCTATATCCCTTGCTACATCACGCCATCCTTGATGAACAGGCAAAGTAAGTCTTGCTATAAATCGCTCATTTTCAACTTGAACTTCAACAGTTGTTGTCTTGTAATCATAATCTGCAGAAAGGGTTTCCAAAAATCTTGTTATGATAAGTTCCCATAATGATCTTTCCTGAGAACTCAATTTTGACAAATCTACCGGCTGTTCCGTAGGAAGCAGTGCGTGGTGGTCACTTACAAGTTCATCGTTTACCAGCCGGCTTAAATCCTGACGGATTCCGCTTTCCAACATAGTTTTGCAGCGTGATGCAAACGGTGTAGTAGTCAAAGCCCTGAGTCTTTCAGGAATTGTTGGTACTATGTCTGCAGTAATGTATCTGCTGTCAGTTCTGGGGTAAGTTACTATCTTATGAACTTCATACAGTCTCTGAAGTGTATCCAAAGTCTCTTTTGCAGAAAATCCCAATATTGAGTTTGCATCTCTCTGAAGCTCTGTAAGGTCATAAGCAAGAGGCGGCTTTTCGCTTTTTGGTACTTCTGCCATCTCACTTACACTACCGGTGGCATTTTTAAGTTTTGCTTCAAGTTCCTTTGCTTTTGATTCTTCCGGAATTCTGATTGTATTTTCATCGGAATACCAGGAAGCCTTAAATGTGCCGAAGTCAGCTTTCAATGTCCAGTAAAACTTTCCGGCAAAGCTTTCTATTTCATCTTCCCTTGAAGTCATGAGAGCAAGCGTCGGAGTCTGAACACGTCCTGCTGAAAGTCTTGTATCAAAATGGCAACTCATTGCCCTGGACACATTATATCCTATGTACCAGTCTGCATAAGAACGGCTTTCTGCTGCCGCAAACAGATTATCATAATCACCTGCGTCTTTTAAGTTCTCAAATCCGTTCTTTATTGCCATATCCGTCTGACTGCTGATCCATAGTCTCTGACATGGTTTTTCACATCCTGCCTGTTTCAGAATCCAACGTGCTACAAGTTCACCTTCTCTTCCTGCATCAGTTGCTATGATTACAGAAGCTACATCTTCCCTGTTCAGAAGGTCTTTTACAAGTTCATACTGTGTTTTTGATTTATCTATTACCATTGTTTCAAGTTTCGGAGGAAGTATAGGAAGATTACCCAGTCTCCAATGCCTGTATTCAGTTCCGTAATAATCCGGGGGACACAGTGTAACAAGGTGTCCCAATGCCCATGTTACAACATAATCATCACTTTCAAGGTGGGTTCCATAGTTTCGGCACCCCAATACTCTGGCAAGCTCTTTTCCGACGCTTGGTTTTTCTGCTAGTACAAGTTTTTTCATGCTTTCACTATATTAAATAATATAGAGGTATTCAATTGAGTATCAGTTTCCTTGACGACAACGGCCTTGAATAGTATCATTGAAATACTTATTTAACGAGGAGTTTATAATGGCTTACAGAATTACAGATGCATGTGCTGCTTGCGGAACATGCGCAGGAGAATGCCCTTGCTCAGCAATCAATGAAGGTGACATTTATGTAATTGACCAGGATAAGTGTGCAGGTTGCGGAACTTGTGCATCCGTTTGTCCGGTTGGTGCAATTGTAGAAGAATAACACCATTCTACAAAATTTTATGAGCAAGTCTTTACACTGTAAGGACTTGTTTTTTTATGCTCTTAATCCGCGTACTACTTGCGTACTACTTTTTTGTTATAGTGCCATTTTTTGGCCTATTTTTTCCAATGATTCCACCAATTCGTTTTCTTTCTCTTTTATAGAGGTGAGCATAGGTTTCCAACGTTATCTTAATGTCCTTATGACCCCGTCTCTGAGAAATCTGTTTGATTGGTATTCCTGTGTTCATGAGCATTGAAGCATCTAGTCCCGGTTCTATTCTCAAACTGCCATATTACGTGATACTATTCCGACTGTTATGGTTTTATACGTTGATGAAACAGAATGCCCTGAATACTTCATTGTTATCGGATTGCTTGTAAATTCAAAGCAAGACGTTGATATAGCATACAAGAGATTTAAAAATAGCATTTGTTCAATTCCCATTCCAAGAGCAAAGAAAGCAAAGATTTTTACAGAATTCAAGTCTACCTTGTTAGACTCTGATTTTAAGAATATCAAATACAGTATGCTTAAAGAGTTGGGGAAGTTTCCGTATTGTGCAATATTCTCATGCACCGTAAAAAAAGATAGTAGATTTCTTCAAAATGACAAAGAAAGAGCTTATATAAATTCAATTTCCAAAATAGTATCTAGCTGTGATTGTGAAATAGAAGTCGTATTTGATAGATTCAGAATCAATTCTTTTGAGAAAGACATAGTAAAAAAGCTTTTGTCTTTTGAGAATGTAAAATCAGCACGACCAGCGGAATCTCAAAAGGAATTTGGAATTCAATTTGTTGATAATCTTTGCAGTTCAATTCGTTTGTTTAAAACAAATAATGACAAGTACCATTTTTATAAGTTGATTGAAGGCAGAGTGAAAGAAGTTTGACACAACCTGAAGAGTGCGTTATATTATCAATGTAAGTAACCACCTCCTGGCGGTCTGTTAGCTGGGTGTACGGGTAAACGTAAGATCGTTACTAACATTTTTTTGTAAAAGAGATAACCTCCCTGCGATTTGATAGCGGGGTGTACGGGTAAACGTGGGATTATCTCTTGTATTTTTTATGCAAAGTGATGACCTCCTGGCGATCAGATGGCTGGGTGTACGGGTAAACGTAGGATCATCTCTTTTTTATTCAGCCAATTTTATATATTTTGAGAGAATTTTTACAAATTATTATAAAATTCGGTCAAGTTTTATAATAAAACAAAGAAAAATCTTCAAAATATATAAATCACTTTGCAAAAACTTATGTAGCGCCCGTATTAAGACTGCATTAATAAGAATGCTTAATAAGAATGCTTGGATAAATCAATTTTCAATTCCCTGTTCTGTTGGTATAATGTTACGGAATATGGCAGAGAACCTTCCGAAACTTACGGTATCCGAACTTACCTCAATGATAAAGAATATGCTGTCAGAATCTTTTTACGAATTGACGGTAGAAGGTGAAATAAGTTCTTTCAAGGTAGGGACGTCAGGACATTGGTATTTTGCACTTAAAGACAATGACGCACTGATAAACGCAGTAGTATGGCGGTCAACTGTACATCAAATAGGATTTGTTCCGAGCAACGGACAAAAAGTAGTTGTAAAAGGCAACATTGACGTTTATGCACCAAGCGGAAGTTATAAAATCATCTGCTCTTCAATCAAGGTTTCCGGAGAAGGAGATATCCTTGCCGAACTTGAAAGAAGAAAACGTGAATACGATGCAAAAGGTTATTTTGATCAAAGTCATAAAAAACCGATACCGCAACGCCCTGACAGAGTTGCAATAATAACAAGTCCTACAGGAGCCGCCCTTCAGGATATTCTTCAGGTAACAGGCAGAAGAAATGCCAGCATGGACATCATAATTCTCCCGGCAGCGGTACAAGGAGAAGATGCGGCAAAAACTATTGCGGCCAGAATAGAGCAGGTCAATACATTCGGGCTTGCAGACGTCATGATTGTAGGGCGCGGAGGCGGAAGTATTGAAGACCTTCTTCCGTTTTCCGAAGACTGTGTAATACAGGCAATTTACAAATCAGACATACCGGTAATCTCTGCAGTAGGACATGAAATAGACTGGGCAATAAGTGACTTTGTATCAGATTTGCGCGCACCTACTCCATCTGCAGCAGCAGAACTTGTCTGTGAAAGTGCCAAAAGCCAGCAACAGACAGTTGATAACATCAGAAATAATATGATGAACGCAATGGATGATAAAATCAGTAATGCAAAACTTAAGCTTTCAAACGTAAGACCCGAAGCCTTCATCTATTCAATTGAAAATGAAATCAACACTATCAGAAGAAGATGCGACAGCAGCATATCTCAGCTTAAGGCTAATCTGTATGAAGTACTGTCCAAAACAAGGACAAGGTATGAAATTGCACAAACAAACATTAACGCATCATCTCCTGTAAGTATCCTTGACAGAGGGTACAGCATAGTAACAGATGAAAACGGAAAAACTGTAAGAAACTCAGATAATATAAAACAGGGAAAAATATTGGGAATAAGATTTGCCAGAGGAAAGGCAATAGCTCAGGTTACAGAGGTAAAAAATGGCTGAAACTAAAAAAGAAACTGCAAAGAAAGAAACATTTGAAAACAAACTGAAAAAAATGGAAAACATATCCAAGCTGCTTCAGAATCCTGATACAGAACTGGAAAAAGCAGTTGATTTGTATGAAGAAGGAATGAAGATTGCCAAAGAATTGGATACTCAGCTGACTGCCATAGAAAGAAGAATTGAAATAGTTACAAGTTCCTGTGATGAAGAACAGATAATCACTGAACCTTATAAGTAAAACCGGGCCATGAAACCTGAATGCATTCAAGATGCATGAAAACCTCTTCTGAGGAAGGATTGTAAAGACAATCACCTTTAATAGGACATCCGGAGGAAGCCAGATGAACCCTTATCTGATGTCTGAATCCTTTGGAAATAGTACATTCGTACACACCTTTTCCTAGAAATCTGATTTTTGTTGAGTAAAGAACGCTGCTGCCTGCTTTGGAAGCATCCGATTCTGCCTTAACCATTCTTCTTCCCGGACCGAAAGCCCTGAAATAAGAAGAAATTTCCGTTTTTCCGATATCTTTGCCATCAGTGTGAGCAATATAAGTTTTAACAAATTCCCCGTTGTCCTGACAGGCTGAAAGTTTATCATAAAAAGCCTGGTTTCTTGCAAAGACAACAAGCCCGGAAGTATGAGTATCCAGACGGTGAAGAGCCCCACCCTCCCAAAGATTTTTTCCGCATACAGACAGAACCTCAGGATAGTCTTTTGCCACAAAGTCCAACAAAGTATCACCTGTAATCTTATTCTTCAAAGGAACCGTACAAGTGCTGTGATCCTTGCAGGCAATGAGAAAATCTTCTGAAACATAGACTATTCTGTTCACAGCTGAATCATACCTCATTATCAATATGTTGTGAAATATGTATGTTGTGAACGTCAGTATGTTGTGAATTGAATACCGCTGATGCAAATGGTATTATTCTGCTATGAGAAAAAAATCAGTTCTGTTTGTACTTGTACTCCTGATTGCAGCCATGTTTATTTCATGTTCGACTGTAAACATCAGACATGATGACACTTATTCAGAAGATGAAGCATCTTACGCACTTAAGGCCGCTTTGGATACTGCATCCGAACAGGCATCACAGAAGCTTACAGACAATCTTTCCTCTATGGATTTCATTGTACAAAGATACGCAGTTCTGAAAGAAGAAATGAAGAATATACCGGGAATGTCCACATTGATTTCCAACTTCAATGCATCAATGACAGATTACCTTAAAGAAAATCTGACATCTTATTTTGACTATACAAAGAGTCTTTTATCTTCAACAGAATTCGTAAATCCGATTCAGATGGTAATAAGTTCAGATAGCAGCGCATCAAACGAATTCCTTCAGAACAACGGAGCAAAACTAAAAACAAAACTCAATGAAATACTGGGCAATGCAAATTACTCAGGTCTTTCATCCTGCATAAGACATTTCAATGCCTACGCAGCAACAAACAGAAGCATTGAAAACACTGTTCAACCTCTTGAGATGACAAATATCTCAACTGAAATTGCCGATATGCTTTTTGACCGTTTTTCAGTGCTTATGAAAAGCTCTGAAGAACTGTACAGAACAACCCCTGATCCATATGCAGACCAAATTGCCGCAATAGTATTCGGGATAAACTGACAGAATAAACTGAGGGAAAAATAAACAGATGGAACTTTTTGACAACGCAAACAACAAATTAAGTTCTCAACCGCTTGCCTACAGAATGAGACCCAGAACTCTGGATGAATATATAGGTCAGGATCACATTGTAGGACCGGGCAGATTGTTACGCAGATCAATACAGGCAGATCAGCTGTCATCTGTTATCTTCTACGGTCCACCGGGAACAGGAAAAACAACACTTGCAAGAGTTATTGCAAATACAACCAAAAGTCACTTTTCCTCTCTGAATGCAGTACTTTCAGGAGTCAAGGAACTCAGAGAAGAAATTGAAGCGGCAAAAGAAAGGCTGCAAATGTACGGACGCAGAACCATTCTGTTTGTAGATGAGGTTCACAGATGGAACAAAAGTCAGCAGGATGCCCTTCTGCCGTGGGTGGAAAACGGAACCTTTATCCTCATAGGTGCAACAACTGAAAACCCGTTTTTTGAAGTTAATGCAGCCCTTGTAAGCCGTTCAAGAATTTTTCAACTCAAAGCCCTGACGGATAACGATCTTTTGAATATTGCAAAACAGGCTCTTGAAGATAAAGAACGCGGTTACGGCAATCTTGAAATCACATTTGAAGAAGGTGCGCTTGAACATCTTGTAGATGTTGCCTCAGGGGATGCAAGAAGTCTTCTGAACGCTCTTGAACTTGCAGTAGAAACTACTGAAAGAGACGGGAGCAAACTGTACATTTCCAAAACAGCAGCAGAAGAGTCCATACAGAAAAAAGCAGTTCTTTACGACAAGGAAGGCGACTATCATTTTGATGTAATATCGGCTTTCATAAAATCAATCAGAGGCAGTGATCCGGATGCTGCGTTATACTGGCTTGCAAAAATGGTTTATGCAGGTGAAGATCCCCGTTTCATTTTCAGAAGAATGATGATTTCCGCATGTGAAGATATAGGTCTT
>JAZLMO010000058.1:0-4039 GCA_045598675.1 Sphaerochaetaceae bacterium
CATAAATCTTAAGTTAGGTTATAAGAGAACACTGGGTCTTGTAGGTGAAACAGGTGCTGGAAAAACAACAACAGCACTTGCAATGCTCCGCCTTGTTCCGGATCCTCCCGGAGTAGTTGAATGTAAGAAACTTGAAATCAACGGCAGAGATGTCCGTGATATTTCCGTAGATGAACTTGAGCAGGTAAGAGGTAAGGAAATTTCAATGATTTTCCAGGACCCTATGACTGCTTTGAATCCTGTTTTTACAGTAGGTGAGCAGATTGCAGAATCTATTGAGATTCACGAGAAGTGTTCAAAGGAAGAGGCTCTTGAAAAAGCGGGTGATATGCTTGAACTGGTCGGAATTCCAAGACAGAGGGCAAATGAGTATCCTCATCAGTTCTCAGGTGGAATGAAGCAGCGTGTTGTTATTGCCATTGCTCTTGCATGTAACCCTAAGCTTCTAATAGCAGATGAGCCTACAACAGCTTTGGATGTTACAATTCAGGCTCAGGTTCTTGAGCTTATGTCTGAACTTAAGGAAAAGTACGATACTTCAATGATTATGATTACTCATGATTTGGGTATTGTTGCCGAAGTTTGTGATGATGTTGCTGTTATGTACTCCGGAAGAATTGTTGAACAGGGTTCTTTGGAAGAAGTTTTCGGAAAGACAATGCATCCTTATACAGAGGGTCTTTTCAACTCTCTTCCTAACATCAAGAACCGTCAGGCAAAGCTGAAACCTATTCACGGTCTTATGCCCGATCCTACGGAGATTCCTGTGGGTTGTCCTTTTGCACCAAGATGCAACTATGCAACAGATGCATGTAAGAAGGCTATTCCTGCTCTTAAATGTGTAGGCGGAACGCACTATGTTGCCTGTTCTGCTTATGAGCAGGATCCTAAGTTCAAAATTGAGAGGAGTAAGAAAAATGGCTGATAATATTCTTGAAGTAAAGAATCTTAAAAAGTATTTTAAGACCTCCCGTGGTATGCTCCATGCCGTTGATGATATCAACTTTACAATAGAAAGAGGTAAGACTCTTGGTCTTGTAGGAGAATCCGGATGCGGAAAATCAACTACAGGTCGTGTTATTCTCAGATTGATTGAACCTACAAGCGGTGAAGTACTTTTCGAAGGAAAGGATGTTACAAAGCTTTCTTCCCGGGAAATGCGTCACATGAGAAAGGATATGCAGATTATTTTCCAGGATCCGTTCTCATCTCTTGATCCTAAGAAAACGGTCAGCCAGATTATTGCCGAACCTATTAAGGAAAACAAGATTCTGACAAAAAAGGAAGATATCGAAAAGAGAGTTCTGGAGCTTATGGAAACCGTAGGTCTTGCTGAGAGATACATCAATACATATCCACATGAACTTGACGGCGGAAGAAGACAGAGAATCGGTATTGCCCGTGCTCTTGCAATGGAGCCTAAACTGATTATCTGTGATGAACCTGTTTCTGCTTTGGATGTCAGTATTCAGGCTCAGATTCTGAACTTGCTTAAGGAACTTCAGGAAAAGTTAGGTCTTACATATATTTTCATCACTCACGACTTAAGTGTTGTAAACCACTTCTCCGACGATATTGCCGTTATGTACCTTGGACAGATTGTTGAGAAGGCTCCTGCAGAGGAACTTTTTGAGAATCCTATTCATCCGTACACGCAGGCTCTTCTTTCTGCAATTCCTATTCCGGAACTGGGCCACAGAAGAGAGCGTGTTAAACTTATGGGTGAAATCACAAGTCCTATTGAACCGCCTGCAGAATGCAGATTTGCAAAGCGTTGTCTTGAATGTAACGATAAAATCTGTAAGAAGGCAGTTCCCAAACTCATTGAGGTTTCTCCGAATCACTTTGTTGCCTGTCCTCTTAAACAGAAAGAGATGGGTTTCAAAATCTGATTGCTGGATTATTGTTTTAGTCATTGTTGTTTTGGTTTCAGGTGCTTCCGGGCACCTGTTTTTTTTACATCAGTATTATGTTAAAATCATTTTATGGTTCGTAAATTTCTGATTAAATATCACACAGATGCCGAGATAACAGCGTTTCTCCAAAAGATGGCAGAGCAGGGTCATGCTTTGTCAAAGGTTGTTGGAAACAACTTCTTCTTTGAAGAACGTCCTTATGCCGGGGCCCGTGTCTGTGCTCTGACTTTATACCGTACGGGAAATGAGTTTTCAACTGAACTTCAGGTAAGAGAAGAGCTGACAAGAATCAGAAAACAAGGCTGGGATTGTCTTGTTGTGGGAAAACAGGAAACTTTGAAAGACAGTTGCCGTCATGTTTACCTAATTGAGGAAATACGGGGTTCTTCAATTCCTGTAGCAGAGGACCGCAGTGAAAAGAGGGCTCAGTTAAGGGGAAAGTTCAAGAGTTTTTCCAACTTATTGCTTTGTGCTTTATATACCGGAGCCTTGGTTTTCCTGCTTTCAACTTCTCTTATTAAGGTAGTTACCGACAATGCTTATATTGTCCTGACAGTTTTGTTTACTCTTTTGATGGCAATGTGTTGTTTTCTCTGCATTGCCGCTTTTGTTAATTGTTTTTTTATCGGAAAGAAAAACAGGTTAATTGATATTTCAACTAATGTTCTTCTGTATGTTCTTATTTTGTTTGCAACGTTCCTTTTCCTGGATTCTTTTGCGCAGGACAGGGGGCATTCCGAGAGGTTGAAAATAGGTACTTCAGTTTACCATCTTTATTCTGACGATGTTCCTGTTTCTTTGGAAAATCTCGGTGCTGATACTTCCAATATATACAGAACCACAAGATATTTGGCTTCAGAATCTTTTGCGGCAAAACAGGTTTACTGCTTTGATGAAAGTTTCGGTATAAAAGAAGGCCAAACGGTTTATGACAATTCTTCTGTCTCCGATGTATTGTTTGTCAGCTATACTTTTTTCAACTCTCCATATGCTTTTTTGCGAAATGCAGTTGCCTCACAGATTATTCCTTCCGGTTCCGTGCGCAGAACGGAGTTGGAAAAATGTCTTGGTTTACAACAGGTTTTTTCTTCACCTTCCGGAACCTACTGCCTATGCAACGGAGACCGTGTTCTTATGATTAAGAGCGGTTTCTTCATTTCTGAAGAAAACCTGAAACTGTTTACAAAAGTATTTTTTCAATAATTGTGTCTATGTACTTTGTATTCAAAGAATGCAGAGAGCTTTCCGTTGTGACAATCAGGTTTTTCCCCTGTATGAAGCCTTCTTTTGAATACTTTTCTATCTTGAATTGAGCACTTGCACAATAATCCGGGTTATCCATCATTCCGAAATGTTCCCAAATGTATTGTTGCCCGGTTCTTTTGTTCAGTACCGTAAAGTCAGGGAACCATACGTCTTTATCTCCGACAAATATTGCACATTCATATTTGTAAGGTATTCCGTATGTTTCAAATCTTTCTGCTATTATCAATTCACTTTTTGATCTGACTCTGGTACCTGCTTTTGTAATCAGACTGCTGTTGTCTGCAATATTTCTGTGGGTCATAAAATCATTTTTCCACTTTTCCAGGTCTTTTTTGTTCAGGTTCTGGACATAGGGTTCTATCAGATTCTTTTGTTCCGGTTTCAATTTGAGAAAAACAGAATCAGTGTCTTCAATTTTATCCAGTTTTTTCAGTATTTTTTCCAGCTTATCCCTTTCTTCTTCTGCCGTTTTAAGAACCTGTCTGTAATAGTTCTTTTTCTGAAGTTTTTTAAGATAATCAACTTGCTCCTTACTGATATATTTTCTTCCTTTACTGTTTGAGGTTTTACCGTTTGAGGCGTAATATATTGTTCTTTTCCCTGATTTTACCACAACCAGGTTTTCTTCTGGCAAATAAGCAATCTTTTCGCCGACATCATATTTCAATCCTTTTAAATACGTGAGGCGATCTTTTATGCATTCTTTTATCCCACAGGTTTTCATAATTTTATTGTATTATCACAAATTTACCTGTGCAACTTTTCTTTGTAAAATTTTCTGAAAAAGTTACAAAAGTGCAACCTTTTTAATTAAAAATTTAAAAAATACTACAAGTGATGTTTTTTTATTAAAAGAA
>JAZLMO010000059.1:0-4442 GCA_045598675.1 Sphaerochaetaceae bacterium
TGTTCGGAATCATCAATCATTTCTTCCTCCGACTCTGAATCCTGAAATTCTTCATAAATATCAGGATCTTCTGTTTCTTCCTGCTCACTTAAAAATGAGCAAGACTCACAATCCGAATAATCAGTAAAATTCATTTCTTCCTGATTATCTTCTGTTTCATCAATATCAAATTCATCTTCCCAGTTCACATCTTTCTGAAATTCTTCGAACTCTTTGTTATTCCAAAACTGATTGTAATTCATGAAAAACCTCAACTGGCAAATACGGGATATCTTTTACGGTATTCATCAAGGCCTGCTTTCAAACATCTGCATGCCTTTGCCAAATCATCTGTATTCAAGACGTATGCAATTCTGACCTGATTTCTTCCAAGGTCTTTTGTCTCATAAAATCCTTCTGCAGGTGCAAGCATTACCGTTTCTTTATTATAGTTGAAATCCTTCAGCATAAAGATTGCAAAATCTTCTGCATTGTCAACCGGAAGCTCTGCTATCAGATAAAATGCACCATTCGGAGGACAGCATTTCACACCCGGAATATCACGAAGTGCATTGACTATGAAGTCACGTCTTTTCTCGTACTCTTTTTTTACTTCATCAATGTAAGAAGCCGGAGCATTGAATGCTGCAACCGCTGCAGCCTGTTCAACAACAGGAGGACAGAGTCTAGCCTGAGACAACTTGAGTGTTTCATGAATGACATTCGGATTTCTGGAAATCAGTGCACCTATTCTGGCACCGCACATTGAAAATCTCTTTGAAAAACTGTCAACGCAGATTACCCTGTCTGAATAGTCCTCATACTTTAAAATACTTGTAAACAAAAGTCCATCGTAGCAAAACTCTCTGTAGACTTCATCAACTACAAGGAAAATATCATGTTTCTTACACATCTTGAGAATTGTCTCAAACTCTTCCGGAGTATAGATATGACCTGTGGGGTTATTCGGACTGCAAAGCAGAATTGCCTTTGTCTTACTTGTAATTTTCTCCTCAATTTCATTTAACGGAGGAAGAGCAAAATTCTTATCAAGGGTACTGGTTATCGGAACAATATTAACATTGGCCATTCTTGCAAAAGAATGGACATTTGTGTAATAAGGCTCCGGAACAATTACCTCATCTCCCGGGTCGCACAAAGTCATAAATGAGAACAACAGTGCTTCCGAACCTCCGGTAGTAATGAGAACATTGTCCTCGGTAATGTTTACTCCAAAACCTCTGTAATAATTTACAAGAGCTTTACGGAGTTCTGTATTTCCGTCACTTTCTCCGTAGGCAACAATATTCATCGGATAAGAATGAATAGCATCTATTGCTTCTGAAGGAGTTTTGATATCAGGCTGTCCAATATTCAGATGGTAGACTTTTATGCCTCTTTTCTTTGCTTCAAAAGCATACGGTGTCAACCTTCTTATCGGAGATGCCTGGAAACCTTTGATACGTTTGGAGATATCCATTGTCAGTCCTTAACTAATCCTTTATTCTGTTCTTCATCTACAAGACGCTGAACAATCTTTCTGTTGTCAAGCAACGGACTGATTGCTCTTCCGTGATGCAGGCGGCTTATTGTTCTTGCAAAAAGCTCACTTATATCAGTCTGAATATACCAAGGTTTTGATAAAAGTGTATCATCATGATAAACGGCATTAGTTCCGATAACATAATCGAATACACCTTCTTTATTTGCCTGGTCAAAGTTTTCAACTGCATTTCCGTTAAAGAACGGAAGACTTATGATACAGATGATTTTCTTTGCTCCGAGTTCTCTGAGTTTTTTCATTGCAATAAGCATTGTTCCGCCGCTTGCAAGCATATCATCTGCCATGATTACAGTCTTTCCTTCTACATTTCCCAGAAGGTTGATGCTCTTGATGTTGTTGTGTTTTGCATCTGTTGTTACCACAGAATAGTCACGTTCCTTGTAGAGCATAGCAAGAGGTCTGTGAAGCAACTGTGCATAGAATTTATTTCTTGATACAGCACCTGTATCAGGTGAAACGATAGTGATATCAGGGTCTGAAATATCAATGATTTTTTTAAGTTCAACAAGAATCTGATATGAAGCATGCAGATTTTCAAGATGTGTTGTTCTGAAGCAGTTCTCGATTTCCTTTGAATGAATATCCAAAGTAATGATTCTTTCAATTCCGAGAGTTTCACAGAACTGACCGAACAAAGCAGCGGTAAGTGCTTCTCTGAAACTTTTCTTATGCTGTCTGGCATACGGATAAGAAGGAAGAACAAGAGTTACTCCTTCGGCTCCGGCAAGACGTGCAGCCTGAACTGTTGTGAAAATGAACATCAAGTGGTCATTGATTGAAAACTTCTGAGCCTCTTCACAGCCTGCAACCTTGATGGGAGAATCGTTGGAAATATCATAAATAATGTAAAGTTTAAGTCCTCTGACAGGTTCCTGAATTTCTGCCTTGACTTCTCCGTTCAGAAATCTTGTGTACTTTACAGGTATTGAAAAGTTCGGACAGACAAATTCTTCAGGACACTTTCCTGCAGGAATCTTCTTGTTGCCCAGATCGTCGATAAATGAAGAATACTTGAGTACTTCTTCTGCTGAAATATCGTATCTGTTGACCAGATTCTTTGCCAGCTTATTGTAACGCTCTATGTAAAGACTTCTTAAATGCTTTACAACCTTACCTGCCAGATACTCTGAACCAGGTCCCATTATAATGCCCAATTTATGAGGTTTTATGATACTCATTTTTTCGCACTCCCCTCTGGTTCAGATTTTACAATAAGAAAGACCCCTTTTTCAAGGAGCCGTTTATCATACTCGAGAAGTAAAATCTTGTTTTCAAATCATGTCCGTAAAGACAATTACAGCCTTCTTATTTAAAACAGCATTCCAAAATCACACGTATTCTATAGGCATTACAACAAGATTCTCGGAAAGAATAAATTGCTTTTCGGATTGGCAAAGGATACAGCCTTGACCTATTCTCCTGTTTTCAATCCTTGATAATACTTCAAAACTCTTTGCCATATCCTTTGATGGTTTTGCAGTCTTTTTAATTTCAATAGGATAAAGAATGTCATTGTCTTCAATTATCAAATCTATTTCCTTCTTTTCCTTGTCTCTGTAAAAGAACAAATGTGAAGTGTCATGTCCCGCATTAAGATATGATTTTACAATCTCGCTGATTACAAAAGTCTCAAACAAAGATCCTGACATAGCACCGTTCATGGCCACAGTTGCATTGTTCCAGCCAACAAGATAACAAACAAGGCCTGTATCGGTAAAATAGATTTTAGGCGTTTTAATTGCTCTGTTTGTAACATTATTTGAATAAGGATGAAGCAAAAAGATTATTCCCGAAGCCTCTAAAATGCTTACCCATTCAACTATTGTTTTTGTTGAAACTCCAACATCTATAGCAACAGAAGATGCGTTGAACAATTCACCCGTTCTTGCAGCCAAAGCCTTCATAAAAATACTGAACTTAAGTAAATTTTTGGCATTAATTAACTCTGCAACATCTCTATCTATGTATGTTCTCACATAGGATCTGTAAAATGGTTCCCACTCAATTTCCGGATTCTGCAGCTCAGGCATACTGCCTCTGAAAATTTGAGTCCAAAGATTGTCATATTTAACAATGCTTTTTTTTCTTGCTTTTAAATAAGATTCAGATGGAATAAAGGCTTCTCTGAATGCAAGGCCATACTTTTCCCTCATTGAAAGCGATGACATGTCAATAATGCATACTCTACCTGCAAGAGAATCTGAAACTGTCTTATTAAGCTTGTATGTTTGTGAGCCGGAAAGTATCAAAAACCCTTTCTGCTCAGCTTTATCAGCTATTAATTTCATCTGAAGAAACAGCTCCGGAGCTCTTTGAACCTCATCAATTACAAGAGGAAGGTTATTATTTTTAAAAAACAAAGGTGGATCATTTTTGGCAATTTCAAGCTCGTTGTAATCATCAAGTACTACATAATTATAACCACTGGAATATTTTTCTTTGATTAACGATGTTTTACCGACTTGTATTGGGCCGATAATCAGTACAATTTTAAATTGACTGAGCATTCTTCTGATAAAAGAATCTATGTGTCGTTCTATAAACATGTATGCCACCTTTTGTTGACTATTTTGGAGTATAGCTCCATATTAGTCAAGTTTATCTTTCTTATTTTACGATACTGTAAATCAAAAGGGCAAAAGAAAGGGTGGTTCATTTACGTATTTTATTGAATAGCCTTCAAACGAGTAGTTTTTTCGTTGGAACTTTATAAAATTTCTTGAAGTTCCAACGGAATTTTGTATAATTCAATTATGGAAAAGATAATAAAAAGAACCAAATATCTTGATGAAATCAGACCTTTTTATGACTCAAAATACATCAAAGTAATTACCGGAATAAGGCGATGCGGAAAATCGGAATTGCTGAAACAGATTATTTATGAGATTAAAAATTCGGG
>JAZLMO010000060.1:0-18774 GCA_045598675.1 Sphaerochaetaceae bacterium
GCTTCTCTTGCAAAAACATCTGAAGCCTCCTGTTTCTGAAGTGAAATGAAAACAGGTTTGCATTTCTTTATTATCTTTGATTTCTCTACTGCAATTTTTTCAATTGTGTCTCCGAGAATCTCAGTATGTTCCAGTTCAACAGGTGTAAATACAACTGCTTCGGGAGTCAAAATGTTTGTAGCATCAAGCCTTCCTCCCAGTCCTGTTTCTATTACTGCCCATTGGCAACCTGCTTCACGGAAGAGCAAGAAAGCAAAGGAAGTATACAGCTCAAATACTGACGGTTTAAAAGTTAGTTTCTCGACACATGAAGCCAATATATTTGCGCACTTTACAAGAATTTCATCATCAAAGAATTTGCCGCTTAATGTAAAACGCTCTCTGAAGTCTGTTACATGAGGTGAAAGATAAAGACCTGTTCTGTACCCCAAGGCCTGTATGGAACTTGCCAGAAATGCTGCAGTGGAACCTTTTCCCTTGCTACCTGCAAGATGGATGGTTTTATAACAATTTTGAGGATTTCCGAGTACCTCTGCAATTTTATTCATCCTCTGAATATGAGTGTCAGACTCCGAGTTACTGATTTGAACGGATGAAAAGCTGTCCATGAACTTTTCAACCTGGTCAAATGTTTCAAATTCCATATCAAATATCATATCGTTTTTACTGATAATTGATAATATGCGACTCCTTTGTTATTATTTAGTTGAGGATAGAAAATGGCTGAAAAACATAATCCTACACCATGGAAGTATCTTGATTCTTACAGAGGTGAATATTTTAACGGTGAATGGCCTTCACTTGTTGAACTTTTTAATATAACAGTTTCCCGCTTTCCGGAAAGGAAATGCTGGACTTGTCTTTTGCCTGAAAAAGAAACATTTACTTATGCTCAGGCAAAATATGAAACAGATAAATTTGCCCGGTACCTTTACTCAATAGGAGTCAGAAAAGGGGATCGTGTTGCAATTACCGGAAAGAACAGTCCGCAATGGGCAATTGCCTACATGGGTATTATTTCTCTTTCTGCAATTGTAGTACCTACGGATTATTCACTGGCAGATGAAGAAATCGAACATCTGATAGATTATGTTGAAGTCAAAGGTCTTATATGTGACAGCGACCGTTTCGACAGACTTGGAAAGGACGGCAAATACGGTTTTAAATTGTCCCTTGATGCCAAGGCTCATGAAGAATCATACATACTGAATCTTCCGGATGCAGGACCTCAAGACATTCAGAGTCCAAAGGCAGAAGACCTTGCCGCATTCCTTTTTACAAGCGGAACAACCGGCACTCCCAAGGCCTGTATGCTTTCACATGAAAATTTTGTTTCGGATGCATTGTTGGCTCAGGGAAATATGAATATTGACGAAACAGAAGTTTTTTATGCAATACTTCCCATTCACCATGCTTATACCATGCTTGCCGTTTTCATAGAATCAATGACTGTGGGTTCTGAAGTCATCTTCGGAAAACGCCTGATAATCAGCCAGATGTTCAAGGAAATGAAGGAAGGTCATGTTACAATGTTCCTTGCCGTTCCCATGCTGTTCAATAAACTTCTGACAGGCATCATGAAGGGCGTTGAAGAGAAGGGTAAACTTGCAAAATTTGCAATCAATTCAATGGCAGCGTTCTCCGGTATCATCAAGAAACTAACAGGAATCAACATAGGAAAGAAGATGTTCGGTTTTTTGAGAGATAAGGTTGCATTGAAAGATATCAGAATCTGTATCTGCGGAGGAGGTCCTCTTCCTCCTTCAACTTTCAGAAAACTCAACGAATTCGGAATTGATTTTGTTCAGGGATACGGCCTTACGGAAACAAGTCCTATTGTCACTCTTAATCCTATATTCGACTATGATGAAAACAGTGTTGGAAAGGTTCTGCAAAATACTGAAATATCCTTTGCAGATAAAGACAATCAGGGTAACGGAGAAATTCTCATCAAGGGGCCTATGGTTTTCAAGGGTTATTTCAAGCATGAGGAAGCCACAAATGCCATGATAGATGAAGACGGATGGCTTCATACCGGTGATATCGGTTATATGAATGATAAAAGGTTTTTATTCTTAACAGGAAGGGCAAAAAACATTATTGTCACAGAGGGCGGAAAGAATGTTTTTCCTGAGGAAATAGAAGATCATTTCCAGTTGTATTATGATGTGGAACAGATATGTGTTCTGGGTTTTGTTGCAGACAGAGAAAAGAAGACAGAAGGAATATGCGCTCTGATTTATCCTTCTTCGGAATGCAGAAGAAAATATCCCGATAAGGCTCAGATGCAGACCTATATGCAACAGATTGTCGACGAAGTCAATAAAACACTTCTTCCGTATAAGAGAATCAGAAAGATTTTTGTAATAGATGAAGAAATGGAACTGACTGCAACCAAGAAAATCAAAAGATTCGTGGTTCAGAAAAAGTACGAAACACTGATTAACTCATAAAAACAAAAAAAATACTGCTACATGTTCTTTTAAATGCAGCAGTATTTTTTTTAATGTGTAAGATTAATTCATCTTATTTTTTGCATCCTGAATTTCAGATCTTCTTACCTTTGTAAGCTTACTGATTTCTGCAAGAGCCTTTCTTGCTCTTGTTGCTGCAGCCTTAACGCCTTTTTCTGTAAACTTCTGATTTTCAGCAACATAAGCTTCAAACAATTCAACTAACTGTTCATGAGTCTTCATAAATGACCCTCCCTTTTAGATTGTTAGGTTATTTTACCATACTTACCGACATATATATCAAGCATATTCGTTAAAAAATGATAAAAAAGCCTATTTTTTGGTTTCCTGACGAATAATATAGCCGTTTTTCAATGGAAGTGAACTCTTGATATAGCCTTCATTACAGTGATCAATGTGCTTTTCTTCATTGAAATCGCAGTCCAGTACTTTCATATTGCTGTCTTTCATTGAAAGAACATCCGGTCCTATGTACTCAATATCTGCATCACTTCTGATCTGATTCTTTACATCTACTGACCAGATTCCCGGTTTTATCTCTTCTTTGATTGTCCCCAGAAACATATAATCTCTCAAATATCCGTCAAAAGTAGGTATATTGATATCATCACCTTCAAGAGGACCATTTGAATAGAAAAAACCTGTTGAGTATTCCCTGTGACTTACATTGAACAACTCATCTCTGTACGGTTTGAATTCAACTGAAGGATCATAGAGATTATCAAGTGCCTTTCTGTACGCTCGGGTTACCGTTGCAACATAGTAAGTGCTCTTCATTCTGCCTTCTATCTTAAGAGAATCCACTCCTGCATCTTTTAAATCCTTAAGGTGATCAATCATGCAAAGATCTTTTGAAGACATAATTGTTGTATAACCGTTTTCTTCGGAAATAGGGTAGTAATGACCGGGTCTTGATTCTTCTTCAAGAGCCAATCTGTAATTCCATCTGCAAGTATGGGAACAGTCTCCCTTATTTGCACTTCTTCCTGTCAGATGACTGGATAAAAGACATCTGCCGGAATAAGCCATGCACATTGCCCCGTGGACAAATGCTTCAATTCCCAAATCAGGGTTCATGTCTTTGATTTTTCTGATTTCCGTAAGCGGAGTTTCACGTCCCAGAATAACACGGTCAAACCCCATGTTCTTATACATACGTGCACTGTGAGCATTAATGCAGTTTGCCTGAGTGGAAAGGTGCATCTGAGCATTTGGAAAGGCCTCTTTCATAATGTCCAGGATACCGATATCGGAGATTATGAACGCATCAAACGGATAATTTTTGATTTCCTGAAGCTGCATCTTCAGTTTGTCTATATCAGATTCGTGAAAATAGATGTTTACAGTACAATACAGTTTCTTTCCGAACTTTTTCTTGAGTTCTGCAATTTTTGAAGCTTCATCATATTCAAAATTCTGAGCATTTGTCCTGAGAGAAAAGTTTTTCAACCCCATGTATGCTGCATCTGCACCGTATATGAAAGCGGTTTCCAACTTTTCAAAACTGCCTGCAGGGGACAGCAATTCCATCTTGTTCACTTTGAATTCCTTCTGCCGAATGCAATTGCAAGAACTTCTTCCATATCTGAAACAAGTTCGAATTTAACACCTTTCTTAACATGGTCTTCCAATTTATCAAGATCTCTTTGATTGAACTTAGGAATGATTATGGTTTTGATTTTATTCCGTTTTGCAGCAAGAACCTTTTCCTTAAGACCTCCAATAGGCATTACCTTTCCCAACAGGGAGAGTTCTCCGGTCATTGCCGTATCCGGAATCATAATCTTACCTGTGACCAGTGAGAACATTGCAGTTGCCATTGTAATACCGGCAGACGGACCGTCTTTAGGAGTTGCTCCTTCCGGAACATGGAGATGAATATTATTTTCCTTAAAGAAATTCAGATCTATGTCATACTTTGAGGCAATACTCTTTATGTAACTGAATGCAATATTTGCAGATTCTTTCATTACATCTCCAAGCTGACCGGTAAGCTTCAATTCTCCCTTTCCCGGAATGTGTTGTGCTTCTATTGCAAGAACATCACCACCCATGGATGTCCATGCAAGACCAATGGACATACCCGGTTTATCTGCCTTCAGAAGTTCTTCCTCTCTGAATATAGGCTGCCCCAGGTATTTGATCAGCTTTTCATCATCTATGACAATAGGCTTTTGAATCTCATTTCCGGAAGAAGTTGCCTGAACAAGCTCCATTGCAACTTTTCTGTGAATCTTATCAAGTGCTTTTTCAAAATTTCTGACACCTGCTTCACGTGCATACTCTTCTGCAATTTTTCTGAGAATCTTATCTGAGTATCTGATGTCTGAAGATTTAAGACCATGTTTTACACGGCTCTTGGGAACAAGATATTTTTTCCCTATATGAAGCTTTTCCTCTGAGGTGTAGCCGTTAAGTTCTATGCACTCCATTCTGTCAAGCAAAGGACGTGGAATGGAATCTGCCGTATTTGCCGTAACTACAAACAGAACATTGGATATATCAAAAGGAATATCAAGGTAATGATCTCTGAATGTTGTGTTCTGTTCAGGATCTAGAACTTCCAGAAGAGCAGCGGCAGGATCACCTTGATTTGAAACAGTCATTTTATCTATCTCATCTATTACAAAGACAGGATTCTTTGTTTTTGTAACACGCAGACCTTTGATAATCTGACCTGGCATTGAACCTATGTATGTTCTCCTGTGACCCTTAATTTCCGCTTCATCTCTCATTCCGCCGACGGAGAATCTGTAATACTTCTTGTTTAGGGCTTTTGCAATTGAAATACCTACGGAAGTCTTTCCTGTTCCCGGAGGACCGATAAGGCAGATAATTGAACCTTTGGTATCTTTTTTGAGATTTCTTACTGCAAGGAATTCAAGAACTCTTTCCTTGACATCTTTGATTCCGTAATGATCTTCTTCCAGAATTGTCCTTGCTTTTTCAAGATCAAAGTTGTCTTCGGAGAATGTATTCCACGGAAGATCTGCAATTGTCTCAAGATAAGATCTCAGAATTGAATACTCAGGGTTTATGGATTCCATATTCTCCATTTTCTGATATTCGGAGAAAACAGTTTCGTATGTTTCCCCTGTGAGATGAAGACTTTTGAGTCTGTCTATAAGTTTAGGCTTGATAGGGTGAAGAATTCCGTTTTGAACATCTTCATCGGAAAGATCTGTGATTTCTCCTTCAATACCATCGTTTGAAGATATTTCCTCAAGTTGTTTTTTAATTGTTTTCATCTCTTCTCGGAGATAAAATTCCCTTTGCTTGTCATCAAACTTCTTTGAGATGGAACTCATAATCTGATTGTGCATTTTCTGAACAACAAGATCATCCTGAAGCACCTGCAGAATTTTCATGATTCTTTCTTCTGCATTCAATGTTTCAAGGAATTCCTGCTGTCTGCTTTTGTCTACAATCACGGAGGCAAGGTAGTCTGTAAGTCTGATAGCTTGGGAAATGTTGCTGGCATTGAAACGCAGGTTGTCAAGGAGAATGGAATGATCTTCTCGCATTGAAAGATTTTTCCTCAATGTTTCAAAGTAAGCCTTTTCCTTGACCTTATTCAGAGAATCTTCCTGAATAAAATCAACCGTAGCGCTGACCATTCCGTTTGTACAGAACAAATCAAGAACTCTAAAACGGCAAATTGTCTCAATATACAGACTCTTTGAGCCGTATATTGTGTTGATTTTGTTTTTGACTTTTACAAACGTACCTATACTGTGAAAGTCTTCTTTGACATATTCGCCTGATGTCTTTGCATCCCCTTTGAGAAGAAGCAGCCCGAACCCATTCTGACTTTCAGAATACTGTACTGCTCTGACATCAATGGGATCTGTAACTTCAATAGTCGTGAACATACCCGGAAATACAGGACATCCACGCATCGGAACTATGAAAATATGATTGTTTCTCAGGTCTTCCATGCTTATATAATAAATAAAAAGGGGACTTTATACAAATGTTATTGTCTTTTGTCTATAAGAAAAATGTTTGCAACATAAAAAGGCAGCACCAAAACCATCTGACTGTAGTTTTTCTGATAGAAAACATGAGGTATTCCCACTTTGCAGATTAAGAGTATTACAATCATTGCCGAAAGTGTTATATAGATCTTTTTCAGACCTTTCCTATGTTTTTCATATTTGAAAGACATGAATGCTGCAACCAGAAGCAGAGGATTGATGAAAAGAATATTTTCATTGAAGTATGAAAACGAATGATTTGAAAAAAACATCAGGAAAAGAAGCAGAGTTCCGAGCAGCCCGAAAGTAAAATTGAAAATGACAGATTCCGTTTTGTACAGAACTTTATGTTTAGGAAAGAACAAAGTTGCACAAAGGGCAATCAAAAGTCCTGCTGCAAGAGAGTACAGAAAATAGCTCTTAGGTTGAGTCAAATCTGCTTTTCTCCCGTCTGTACCCCTGAAGTCATAAGTATAGATATCGCTTTTTGCAAGATTTTCAAATCCGGATACTGCATCTGCAAGATCTTTTGGAAGAAACATTTCTTCCCAAAGTGATGCTTCCTTGTCTCCCTCCGGTCCGAAAACAAAATCATAAAGCCAGTTAAGCGGGATATTGTTGAACATTGTTTTTGAAAGCTGTTGCCTGTATGTATAACCGGCTTTTGATTTTGCCCACAACTCAAAACGTCCGTTTGTTGTCTTGTTTATTATATCCCTTATTCTTGTTGCACAGTTATCCGTAAACATATCATACATATATGTGTTGTATTTACTGCTTGAATTGAGATTTACATAGTTGATCAGATCTCTTTTCTGCTCGGCAGACAGATTCAGTTCTATTTTCCTTATACTGCGTTTTGCCTGAATTGCAGGATTGAAGACATCATCTGCATAGGTTCTCCCGCAAAGATACCAAAGCTTTCCCAAAACAAAATCAAGATAAAAACCCGGTTCAAACGAAAAAAGTCCCCAATCGTACAAAACCGGTTCTTTCCCTTCTGCCTCAACCAGTAACCCTGCATGACCGAACCAGGAATATATAGGGTCATCTTTTGAAAGTGTTATAAGACTTATCCTGTATTTTTCATAAGATTCCAGAGGTTTTCCTTCTCCGTATCCGTAATGTTCTTCAAGCATCGGAACGGAATCGTAATCATGCAATTCGTCCTTATTTGTGATACTGAGACCGAACAGCATTGAAGAAGCAATCAGTACAAAAAGGCAGAGCAATGTTTTTTTCATATCTCAATGTCTCCTGATATCCACGATGGTAAGCTGTATCAGCTCCTGGTTTTTGAAGTAGTTTCTTCCCAGTCTGAAGACTGCATCGACTATATCTCCATCATTGAACTCTTTTCCCACTCTGTTTCCTGCAGACCAGAAAACAGAAGGCCACTTATAAGAACCGTAAGAAAGAACCATTTTAAGATGATTGGCAGAAGAATCTTTTGTATTTGCCATAGCAGACATGTTTTCTATTCTGGCTCCTTCAATCATGAAAATAATGGGATCGTTTTTTTCTCCGTAAGGTTCAAACCGTTCTACTGTTCTTATCATCTTTTCCGTAAAAAGATCCGGAGAAAGTCCGGCATCAACCATTATGATGTCTTCGTCTTCTGTATCCGGACAATCCGTATAATCCATAACTTCTGCAATTCTGATTTCCAACTCATCTGTTTTGGAAGGACTTAGAGTAAAACCTCCGGCATAGTCATGACCTCCGAAATCATCAAACAGATCTGAGAATCTGCTCAGGAAATCATGGCAGTTGAAAGAGACCGGACTGCGGAGAGACCCTACGGCTCTGAAATCTTCAGTCTGAGTGACAACCATAACTGGAACCTTGAAAGCTTTCTGCAGCCTGGTAGCTAAAATACCTGTAATTCCTCTGGGAATTTTATCATCTTTTACGAATACGAATTTTGAGCCGTACTGCTCAAAACTATCCTTTGCCTTAGGTAAAAGTCTGTCCCAGCATTTTTCTCCTAATTGCTGTCTTTCCTTGTTCAGTTGAACAAGTTCCTGGGCATATTCAAAACTCTTGTGTTGGTCTTCACTTAAGAGCATGTTGATTGCCACATCAGGTTTTCCCATTCTGCCTGCGGCATTCAGAAGAGGGGAAATCTGCCAGCTGATATCGGTAGTTGAAAGCTTTTTCCCCAGAAGATTCTGTATGGACATAAACGGAATAAGGGAAAGGCGGGATGATTTTTCAAGAACTCTGAGTCCGTTTCTCACAAGGATTCTGTTCTCATCCGTCATAGGCATCAAGTCGCTTATTGTACCTATTGCCACAAGATCGGTTACTTCAAGATACTTTTTATACAAAGCCGGATGTGAACTGCGTATAAAGGCTCCGAAAAGACCTATGAGCGTATCAAGTTCACTTCTTACTTCACTGTAAAGTGCAAAACGGCTTAAGCTGTTCAGGGCAAACAGACTCTTATCCTTGCAGAAAGGAAGATATTTCTCAAATTGCGCTCTTAAACTGTTCAAGTGAATTTCAGCCTTCGGAAAAGCCTTTTTCAACTGAATGAGTTCTTCTTCCTCATCCAGTACGAACACAGGTAAATTGCAGTTCAGAAATGAAACAAGTCTGCTTTTATCAAAATCCAGTATTCCGGGAACTATTTCTTCACAGATTCTGTCTGTCTCAACCAGATTTTCAAGTTTTACTGCTTCTATTACAACGGTATCGTTTCCCGGTGTTGCATGTAAAAGAAGTATCTGTTCCGTGTAAAAATCCGTCTGGGCAAATCTCAGAGCCCATATACATTTGGAAACAACACCTACACCTGATAAATCCCTGAAAGGATAACCGCAACCTTCAACCTTTGGGTTGATTATGGCCTGAGCAGGAGGAAGCGTACCTGATGCAATATGATGGTCAGTTACCAGAAAGTCCAACCCTTTTGAAGATGCATAATCAATTTCATCATAACAGGAGATTCCGCAGTCTACCGTAACGGCAAGTGTAACGTTGTTTTCAATAAGTTTATCAATTGCTTCTTTGGAAAAAGCATAAGGTTCATCACCCATGGGAACTGAAAATGATACTTCAAGACCCATGTTCTTAAGTTCTGTAACTATCAGGGCTGTACTTGTTATTCCGTCAACGTCCCGGTCTCCGAAAACATGTACTTTTTCCTTATCTTCAACGGCTGTAAGTATTCTTTCACAGAAAGACTGCATATCCTCAAAAAGAAAAGGGTTGTGGGTAAAAGAGATGTCATTTTCAAGATAAAATTTTACATCATCAGGGCTTACAATCTTTCTGCCTGACAAAATCCGGGCAGAGACCAAGTCAAGATCATATCTGTCCTGAAGCGTTCTTATGTCGTCCAGAGACGCGTTTCTTGTTTTCCATTTCATTAATATATATCTACACTTTTAATTAAAATACAAATCTATGTATTAAAAAGAGTAGCTTAATATTAATTCATTTACAAGTTCAAAGGAGGCCGCTTTTTACTGTTTTCAGAGGATATTGTGAAAAAACACAAATCCAACTCAGAAGAAAATCTGTAAGTCTGGCAGTTGCCCCATCAAGAAGCTGAACTTCAAACGCTTCTTCAAGAGACATTTCCTGCGTGTGCAGAAGATACCTTCTTGCACCCGGTGTGAGTTTTATGAAATCAGTATCGGAACAAGATTCGCAGACCGGGGTAATCATGGAGGATGAAAAACCCATTGTTTCTCTCTCTTCAATATCTCTGTCACATCCTGGACATGTATTCAAATCAGAAGCAACTCCGTTTATCTGAAGAAATCTCCAAGTGAAATCAATAAGAATCTTGCGGTGATTGACAATATTGTTTTCTAAAAGTGTAAGTGCTTTTATTATAAGAAAATAAATACTTTCGGGATTATCTGTGTTTATATTGTTTACAAGTTCGCAGAAGTAGGAAGCAGTGTATGTGGCACTGATGTCGGATTTAATGTTCTGAGCAATAAATGAACAGTCTTCTTCAACAATGGAATATTCGTCTTTAACAGGATTGCGGTACAGTTGAAATGTTCCGTAAGAAAAAAGAGGAGCAAGGGAAGTGTTCTTTCCCTTGCGTCCTCCGAAAATTACTGCTTTTATCAGACCCAGCTGAGGGGAAAACAGGTTTACATAACGATGAAGTTCACCGTATTTTCCACCTCCTGTAACTACAGCCTGAATCTGAAGTTCACGTTCCATACAGTATCCTAGAGAATGTACGGAATCTTGTAGTTATGAGATTGATACACGACAAATGATTCAACATCTGATACATCTTTGACTTTTGAAAGCTGATTTTTGAAAAAATCAAGAAGACTTTCTCCGTCTTTTGAGGAAGTGACCAGATGGACAATCAAATCGTAACGTCCTGTAACGACTTCAACTGAGACAACGCCCTTGAGTTTAAGAAACTCCTTGGCTTTTTCCTCCAGATTGAGTGTGCTGAGTTTTACACCCATAAGGACAATCTGCATTTCGGGAAGCTGCTGAGGGTTTACAAGACCGGTGATTGTAAGAATCCCGTCTTCAATCATCTTGTTTACCCTGGCTCTGACCGTGTTTTCCGTAATGCCGATTTCCTCGGCAATGGCACTGTAGGCCTTTCTGCCGTCCGTGAGTCTTTTGATTATCTCAATGTTTGTATCATCAAGTTTCATAAACAATTAAGCAAGTTTGCCTTCATCTTTGAGAGCGGTAATTGTTGCAACAATCTCATCACCGATTCTGAGAAGGTTTTCAACACTGTTTGCACCTGCGTGAGGTGTGAGTGTTACATGATCTGCCTTGAGAATAGGGTAATCTGCTGCAGGAGGATCGTTAGGATAAACATCTGCGCAGTACCATGTTACCTTTCCTTCATCAAGAGCCTTGACCATAGCATCAGCGTGTACGATAAGACCTCTTGCTGCGTTGATGATTACAGGCTTCTTTGTCATGATGGAGAACAGTTTTTCATTGAACATACCCTTTGTCTCATCTGTGAGAGGCATATGAATTGAAATATAATCTGCATCCTTTACAGCATCTTCAACTGTAGGAACAAGTGTTGCAACATTTGAAGAAGAAACATACTTATCATAGGCAACAACGTTCATTCCGAAAGCTTTTGCTCTTTCTGCTACCTTTGTGGCAATATTTCCGATACCGAGCAGACCAAGTGTCTTACCGTAAAGTTCTGTTCTCTTGATACTCTTGAGCCATTCACCGTTTTTCATACCGTTATGGTATTCAACAATATGGTTCGGAGCGCTGAGCATAAGGGCAAATGTGAGTTCTGCAACTGCAATTGAACTTGCTTTTGGTGTGTTCTTTACGATAATACCCTTTGATTCGGCATAAACCTTATCAATATTGTCAATACCGACTCCGCCTCTGATGATAAGCTTACAGTTCTTAAGACCGTCAATGTAAGCCTTATCGCAGATAGTCTTTGCACGAACAAGAATTACATCAGCATCACAGGCTCTTGCCTTGTCTGTTGTAACTTCACCGAAAGCCTTAAGTTTGCCTTCCAGAGATGCATCAAATGCATCGGAAATAAGAATAAGCATATTAAATCTCCTTTTGCTTAAATATTGTATTTATTGCTCTTCAATTGTAACAACATGTGGATGTCAGGTCAAACTTTGTTTATTTTTTCCTTATGTGTTATTATGCCTGTATGAGTGATACCAGTTGGAATTTCAAAGACATAAGCCCTTATGAGGGAAAAGAGTTTGATGAGGCCGTAAACCGCCTGAAGCTTTACCCTCAGTTTTTGGACAATTTTACAGACATAGTTTCCAGAAGAGGTCGTTTTACCAATAAATGGAAGTCTATTCAAGCCAAAAGATATCTAAGAAAATCTCTTGAAAAGGTGAGAGATTACACTCAAGTCCAGAAAAAAATCACATGTGATCTGTTTTTGGATATGGTTGAATCTTCCAGTATCAATAATTTTACCTTTACGGGAATAGAATCCCAAGATGATACTCCTCATGTTTATATCTCGAATCACAGGGACATTGTTCTTGATGCAGCCCTGTTGTCACTTGCCCTTTACAGAACCGGCAAAGAATCCTGTGAGATGGTAATAGGGGATAATCTGCTTGCAAATCAGTTTATTACCGATATGTTCAAAATCAACGGTGCCATCACAGTCAGAAGAAACCTTACATCTGCTTCGGAACTGAAAACGGAGACCTTAAGGCTCAGCCGCTACATAAGGTATTGTATAGAAGAAAAGAAAAGGTCTGTTTGGATAGCCCAGAAAAGCGGTCGTTCCAAGGACGGTATAGATAATACCAGTCCTGCAATTCTGAAGATGCTGTATCTGTCTTTCAGAGAAGACGGAATAAGCGTAGAAGAATTTTTCAGACGCATGCACATTGTTCCTGTTGCAATCAGTTATCAATATGATCCGTGTGATGTATCCAAAAGCCATGAGGAAATAAGAAAACTCAGGGAAGAGGGTTGTTACAACGTTTACAAGAAGAAAAAATATGAGGATATCCTTGATGTAGTCCGCGGTATCAGGCATTACAAGGGAGATGTAAACATTTCTGTAGGAAAGGAAATACAGGGTTTTGACGATGTCCGCAAGGCAGTCTGTGAAATAGACCGTCAGATTCATCTTCTTTATAAGTTATATGACACAAATTATTTTGCTTATGACCTTGTGAACGGTACGGAATTGTTCAAGGATAAATATGCCCAGATGAACACAAAAGGATTTATCAAGCACTACAAAGGACTTAACAGTGCAACCGTTGACTTTGTCTACAATGCCTATGCAAATCCTGTAAAATCAAGACTTGATGAAGAAAAAAACTGAACTGCTGCTGATTATTGTTCTCTGCCTTTTCTCTTTGTTTTCCTGCAGAAGAGAGGATATTTCAATACGAGATTGTGAAATAAATACATTTATCGGAGAAACAGGGGAAAATTTTCTTTCCGTTTATCTGCTTGCAGATCTTCCTGATATTCAAAGGACAAAAATGACTGTAACTAATCCTTCAAAAGAGCTCGTATGGAGTTTTGAACCGGAGAAAAAACAGATTGACGGAATTTTTTACATAGGTTCGGATAAGATTGCCATGCCCAAGGGGTTTGAAATGCCGTCCGGAGAATGGACTGCTGAGCTTATTTACAAAGACGGACGGACTGTTTCAAAAGTATTCAAAGTAAAATCAGATGCTTCTTCCGACCAATTCGAATAGCTTTTCCTTTGAAACGGAATATGTAAAACTCCGTCCGTGAGGACAGAGCATGGCATCCAACTGAAAACACTTATTCAGAAGAGATTTTGCCGTAATGTCATCTACAACATCACCTGCTTTGATTGCAGCATGGCAGGCAATTACTGCGAACAATCCTTTTTTTGCTTCCTCAACATCACCGGTAGCTGTGCGTATGAAAGATACTATTTCCTCTTCATTTTTCCTGCACTGTGCAGGAATTTCCGTGATTTCCCAAACCATGGGCTGCACACGTACCAGAGTAACGCCCAAATCAGAGTAAATGAAACTGTTTTCAACAAGAAAATCATCAACGCTAATATCTGTTTCAAATCTGTATGGAAGAGCAAGTATCTGTCTGTCTTTACACTCTGTTATTTCATCGTATAAAAGGCGTTCATGAAGTGCATGCTGATCTATGAACAGAATTTCATTATTCTTTTCCACAACAAGAAATGTATTAAAAACCTGTCCTAAATACCTGTATGAAGGAATTGAAGAAACATCTGTTTTAATCTGAGGCTTCTGAGTGTCTTTTTTCAGAACTGTTTTTGCATTTTCAAACCATTTGGGATCAAAAGAAACGGTGCTGAAAGAATTATCGCTTACATGCTTTTCCTTATGCTCGGCAGGAGACGGTTTGTATTGGAAAGACTCGTTATGCTTTTTCTGCGGAACAAGGGCATTTCTTATCATTCTGGTAAGAGGAGCGTAAATTGAATTCTGGTTTCTTATCTTACATTCTCTTTTTGCCGGGTGAATGTTGAAATCTATCAGGGACGGAGAATCCTCTATAAACAGATAGAAGTATGGAAACGCACCTCCGGGAAGGGCAACGGAATAGGCATTGACAATGACCTGAACCATTGCAAAACAATCTATGATTCTGCCGTTCAGGAAAATCTTAACTTGAGACCTGTCTTTTTTGTATTGGGCAGGTGAAGAACAGACTGCAAAAAGTTTTACGGGATCTTCGGATTCTGACATTGAAAGAGAATCTGCACGGACAAAGCTTCCGTCCAGACTCATGATATCAAGAACTCTCTGTTTCTTGTCTGTTGATTTTAGATCTATCATGAGATTGCCGTCTGAAATAAGAATGAATTCTATGTTTTCAAAACCCAGGGCTTTTTCCAGAAATACTTTTTTACACTCATTGAATTCTGCAGAAGGACGCTTGAGAAACTGCTTTCTTGCAGGAATGTTTTCAAAAAGATTTTCAGAAAGAACAGCAGTTCCCTCTGTTACTGCACCCGGCAATAATTGAGACTTTATTCCGTTGTCACATATAACTTTATATCCGTTTGAAGAAACGGTAAGTCTTGAACATGAAGCAATACTTGGCAGTGCTTCTCCCCTGAATCCCAGAGTATGCAGATTAAAAAGATCTTCTATTGTCCTGATTTTACTTGTGGCATGGTTTTCAAAAGCCATGGGAATGTCTTCTTTTGATATTCCCTTTCCGTTGTCCGTAACACAGATGCTCCTGATACCGCCTTCTTGAAGACTTACGGTGATTTTAGAGGCCTGAGCATCTATTGAGTTGTCCATCAGTTCCCTGACTATGGATGCAGGTCTGTCAACAACTTCACCTGCAGCAATACGGGAAGCAACTATTCTGTCAAGTTTGACTATTGCCATCTTCATTCCTCTTTATTCTGCACTCGGAGTAGTCATGGGCATTGTACACATGTTCTCTTGTAAGTTTGTTGATAGTACAAAGCTCTTTGACTATAGGTTTCAGATTTGCCCTTACATTGGTCTGGTCATAAGGACAGACAGGCTTTACGGTAGGCAGATCATAGATTTCCGAAAGCCTTTTTGTAGTACTTTCATGAATCTGTATCATAGGTCTTATTACATAGAGTTTTCCGTCAAAAAACTCCTGAACCGGGTTCATTGTTGCAAATTCTGCTCTGAAAAACAGATTCATCATGGTCGTTTCAACAAGATCATCAAGATGATGACCCATGGCAATAAGCCGGTATCCTTCATTTTGGGCAATTTCAAACAGAATCCTGCGTCTGTTGCGTGAGCAGAGATAACAGTTGAAATCATCTTTAAATGATGTAGGGAACTGACTTTCATTCCTGATTTCAAAATCTATGTCCAAATCCCTGAAATATTCGTAAAGCCGCTCCTTGTAATGTTTTTCAATGGGATGTTCTGTCCAGTTAATCATTATTGCCTTGAGATTGTAGTTTATGGGCAGCCATTTTCTTCTCAAGGACAAGGCAAGAGCCATGGCAAGACTGTCCTTTCCGCCGGATACTCCCAAAAGAACTGTTTCTCCGTCCCTTATCATATCAAAATCATTGATTCCTTTTCCCACGGCCTTGATAAAACGCATTACCCAAGGTTGCATGTTGCCTTCTATGAGGTTTTTGTAAGAAAGTTTTCCGCTGTCGTAAATGCTGATAAAAGGTTCTTTCATTACAAAGCCTCATCAACAGGGGAGAATATTCTGATTTTTCTGAGTGTTCTGGTAAATGCAGAAGATACATTTCCGGTTGCAAATACATTGTCGGTATCACTGAAAGAAATGATTTTCCCGTTTTCATCAATAAGGCTCAGGTTGCTTTCAAAGGAAATGGGTTCCGGAACGTCTACTATGACAGAGTATTTAGGACATTTTCCCTTAAGTTCATTTACAGCGTTTTCAAGATAGATTTTTCTGTCTTTTTCCGTAAAATTCTCAGGACATGGGAATGTTCTGTTTGTGTATAGCAGTTTTCCTGTACCGGCCTGTTCCACAAGAGAAAAAGGTTCATAATCTTTTGATCTGCAAAGATTCATAAATTGTCCGTCATCAAGGAAATACAAGTCCTGTTCTTTTAAAACTCCGTCATTTAGGGCTTGCACAACTGCACTTCTGAACATTGCCGTAGCACAACGGGTTTTCTCATGCCAGTAGACATTCCTGTACATCAGATATTTTGAAAAAAGCAGGTGCTCTACTGAAGATGCGTTTTTAACCGAAAGTGCTGCTTTTGTGCCTGCATTTTTAATATGTTCGGTAATCCATGAAACATCCTGAATACCATACGGAACTCCGCAGAAATATGCATCACGGCATAGATAGTCAAGTTTGTCAGGGTCCAATGCTCCGCTTAAAAGATTCTGATAGAGAATTGTTTCCCTGTTCTGAGTATCTCTGAAACCGGGATCTATGATTGTACAAACCTGTTCAACATCTGCACCGGTATCCGAAATAAGTTCGGATAGTTTTTTATCCGATGTGATTATGTCTGTTGCAAGTGTTTCATGGCTTCGAACAACAACATCTTTCAGGGAATGGGCAAAAGGAAAATGCCCCAGATCATGCAGAAGACATGCGCATAAAAATGAATTTACACCTGTGAAAGTAAAATCAAAACCGTTCTGTTTCAACAGTGTCAGGAGAATCTTGCGTCCTATGTGATAAACACCTATGCAGTGGGACAGTCTTGTATGAACGGCTCCGGGATAAACAAGGCTTGCCGGTCCCAATTGCCTTATCCCCGACAGTTTTCTGAACTGAGGATGCTCTGTAATTCTCAAAATTTCAGGAGTGAAAAGCACATCTTTCCACAACGGATCCCTTACGCTTTCCGTAAAATCCGAGAACAGGTAATTTGAAATCTTTTCAGAAGATTGTTGCATGCAAAAATAATAACTTGCAAAAGCGCTTGTAAACAAGTCGGAAAACCATAAAAATACCAAATATGGGTAAGAGGTTATTTGCCGTTATTACGGTTCTTCTGATTATGTGCGTTCTTTGTGCCAAGGCTCCTGTCTATCCTGTTGACAGTGTACTTGGGCAGTGTGTTCCTTCAGACTCAAGTGAACAGCATATTCTTGTAAGTGAGGCTCTTTCTGAACCGTACAGTTTTGAATGGGCAGAAAAATACCTTCATCCCAGATTCAAGAAGAACATAGCCCTTATTTATTCTCCTTTGCTGTCGGAAATATTGCCTGCAGAATCGGTTCTCTATTCCAGGGCTTCAATCAGTTCAGACGGAACATATGCCATTTCCGTTAAAATCGCAGAAAGCGGTAAAATTATCTCATTTGCAGTTTCCGAAGGATTTATCAGTGCAATTTTGAATTGACCTCTTGTGTTTTTCGGAAAAATGGTTTATAAGTTCAAAGGCTTGGTGGAGTAGCTCAGTTGGTAGAGCGTCCGGCTCATATCCGGTTGGTCAGGGGATCATGGCCCTTCTCCACTATAAGAGTACTGATGCATTTTTGAAAAAACATGCACTGAGAAAAATACTGATGCATTTTTGAAAAAACATGCACTAAGAAAAAAGACTGTAGCATTTTTGTAAAAAACATGCGACAGTCTTTTTTTTGTCCTTGATTCAACCCCATTTATTCTCTATTATATCGTGCGGGAGATTTTATCATGAAAGAACTTATTTCCAAGTTAAAGACCATGCAGCCGGGTCCTGTTGTGACTGTAGAAGGCTGGGTCAGAACAAAACGTGACAGCAAGACAGTATGTTTTATTGAAGTCAATGACGGCTCATGTCTTAAAGGACTTCAGATAGTAGCGGATAAGGACAAAATCGATAATAATCTTCTGAACAGCCTTACAACAGGTTGCTCCGTAGTCTGTGAAGGACCTCTGGTATCTTCCCAGGGCGGAAATCAGGCTGTAGAAGTTGCTGCAACATCAATCAGACTTTTGGGAGAGGCAGATGAAACATATCCTCTTCAGAAAAAGAGACATACTCTTGAGTACTTAAGGGAAGTTGCACATCTCAGAGCCAGAACAAATACAATCGGTGCAGTAGCCAGAGTCAGAAGTACCATGGCCTATGCCGTACACAGATTTTTTCAGGAAAACGGTTTCTACTACGTAAACACTCCGCTTATTACGGCAAGTGACTGTGAAGGCGCAGGTCAGATGTTCCAGGTTACAACACTGGATTTGAACAATCCTCCTAAAACAGAGGACGGAAAAGTTGATTTTTCAAAGGATTTCTTCGGGAAAAAGGCAAATCTTACAGTTTCAGGTCAGCTTGAAGGCGAAACCTATGCAACTGCTTTGAAGAACATCTATACTTTCGGGCCTACTTTCAGAGCAGAAAATTCCAATACCAAACGTCATCTTGCAGAATTCTGGATGATTGA
>JAZLMO010000061.1:0-18502 GCA_045598675.1 Sphaerochaetaceae bacterium
GAACAGTGCACATACCAAGGCAAATGACCCTATTTGCATTTGTGTATTTGCTTTTGCAATAAGTAAAAAAGTGATTGTAACAACTGAAAATACAATGTTTGTCAGAAAGAGATGAAGAAAATTATCCCATCCGTCGAAAAAACTTTTTTTGATAAGGAATCTGAACATAGTTTAAGTCTACGGAAATACTTGCAGATGGTAAATAGCCGAAGATAAATGTTGCAACTCACTGCATACGATATTATTATAATAGTAATTCGTGGGCTGATGCCCATATTATTTTTTTTAAGGAGAAAAATATGAAGAAACTTACAGTAGTACTTTCAGTACTTATTGCTCTTGCTCTTCTTGTTTCCTGTGGTGGAAATAAGAAAGGTTCAACTGCTTCAACTGCTGCATCTACACAGGAAAAAGCAGTTGATACAAATGCTCCTATGACAATTGAATTCTGGACTCATGAAGATGCCGCAAGACAGACTCTTGAAGATCAGTGGATTGCAGAGTTTATTGAACAGCATCCTAATGTAACAGTTAATGTTACAAGACAGAGTGCTGAAAAGCTTCGTGAATTGATTCAGACAGCTTATGCTGCAGGTCAGGGACCTACAATGTGGAACCTCCCGATTGAAAACTCACACGAATATATCGAAAAGGGCCTCGTAGCTCCTGTAGATTATGAAGTTGTTGGTTTTAAAAATGCAAATGACACTTTGGCTCACTATGCTGATGGCATGATTGACGCTGTATACTATGACGGCGAAATTTATGGTCTTCCTGTAGAACTCACAAACTGGTGTATCTTCATCGATAAGAACGTATTCCGTGCAGCTGGTCTTGATCCTGAAAAGGATTACCCTAAGACATGGGAAGACATGGTTGAAGTATCCAAGAAGATCGTTCTCCGCGACGGTGATATTATTACAAGACGTGGTTTTGACTTCAGATATTCTTACTCACTCACATACTTCGTTCCTATGGTTGAGCAGCTTGGTGGTGAACTTTCAGAAAAAGACGGTTGTGTAAACAAAGATGCTTGGATTAAGGCTCTTACGTTCATGAAGAACTGGGGCTTGAGCGGTGAAAACCTAGGTAATCCTACCCTTACAGCAGCAAGAAAGCTCTTCAACAAGGATAATGGTGATATTGCTATGTGTAACACAGGTCTTTATCAGGAATCAAGAATTCTTTCTGAAAACCCTGACTTCTACAACAGCGGTGAATGGATGGTTGTTCCATATCCAACATTCAAGAATGCTGTAAAGAACGTTGCAGGTTGCTACTATGGTCACTACTACCATGTTAACTCTGAAGCTCCAGCAGCTGAACAGAAGATGGCATGGGAACTTATCAAGTACCTCCTCCTCACACCGGGTCATGCAGAACTTTACCTCACAGAAGTTGGTTTGATTCAGCCTCTTAAGACTTTGCTCGAAGGCGAAGTATATGCTAACATGCCGTATTCAGAAGTCTTCAAGTCAGACTTTGCTAGAGCTCATATTCTTTACTACGGAAAGAATTCAGCTATCATTCAGACAGCTATTGATACAGCAATTAAGAACGTTATGCTCCAGGGTATTTCTCCAGAAGCAGCTTACGAAACAATGCAGTCAGCTGTTCTCGAAGCACTTAATGATTAATTTGTTCTGTGAACAACAATACAGTGGACCGGTTCGGTCCACTGTATAATCTTTTTACAGGGGTTTCCGTATGAAAACCAAATCTTTAAAGAAGTACAGTATTGAAAGACAGCAGGCTCGTTGGGGTTTTGCATTTACGATTCCTTGCCTCGTGTTCTTTGCAATATTCAGTTTCTATCCTATTATCAATGCTTTTATTACAAGTTTGACAGACCGAAAGGCTATTGGCCGTACTTGGAAGTATGTAGGTCTTGACAACTATGTATACTTATTTACAAAAAACAACGGTGGTTTTCCACTTTTGAGTTCTTTAAAGGCAACTGCGATTTTTACTTTAGGTTGTTTTATTCCTATGGTAATAGTTTCGTTGCTTCTTGCTGTTCTGATTATGCAACTTCGCAAGCCTGGGCATAAAAAGTTCTTTGAGCTTGCTTTCTATACACCGGCAGTTTTGTCATCTGTTGTTGCTGCAACAATTTGGATGATTATGTTTCAGCCTACAGGTCTTATCAACCAGCTCTCAAATGCTATTCTGAGAACAGCGGGTAGAGACTACCAGTGGCTGACGAATGACAAGATGCTAAGGGTCTCAACGATCATCGTCTACTTCTGGAAATATATCGGTTATTTCACAATTCTTTTCATCACAGGTCTTGCTTCAATTCCACCTTCATTGTACGAGGCTGCAATTGTTGACGGATCTTCAAGGTGGCATACATTTTGGCATATTACACTGCCTTTGCTTAAACCTACAATTGTACTTGTTTCAATTATGGCAATGTTGCAGTGTTTGAAGACGTTCAGTACACAGTACATGTTTGTACAGGGTGGAACAGCACGTGAGCCGATTGATGTCATTACAATGAATATTTACTTCACAGGTATCAGAAACGGATATCTCGGCAGAGCTTGTGCTATGTCTATTATCCTGTTCCTTATCATGTTGATATTTACTTATTTCCAGTTCAGTCTCCAGAAGGGTGGAGATGATGTTGAATATTGATAGGAGTTGCGTATAAATGAATAACCAGTATGTTGGAAAAGTTTCAGTCGGCGAAGTGCTTACATACGTACTTCAATTTATAGTTTTCATTTTTGTTATCATGCCACTCGTTTTCATGATTTGTGCAGCATTTATGGATGCAAAGCAGATTATGAGCATGCCGTTCTCTTGGATTCCAAGTAAGGATTACTTTACAACCGCTACAAGAACGTATTTTACCAACTTCTTAAAGGCAATCCATGGGAACCATGGTGATAACATTTTCTTCAGAAATCTTTGGAACTCACTTATTGTTGCCCTAACTTGTGCAGTAACTACAATTTTTCTTTCTGCTCTATGTGGATACGGACTTGCCAAGTTCCATTTCAAAGGTAGAAATCTTGTCTTTATGTCTATCATGAGTACAATGATGATTCCTTTTGAAGCAATCATGATTCCTTTGTACATGGTTGTTAAGAAGCTTGGTATGATGAACACGATTCCGGGTCTTATCATTCCGTTTGCAGTAAGTGCATTTGGAGTATTCCAGATGAGGCAGTATTTAATAACTTTCCCAACTGAATATCTTGACGCAGCACGTGTAGACGGTCTTGCAGAGTTTGGTATTTTTTCAAGAATAGTACTTCCAAACTCAACACCGGTTATGGCTACTCTTGGTATTCTCTCATTCAGAAACCAGTGGGACAACCTTTTGTGGCCGATGCTTTGTGCACAGTCTGAAAAGATGAAGACCATCCCTCTGTATATCTCAAAGTTTGCAGAAGAAAAGCAGACAGATGAAGGTGCATTGATGGCCTGTGCTTTATTGGCTTCAATTCCTATGTTCATCCTGTTCTTCTCACTTTCCAAGTACTTCTTAGGTGGTGCAGCAGTATACGAATCAAGAAAGGGTTGATATTTTATGTTGTATATTTTTGATATGGGTAATGTCGTAGTCAAAGGCATAGAGGTTCTTGAAAAGACAATTACACTCCTTGGCGTTGATGCCGGGGAGTTTTTATCTGATTACAGTCACTATGAGCATGTTTTGATGGATGGTACTCTGACTTGTGATGACTATTACAGACATGTTGAACATGTCTTCGGGATTAAAATCTCCGGTAAACCATTTTCCGATTTATTTGATCCGTATTTCAACATGCCAATGGTAGAGATTATTGACATGCTCCGGGACAGGGGCAACCGAATTGTCTGTGCCAGTAATACGTTCGCGCCTCATTGGAATATCATTAAGGAAAAAGGATTTGATAAGGTTTTTGATAAGTGCTATCTGTCACATGAAATAGGATTTACAAAGCCTTCTGTTGCCTTTTTCAATTATATTCTTAAGGAAGAACAGGTTGAATCGAAAGACGTGTTTTTTACCGATGATTATAAAGAAAACATCATAGCAGCAAAAAAACTTGGTATCAAAACGTTATGGTATGTAAAAGGTTATGATGACGACAAGCTTAAAAAATCTTTTAAACTTGATAAGTCATGATTTTTCAATATACAAAAAGAAAGAATTGCAATAACATTGCAGACATGAAAGAAAACTTAATTGAATCTGTAAAACAAATAGTTTTAAAAGCTTCTGAAATAGCCTTGAAAAAGGATTATGATATTATGTCAAAAGGAGCTGTAACCAATATTGTTACAAGTGCTGATATCAATGTTCAGAAATACCTTGAAAAAGAACTTTGTGAGTTATTGTCAGGTAGTGGTTTTTTAGGCGAAGAAAGTAATGCTTCAGAAGGAGTAAGTTCTGAATATTGCTGGATTGTCGATCCTATTGACGGTACCCAGAATTATGCAAGAGACCTACGTCAAAGCGGTATTTGTGTTGGACTCAGACATAACAAAGAAGTGGTTTTGGGAGTTGTTTACAACCCATTTATCAACGAGCTGTATTGGGCAGAAAAGGGAAAAGGTTCTTTTTTGAACGGAAAACAGATTCACGTATCTGAAAGGCCGTTTCAGGATGCGATTTTTTGTACTGCACTGAGTCTTTACAACAAGAATTATGCAAAAGTCTGTAATCAGATTTGTATGGAAACCTACTACAAATGCAATGATGTCAGAAGATTCGGTGTTTGTTCTTTGGAACTGTGCTATCTTGCAGCAGGTAAGGTTGAACTTTACTATGAGTACAGGTTATTCCCGTGGGACTACGCTGCAGCATCACTGATTCTTAGAGAGGCGGGTGGTTTTATCGAAGACCCTTTTGATAAAGAGGTGAGTCTCGAACGACCTTGTCCGGTTATTGCTGCAAATAGTAAAGACAATTTCAATCAACTTAAAGAAATAGTAAGGAAGTACATGACCCATGTACCTTATTGACAATTAAGAACTTATTTGAATAAAACACCGGGATTTCTCCCGGGTTCCGAGTGTGACATGTGTCTTTAAAACAACAATTATTTAAGTTTCCAAAGGAGGTCGTTTACAAGCAGCTCCTTTTCGAAATTTTCAACTGTTGTATCCTTTGTGATATGAACACATTCAATCTGCATAATATTTGCCCAATCTTTGAGCATCTCTGCTGATACGTCATATGAAAGGACTGTATGGTGTGCACCTCCTGCCTTAATCCAACATTCAACACCAGTTGTCAAGTTTGGGAAGGCTTTCCACATAACTCTTGCAACAGGTAGGTTTGGCATTGGCATAATAGGTGTTACTGCTTCGATGTCCTGAATGATAAGTCGGAGTCTTCCACCCATATCAACGAGAGATGTTACGACAGCTTTTCCGGCCTTGCCCTCGAATACAAGACGTGCAGGGTCCTTTTCATTCATGCCGATTCCAAGATGGTGTGTTTCAATTTTTGGTTTGCCTGCTGCTAGAGAAGGACATACTTCAAGCATATGAGCACCGAGTGAATACTCTTTGCCTTTTACAAGATGGTACGTGTAGTCTTCCATGAATGCAGAAGCACCGTTTTCATTTTTACCCATAGCCTTGAGAATTGACGTCATAGCAGAAACTTTCCAATCTCCTTCACCGCCGTATCCGTAACCTAAAGACATAAGATGCTGAGATGCAAGTCCAGGAAGCTGTTCCATTCCGTAGAGATCCTGGAATGTGTTTGTGAATGCCTTACAACCGTTTGCATCCATCATTTTTTTCATGGCGATTTCTTCGCGGGCTTGATATTTGATTGCATTAATATCTTTTGTGGCAACTGTGTATTTCTTCTTATACTCTTTGTAGAGGTCTTCAATTTCCTTGTCTGTTACAGCATTCATTTCTTTAACAAGATCGCCTACGGCCCAAGTGTTAACCTGCCAACCGAGCTTTGCCTGTACTTCTGTCTTGTCCCCTTCAGTAACTGCAACTTCTCTCATGTTGTCGCCGAAGCGCATTACTTTGAGATGTTTTGAGAAGTCAACACCAACAGCTACACGCATCCAATCAGAAAGGCGCTGCTGAACGGACTTGTCTTTCCAAAAACCAGCGATAACCTTTCTAGGCATTTTGAGTCTTGTTGCGATAAAGCCGTGCTCTCTATCCCCATGGGCTGCCTGGTTGAGATTCATGAAATCCATATCAATTTCTTTGTTAGGGATTTCCTTATTGTACTGTGTTGCCAGGTGACAGTAAGGCTTCTGTAAATTTACAAATCCGTTAATCCACATTTTTGACGGGCTGAATGTGTGGCACCATGTAACGATACCCATGCAGTTGTCATCATAGTTTGCTTCTTTTATGATGTCTGTTATCTGTGAATTTGACATAGCTGTTACTTTGTACACTAAAGGATACGGAGTTACCTTTGAGAGTTCTTTTGCCATTTCAGCAGATCTTTTTGCTACTGTGTCCAGGACTTCCTGTCCATAAAGGTCTTGGCTTCCTACAACAAACCAGAATTCTTTTTTCATATCTATCTCCTATAAAATAATTATTTTTGGCCATAATAGGCATTTTCCCCATGTTTCCTGAAATAGTGTTTGTCAAGAAGTCCCTGAGAAACACCTTTTGCATTAGGCATGATGGCAAGAGTATGCCATGCCATAAAGGCGACTTCCTCCATTACTACTGCATTGTGAACTGCATTGTTTGCATCTGTACCCCAGGCAAACGGCCCGTGGTTTCTTACCAGCACACCTGGAATAGCTTTAGGATCTTTTTTCTTGAAAATCTCAGCGATTACTTTACCGGTTTCTTTTTCGTATTCACCGTTGATTTCAGAATCTTCAAGTCCGCGGGTGCAAGGAATATCTCCGTAGAAATAATCTGCATGAGTAGTTCCCAGGGCAGGAATATCCATACCCGTTTGGGCAAAAGTCGTTGCCCATCTTGAGTGGGTATGCACTATACCGCCAAGTTGCGGAAAAACTCTGTATAAATATACGTGAGTAGGGGTGTCGCTTGACGGTCGTAACCTACCCTCGACGACGTTTCCTTCTAAATCTACAACAACCATATCTGAAGCCTTCAGGTTTTCATACGGAACACCTGAAGGCTTGATGACAACAAGTTTGCTTTCTTTGTCAATTGCAGATACATTTCCCCACGTAAACGTGACGAGGTTGTGTTTTGGGAGTAGAAGGTTTGCTTTTAATACTTCTTCTTTTAACTGTTCAAGCATTGTTCAACCTCAAAACACATCAATTGAAACTTGTTCAATCTTAAGACCCTTTTTATAGCTGTCTATGAAATCATTCATGCCCTTGATTTCTGCATCTGAAGCCTTGAATGTTTTTACCTTTGTCTTTGCAAATACTTTGTTCTGGAGATAATCAGGAAGAGATTCACCTTCTTTTTTCCAAATAAGGTATCCTGCGAGAAGTGCCATACCGTAGGGGCCGCCTTCACCTGCGGTTTCCATGACTGAAACAGGGGCATTGGCTGCGGCACTTAAAATTGTCTGACCTGCTTTAGGGGCCTTAAAGAATCCTCCGTGTCCGTAAAGGGTTTCAATTGTGACATTTTCTTTTGCAAGAATATCAAGACCGATTTTTAAGGTTGCGAGGGCAGATGTAAGGTTGCATCTCATAAAGTTTGCAAGAGAGAAATCTGCATTTGGTTTTCTAACAAGAACCGGGCGTCCTTCGTTAAAGTCTGTTACACCTTCTCCTGAGTAGTAATTATAGCTAAGCAAACCTCCGCAGTCCGGAACGCCTTTAAGGGCAATTGAAAAGAGCTTGTCAAATACCGGACCCTTCTCAAGCTTGATTCCCATTGCAGCTGCAAATTCTGTGAAGAGCTTTGCCCAAGCATTGATATCTGAAGTACAGTTGTTACAGTGTACCATTGCAACAGGAAGTCCGTCTGGAGTTGTTACCATGTCAATTTCTCTGTGAACTTTAAGCTTTTTTTCTGTTACAATCATTGCAAAGTCCGACGTTCCTGCTGAAACGTTCCCTGTATTGACTCTCACAGAATTAGTTGCTGCCATACCCGTACCTGCATCACCTTCACATGGGGCAAGAGGAATGCCTGAACTGAACTTCCCGGAGGGGTCCAAGAACTTTGCACCTTCTTCAGTAAGGGCACAGGCATTCTGACCTGCTATAAGTACCTTAGGAAGTATGTCTCTGATTTTCCAGCTTACATCTTTGGCAATGATTTCGTTAAATGTCTTAACCATTTTTTCGTTGTAGTCCAGTTTTCTACTGTCAATCGGGAACATGCCCGAGGCTTCCCCGATACCGACAGCATGGATTCCGGTTAATTTGTGGTGAATATAACCTGCAATTGTTGTTGCGTATGCGATATCTTTAACGTGCTTTTCCTTATTTAAAATGGCTTGGTAAATATGAGCAATACTCCACCTTTGAGGAACATTAAAATTGAAGGCTTCTGTTAGCTTTGAAGCTGCTTCGCCTGTGATTGTGTTTCTCCAGGTTCTGAATTCTGCGAGCTGTTTCCAGTTTTTGTCGAAAGGAAGGTATCCATGCATCATTCCGGAAACACCTATGGCTCCTGTTGTCGTGAGTTCAAGACCTGTGTTTTTGTAAAAGTCCTGCTTTAAGTTTTTGAAACAGGCGCGCACACCTTTATCTACTTCGTTAAGGGAGTAGGTCCAGATTCCGTTTACAAGCTGATTCTCCCAGTCGTAACTTCCGGAAGCAATAGGTTTGTGAGATTTGTCGATGAGGACAGCCTTGATTCTGGTTGAGCCCAGTTCAATTCCGATTGTGGTGGATTTTAGGTTAAGCATAGTTGGACCCTGCAAACATCTAGAATTTATGAGGAACTTTCAAAACTCAAATAAGAACGTTCAAAGTTCCACGAAATAATATTTAAATTTCCAATAAACAAATGGGAAAAAAGCCCAATTTTTGATAAAATACTTATCAAACAAAAAACTTTTCCCTAAAAGTTTACTGGAACTATGCTTGATTTTACTTCTAACAGCTATTCAATTCAACTGCCACTTTTCAATTTTCATGAAATTCGTTCAAGTTTTTTCAGTGAGGAGGAAACAACCTTTTACAGATACCTTGCTACAGTAGAAAAGTTACTGACATCAGAGGAAAAAACATATCTGTTTTCAGAACCATACACAGGAAGGAAAAGGATATTCAGGTTTTCAGATACTATCTGTAGTGATGCTGAAAATCTACCGCAGGTGTAATACGGTAAGGGAAGTGCTTAAGATACTGAATAATGAAGTGAATTATCAATACATTCTTGGATTTGGGAAAAATATTCCATCAGAAGCATCATTATCAAGACGGGTAAAGGAATTTGAAAAGAAGATAGACATACAAGCTTTACATGAAAGACTTACAAGTTCATTTTATACAAACAGGCTTGTATGTAATCTGAGTATAGACAGTACACCGATAGATGCATATGAGAAACCTGTTAAAGCAGAGAAAAAGAAAAAGCAAAGGAAAAGAAGAAAGATAAAAGGTTCTGTTGAGGAAAAAGAATACCAAGAAAAACTGAAATCTGAGACAGAACTTGAAAATCTTGTAACGTTCGGAAACATAAACAAATACTTACAAACACTTGAAAACAGATGTTCCGTTACAGGCAAAAGAAACAGTAAAAGGCATTCTTTGAATATATTCTGAAAGAAGAGAGTGTTGCACCTGAGAATGTTTTTTTCACTGATGCTTACAAGGAAAATATAGATACTGCAGCATCACTTGGAATTAATACTTTCTGGTATATGAAAGGATTTGACGACTCCAAGCTTGAAAGTAAGTTTTTCAAATAATTTTTCCTGAATCATATTTTTATGTCATAATAAATGCTAGAATAAAAATATGAGAAACGATAATTACAATCCACCTTTTGTTCTCACTGAAGATATGATAAATCTTGTAGTTGATATTACAGATGCGATTAAGAATCTTGATGTAAAATCAATTAATAAACAAAATCTGAAACTTCGTAGAAAAACAAGAATCCAATCTGTATTTTCTTCTCTTGCCATTGAAAACAACAGACTTTCAGAGAAACAGGTTTCCGATGTAATTAACGGTAAAAAAGTTTTAGCTCCTCTTAATGAAATTGTTGAAGTAAAAAATGCTTACGAGGCGTATGATTGTATTGATGATATTGATCCTTATTCAATGAAAGATCTTTTGAAAATTCACAATATTTTTATGAAAAATCTTTTAAACAGCAGTGGAAAACTTAGATTTAATGCTGTTGGAGTTTATAAGAATAAAGATTTGATTCATCTTGGTACTAGACCGGAATATATTAAATATTATTTGTCAGAATTATTTAAATGGAGTAAGAACAGTACTCTTCATCCTCTGATTGTTGCTTCAATTTTCCATTATGAATTTGAATATATTCATCCTTTTGAAGACGGTAACGGAAGAGTAGGAAGATACTGGCATTTACTTTTGCTTTGCAAATGGAATCCTTTATTTAAAAATATTCCGATAGAGACTATGATTTTTGAAAGACAAAAAGAATATTACAATGCAATCAATAAATCGAATAATTCCGGAAACTCAACACCATTTATTATATTCATGTTGTCTGTTATTCGAGATTCTTTGAATAAATATGTCATAATAAATTCTAAAAACAATGTCATAATAAATGAAGAAAAAATACTATCATTAATAAAGAGAAATCCAAGGATTACAACATCTGAAATTGCAAAACTTATTAATATGTCACAAAGACAAGTTGCAAGAATTATAAGTAACCTTAAATCTCAGGGAATAGTTGAAAGGTCAGGAGCTAACAAAAACGGATTCTGGACTGTTAAATAGTTTTAACAGTCCAAATTATTGAAGCTGTTACATAATTTTCTTTTTGGGAGATTTCTGCTCTTCCGTTATGAAGAGAGGCAATAGCATATACAATGGGAAGTCCAAGGCCATTGCCTGCGGAGGTTCTTGAACTGTCTCCTTTTGCCCATGGTTCGAACAAAATACTTGAATCAAAATCCTGAGGAAGTTTTCCGGTATTTGAAACGGTAATTTTATGGTTCCCGTCAATTGTTTCAACAGTTAATTTTGTATCTGTGCCGAAGGCATTAGAATTTTTTATCAACTCATTAATTGCTTTTATCATGAGTTTTTTATCACAGGAAATATGGCTTGTTTTGATATCTGAAACAACGTTTTCAAAATTTTGCACAAGAGATTTTGCATCAATTTCAGTTATTTCGGCTTTTGTATCTGCTATTAAAGTTGAATATTCTATTACTCTGTTTATTCTTTGCGTAAGAATTTCATTCTGAGTCTGAAGATCTATAAGATTATGCTTATTCGGTTTGAAAATTCCGTCAATTATACCGTCAATTATCATTTTCATGCCCATTGCCGGCGTATTTAAATCATGAGATATACTGTTCAGCCAGGCAATCCTGCTCTTTTTATTTGCTGAAAGTGTGTTTCCGAGTTCTCTGATTGCAACTGTAATTTCATTTAATTCGTTGCTTTTATTATCTTTAAGTGAAACATTTTCTTTTCCGTCTGCTAAGTCTTTAAGAGTTACGCGCACGCTGTCTATATACTTTGCATTTCTTGAACTTACAATCCATGCACCAAGGAAGGCGATGATAAAACAGATTGGAAGTGATACTGACAAACTCTTGATAATAGGATTGATAATCTGTCTGGAGTAAATATATGTTCTGGGAGAATAGGTCAGAATATCAAATGTAAGCAAAACATTGTTCATATAAGAAACAGTAATTGATCCGAGTATGTCATTGGCTGCAATATTTTGAGGAACGGATGTTTTATGTTTTGCACTGAAAATTTTGCCTCTTTTTATGGAAAACGCACCGTTTTCTTCATCCATTGTGGCATTAAGAGTTGTGACCAGATATTTTGACTTTACAATTTTGTCATTTTTTATTCTTTCATCTGATGAAATAACAGATGCCAAGACTCTTCCGTCCGGTGTATGACCTACGGTAAGAGCTACATCACCTTCTGAATTTCTGACAAGGTAGCCGCTGATTCTGCTGTCATGTGCTATGCTTCCGAATAAATCCAACCCGTCAATTTTCATTTGCGGAAACATGGATCTTCCGAGATTTGACTCCAGATTATCAACGCAGGCTTCAAAAATACTCCTTTTCCATGCTTCTCTTCCGGATTTATACTGCACAAATATGCTTCCGCTTTGGATTGCAATAATTAATAATGCTATCAGGAAAATATATGCAAAATATTTGAAGAAGTATTTTTTCATTTTGAAGCCTCTTCGCTGTAATTATTTACAGGGTAAGCAATAAAACGGTAGCCATAACCTCTTATGGTTTCTATCCAAGGATAAGCTTTCAGTTTTGCTCTGAGGTTTTTTATATGTGTATCTACAATTCTGTCATAAGATTCTGATGAATAATCAAAACATTTTTTCAGGATGTCTCCTCTTGACAGAACATTTGAAGGATTTTCTGTAAAATATTTTAAAATCCGCCATTCTGCTGATGTTAATAATACTTTTTCATTATTTACGGTAATTTTGTGTTCAAAATCATTGAAAACCATAGTGCCTTCACCGGCTTTGAATATTTTTTCCGTAGCTGAGTTGTCTGCAAAATTTTTAGGGGCATCAAGCCGTCTGAAAATTGCCTTGACTCTGGCAACTAATTCTTTTGGAGAAAAAGGTTTGGAGATATAATCATCGGCTCCGAGTTTAAAGCCTTTCAACCTGTCTTCCTCTGCAATTTTAGCAGTCATGAATATTACCGGAATATCATCCTTTTCACGGATTGTGCTGACAAAGTCAAATCCGTCACCGTCCGGAAGCATTACATCCTGAATCAATAAATCCGGTTTTGATACATTAAATGCTTCCTTTACACTTTTGATATCGGAAAAGGCCAGAGCCTTGTAACCTGCATTTTCCAGATAACGTCTTACGCCTTCTCTGATGACCTGATGATCTTCTACTATATATATCAATTTCATGGCAACACTTTAAACCTTTTCTCTATATTTATATTCATATAACAATCAAAATACACAAAAGTACATAAAAAAGTGTACAATTGCCGTAAATGAAAGAACGTATTACTTTTTCGGATATATTCATTACCGCATTGATTTTTTCATTATCAGTGTTGATTTCATTTCATCTTCTGAAAGAAAACAGGAATGATTATCTTGAAATAAACTGTCCTGAAGGAACATTCATATATCCTTTGAATGAAAATGCAACATATGAAATCAACGGAAAAATCGGAAAAAGCATTATCGAAGTCAAAGACAAAACTGTTTGCTTTATTGAGTCTCCGTGTCCCAATAAAACATGTATTTCAGACGGATGTATTTCCAATGCCGGGGAATTTCTTGCATGTCTTCCGAATTGCATATCGGTGACCATAACCGGAAAGGGAGGGGTAGATGATGTTTCTTTCTGATTATTCCTCCCGTAAAAAAGTATCGTTTTTTACTGCGCTGTGTTTGATTTGTTCCATGGCTGAGATGCTTATTCCAAAGCCGTCATTCATCAAAATCGGATTTTCGAACATCCCTGTTATGATGGCCCTGTCTTACGGTTTCTCATTTAAAGAATATGTTTTGCTGGTAGTATTCAGAATAGTATTTCAGGCTCTTCTGAACGGAACTGTTTTTTCCTATGCCTTTGCAATGTCTGCAACTGCCGGCATAACAAGTGCACTTGCAATGTATTTTTTCTTCAGAATACCGGGAATATCCTTTGTGGGACTAAGCGAAACAGGAGCATTTTTTTCAAACATAATGCAGCTTTATATTGCACATTTTTTTCTCGGAAACGGTGTGTATTATCTTGCTCCTGCGGTACTCGGTGTTGGTGTAGTTACATCATTTATTTTGGGTTTGATTACTCCTGCAATTGTCAGAAAACTGAAAACAGAAAATTTGTATGAAAACAGTTTTGAAATTTCCACGGACGAATCCGGTTCTCTCAGTGAAAAGACAAACATAGATTCTATTAAGATTATTATTCCATGTGCATTGCTCTTTATTTCTTTCTTTACAAATGAATTATGGCTGAATTTCAGTATATTTGCCGTGTTGTTTCTGTGGTGCTTTTTATCAAAGAAAAGAATCAATCTTTTCATGACTTTTATGGTTATATTTCAGGCTGTGATTCTTGCTTTGATAATGCCGTTGGGAAAGGTCCTTTTCAACATCTGGTTCTGGCCTATTACGGAGGGTTCACTGAAACTTGGTTTGCATAGAGCGTTTGTCTTGCTTTCAAGTATGTATTTCAGCAGATTGATTATCCCTGACAGAAAAGAGCTGAAATTCCGGAACAATTCAATGCTGTATATGATTCTTTTCTTCTTCGGAAAACTTTCTGAGTCTGAGCGCATTGAGAACCACTGAAATACTTGAAAGACTCATACACAGAGCACATAACATCGGGTTCAGGGAAGGCCCTTTGAAAAGTGTTAAAATGCCTGCTGCAACCGGTATTCCCAAAGCATTGTAAAAGAATGCCCAGAAAAGACTTAGCTTAATGTTTTTAACTGCTGCCTTACTTAGTCTTATTGCTGTGTAAACAGATTTGAGATTGTTGCGAACTATGACAACATCCGCGCTCTTGACTGCTACATCATTTGCACTTCCCATTGCTATTCCTATATCTGCTTTTTCCAATGCCGGTGCATCATTGATGCCGTCTCCGACCATTATGTTTTTTCCTGTGTTTTCTATGAAACTAAGTTTGTCATTCGGAAGCATTTGAGCATGTACGTTTTCAATCCCGCATTCTTCTGCAATTTCATCTGCGGTAATCTGATTGTCACCTGTGAGCATATGTACTTTAAGGCCGTTGTTTTCAAGAACACTTACAACCTCTGCTGCTTCTTTTCTGAGACTGTCTTTGATTACGATGCATCCTATGTATTTATCATCCACTGCAATATAAACCTGAGCCTCAGGTTCACCTTCTGCAATTGTGATTCCGTTGTCATTCATAAGAGTTTTGTTTCCTGCAATTATTTTTTTATTGCTGCATCGTGTTACAACACCTTGTCCGGGAATGACTGTGGAGAATTTTATCTCTTCTGTTACATTTCCTTTGTATGCCCTTGTAATTGCTTTTGCAAAAGGATGATTTGACCTTTGTTCTGCAACTGCAGCAAGAGCCAGTGTTTCTTCAGAGGAATAATAGAATACTTCGGGATTTCCGTTTGTGAGAGTGCCTGTTTTATCAAACATTACATTTTTCATCTGAGACAGCTTTTCCAAAGCCTGTGCGTCTCGGAAAAGGATTCCCAGGTTTGCACCTTTACCTGTTGCAGCCATTACAGCAATAGGTGTTGCCAGTCCGAGTGAGCAAGGGCATGCGATAACCAGAACGCTCACGGCATTCGTAAGTGAAAATGAAAGGTCGTGACCTGTACAGAACCATGCAAGAAATGTTACCAGGGAAATTGCCATTACAGCAGGAACGAAAATGCCTGCAACTTTATCTGCAATCCTCTGGATGGGGGCCTTTGAATTCTGGGCTTCTCTGACCATTCTTACAATAGAAGCAAGAACTGTTCCGGAGCCTATTGAAGTTGCTCTGTAAACAAATGCATTGTCCGTATTGATTGTTGCAGCATAGACAGCAGAACCTGCATGTTTTGATACGGGAAGACTTTCTCCTGTAAGCATGCTCTCATCTATGTCTGCATCACCTTCTGTTATGATTCCGTCAGTTGCTATTTTTTCGCCCTGATGAACCAGAATAAGATCCCCTATTTTTATATCTGATATATCGGTTTCTATCTGTTTGCCGTCAATGATTACGGTAGCTTTCTGAGGTACAAGATTCATGAGTTCACGGATTGAATCTCCGGCCTTTCTGCGTGATTTAAGTTCTATATTTTTCCCCAGCATGACAAGGGCTATTATCGTGGCTACGCCTTCAAAGTAATAATAATTAGAATCCGTAAAAAGCAGATTGATCAGACTGAATATGAAACTTGAAGTTGAACCTACGGCTACAAGGCTGTCCATATTCGGATGCCCTTTGAACAGATTAAGGAATCCGTTTGTGAAAAAAGAATAACCGCAGATAATTACCGGAATGCACAAAGCAAGTTGAATGTACGGAGAAGCATGTAAGAACATAGAAGAAACAAAGAGAACAGCAGCAAAACACAGAGAAATTGTAAGCCTTACTTTCATAATTCTCCGGGCTTTTTCATCTGAATCACCGGAATCCTCATCAAAAACCAATCTGTAGCCGGCTTTTTCAATTTCCCGGGATATTTTGTCTTCTGAAATGATTTTCCCATCATATTCAAATGACGCTTCCTCGGAAGCCAGACTTACAACTGCATTTGAGACACCGTTCAGATTGTTCAATGATTTTTCAACGGTTGCGCTGCATGCTGCACAGCTCATTCCGTATACCTTGCATATCCTTTTTTCCATGCCTTTAATTTAATAAAAAAATTTATTCTATACAACTTGAGCAGTGTGGGTATTATAATATCGATAACGCATTTTTTAGGAGACAATGATGGATAAAAAAACTCTGAAAAATCTGATAGAAGTTGCTTCAGGCCGAAAGTGTGCAGATTTGTGTATAAAGAACTGTAAAATCGTTGATGTCTATAACAAAAATGTATTTGAGGGAAGTGTTTACATAAAAGACGGTTACATTGCAGGATTCGGAAATGAGTCATTTCCCAAGGCTTTGAAAACCTTTGATGCCAAGGGAAAGTATGTTGCACCCGGTTTCATAGACAGCCATCTTCACATTGAATCTTCCCATTTGTCTCCAGGTGAATATTCAAGACTGGTTGTTCCCTGCGGCACTACAACTGCAATTGCAGATCCTCATGAAATTGTAAATGTCTGCGGAGTTGCAGGTCTTGACTATATGTTGAAAGCTTCCGAAAAAGTTCCCATGTCAATCTTTATTCAGTTCCCTTCATGTGTGCCATGTACTCCTTTTGAAAACTCCGGAGCCGTTCTTGAGGCAAAAGATATACGAACCCGTATAAACAACAAGAGGGTTTTAGGTCTTGGGGAAATGATGGACTATGTAGGTCTTTGTGCAGGAAAGAGTAAGGTCATTGACAAGATTATGGTTGCAAAGGATGCCGGAAAGATTGTAGACGGTCATTTTCTGGGGACAGATGAAGATATGGATGCCTATGCAACCAGCGGTATATCAAATGACCATGAATGTGCAACTTCAGAAGGTTTGCAGGCCAGAATCAGAAGGGGTATTTATGTTCTGTTAAGACAAGGTACTGTGTGCCATGATCTTGTCAATCTCTGCAAAGGGGTCAATGACAGGAACTCCCGATATGTTCTGATGTGTACAGATGATTGTCAGGCAAAGACAATGATTGAAATCGGTCATATAGATAACAATGTCAGGATGGCAATAGAAGAGGGAGTCGACCCTATTACTGCAATCTGTATGGCTACAGTCAATGCCGCAGAATGCTTCAAACTTGACGACAGAGGTGCTGTTGCTCCCGGAAAGAGGGCAGATCTGGTACTGTTTTCAAATCTTGATAATCCTGTGATAGAAGAAGTTTTCACATTCGGAAAACATGTTGCTTCAAAGCACAGAATGCTTGTTGAAATTCCGCATACTCCTGTACCAAAAACTGTAAGCAGCCGGATGAAAGTCAAAGACTGCAGTCAGAAACGTTTTGCACTTAAGCTTAAATCCGATAAAGTTACTACGATGAAGATTATTCCCGGTTCTGTAGTTACTGCAAGAGGACAGGCAGAAATCTGCAGAGACAAAAACGGTTATTGGGTAAGAAACAATGACGATATTGTCAAAGTTGCAGTTGTTGAAAGACATCACAACAGGGGAACCGTAGGACTTGCACTTATTGAAGGCTTCGGGCTCAAGGGCGGTGCCGTGGCAACTACCGTTGCTCATGATTCCCACAATCTTATTGTTGCAGGAGATAATGATGAAGATATGTCCCTTGCGGTAAAAGAACTTGTAAAACTGGGTGGCGGAATGACTGTAGTCAAGAACGGAAAAGTACTGGACAGTGTGCAACATGAAATTGCCGGTCTTATGACAGATCTTCCGGGAACGGAAGTTGCAAAGAAGCTTGCAAAAATTCAAAAAACAGCCAGGGAGAAACTTGGTATCTATGATAATATCGATCCGTTCATGACTCTTTGTTTCATGTCTCTTCCTGTTATTCCGGAGTTGAAAATTACAGATAAGGGATTGTTTGATGTATCAAAATTCAAATTTATTCCTGTAGAAAAGTGATTTGTAAGCAAAATCAGAGCAAAATATCAAAGATGTCCGCATATCGCGGACATCTATTTTTTTCTACTGGACAACTTTGGATTATCCTGTATAATCAATACTCGCAATAGGAGAATATTTATGAAAAAAGTATTAAACATTTTACTTATAGTTGCAGCAATCTGCTGTCTGTTTGTCGGCTGCTCAAAATCATCAGGCAGTGACACAATTAAAATCGGTGTTTTCGAACCGCAGTCAGGTGATAACGGTGCCGGCGGAA